>CAZKXC010000021.1:0-27101 GCA_964556645.1 uncultured Halobellus sp.
CGAGAAACTACATCGGCATCCAACAGGACATCACCGAGCGCAAGCGGCGCGAGCGCGAGTTGTTCGAGGAGCGCGAACGGCTTCGGCTGTTGACGGAGAGCGTCGACGAGTACGCCTTCTTCGTCGTCGGCGCGGACGGCGACATCCAGACCTGGAACGAGAGCGTCGAATCCACGTTCGGGTACGACGCCGAGACGGCGCTCGACACCCCGATGAGCAGGCTCTATCCGGCGGCCGACAGAGACCGTGGGCTCCCCGAGCGGCTGTTACAACAGGCGCGCGTCGCCGGCGAGAGCGCCCACGAGGGGTGGCTCGTCTGTGCCGACGGCTCGGAGTTCTACGCGGACGTTCAGTACGCCTCGCTGACCGACGACGACGGCGCGTTTCGCGGCTACGCGGCGGTCGTCCGCGACATGACCGAGCGGCGGCGCCAGCGCCGCCGGACCGAACGGTTCCTCGAGGAATCCATCGACGTGGTGACGGTCGTCGACCCGGACGGAGAAATTACCTACGCCAGCGGCTCTGCCGACCGCGTTCTGGGCCACGAGCCGGACGAACTCACCGGCGCGAACCTCTTCGATCGCTTCCACCCGGACAGCCGCGAGGAGGTCATGGAGGCGTTCTTCGACAGCCGCGAGCACACCGACGCCGATTCGCGGATCGAGGGGCGCTTCGAATCGGGCGACGGCGAATGGCTCAACGTCCAGGGGCAGTGCCGCAACATGCTCGACGACGACGCCATCGACGGGATGTTGGTGTATCTCCGGGACGTGACCGACGACACGAAACGGGCCCGGCGGTTCGAGAGCATCTTCAACCAGACGTACCAGTTCACCGGGTTGTTGCGGCCGGACGGGACGGTGGTGGAGATCAACGACGCCGCCCTGGAGTTCGGCGGCATCGAACGCGACGACACCGTCGGCGAGCAGTTCGGCGACCTCCCGTGGTGGACGCACTCCGAGGCCGTCGGCGACGAGCTCCGAGACGCCTTAGACCGGGCCGCGAGCGGAGAGTTCGTCCGGTACGAGACGACGGTGCGCGGCGCAGACGGGTTGGCGACGATCGACTTCTCCGCGAAGCCCGTGACCGACGAGGACGACGACGTGTCGCTGCTCGTCGTGGAGGGCCGCGACATCACGGCTCAGGAACAACACCGACGCCACCTGGAGGTCATGCAGCGGGTGGTGCGACACAACATGCGCAACGATCTGACCAAGCTTCGCGGCTGGGCCGGGCTGATGTGCGACGAGGACGACGCCGAGACCCGGGGCGAGCAGTTCGCGCGGGTCGAAGGCGTCCTCGACAAGTGGGAGGCGATGAGCGAGAAGATGAAACAGATACGGACGCTTCTCGGATCCGAAACGCGGCTGCGAGCCACGGCCGACCCCGAATCGATCCTCGACGACGCCGTGGCCCCGGTCCGCGACGAGGGAGCCGACGTAACGGTCGCGGCCGACGCGCCGGGCGCCGCGTCGGTGCGGGTGCCGCCGGCGCTTCGCGACGCGGTGCGCGAACTCGTGGAAAACGCGAGCGACGCGACCGAACACGGGACCGTCGAGGTCGACCTCGCCCGTCCGGACGACGACTGGGTCGAGATCACCGTGAGCGACGACGGGCCCGGACTGCCGGAGATGGAAGCGGACGTGCTCGCGACCGGCGAGGAAACCCCGTTGAACCACGGACAGGGGCTCGGCTTGTGGATGGTCAGAATGATCGTCACGCAGGCCGGCGGCGATGTCTCCGTGGACTCCGCCGCCGACGGGACGACGGTGTGTCTGCGGCTGCCGACCGACCGATCCGACGAGACGAGCACGCCCGGCCCGACCGTATGACGAGTCGGCAGTCGACCGCGGCTCGCATTCTCGTCGTCGAAGACGACCGCAGCCTGGCGGAGCTGTACGCCAACTGGTTAGACGGCACGTACGAGGTCGAAACCGCCCACGACGGAGCCGAGGCGCTCGAACGGCTGGACGAGACGATTGACGTGGTGTTGTTGGACCGGCTGATGCCCGGCCTGTCGGGCGGGGAGGTGCTCGCGGCGATTCCGGAATCCGCGGCCGACCCACAGGTGGTGGTTGTCTCGGCGGTCACGCCCGACCTCGACGTCGTCCAGATGGGGTTCGACGCGTACCTCGAGAAGCCCATCGACCCGCCGATGTTGTACGAGACGATCGACCGCATGCTGACCCGCGGCGAGTACGACGCGAAGCTTCAGGAGCTGTTCTCGCTCATCGAACGACAGGACGCGCTCGAGGCCGTTCAGCCGCCGGAGGTTCTCGACGCCAGCGAGGAGTACCGCTCGCTCGTCGAGCGCCTGGAAACGGTCCAGGCCGACGTCGAGGCGTTGTTGACGGAGCTTCCCGACGAGGATTTTCGTGTCGCGGTCGAGCGTCTCCAGCGGACGGTCGCCGAACGGCGGAGCGAACGCCGGTACGAGTCGCTCACCGAAGACGTTCTCGACACCTCGCGAGAGGCGACCGTCGTGGTCGACGCCGACGGAACGGTCGTGTGGGCCAACGAGGCGACGGAGACGCTTCTCGGGGTCGACCGGAGCGACGTCCGCGGCCGCGAGTACGCGACCGTCGCGGCCGAGCAGTTCGAGACGATCGCGGCCGAGACGCGGGCGACGTCGCTCGCGTCGCTCGTTCGAACCGGCCTCTCGGAGCGCGACCGAGAACTCGACGCCACCGTCCACGTGCCCGCAGACGGGGATCGCACGGAGCGCTGGCTGGAGTACTGGAGCGCGCCGATCGAGACCGGGTTGTACGTCGGCGGCCGGATCGAACACTACCACGACATCACCGGCCGGCACGCGCGCGAGCGGTATCTCCAGGGGCTTCACCGCGCGACCCGGACGCTGATGACGGCAGACACGGCCGAGGCGGTCGCCGAGCGGGCGGTCGCGACCGCGACGGCCGAGTTAGATCTGCCGTACGCGGCGGTGTTCACGAGAACCGACGGCACCGGTGACCTCGTTCCGACGGCACGGGAGACGACGGATCCCGACGTGGACCCGACTCTGCCGACGCTCTCGGACGGCTCCGGCCCGATATGGACGGCGTTCGTCACCCGACTCGACAGTCTGGAGGCCGAGACCCACCGGGAACGCGACGGCTCCGGCGGCTGGCTCGACGAGGCGTTCGACGACTGGCTGGTCTGTCCGCTCGGCCGACAGGGCGTGGTGTTGTACGCGACAGGCGACGACGACGCGTTCTCGGCGACGCAGCGTGACCTCGCCGAGACGTGGGCCGCGAACACACAACAGGCGCTCGAACAGATCGCTCGCACGCGGGACCTTCGAGACCGCGACCGCGAGCTTCGCCGACAGAACGACCGACTGATGCGGTTAGACCGGATCAACCGGCTCATCCGGTCGATAACGCCCGCGGTGGTGAGCGCGAACACCCGCACAGACGTCGAACACGAGGTCTGTCGCCGGCTGTGTCGCATCGAGACGGTCACCGGAGCCTGGGTCGCCGACGTGGACCTGCCGACCGACGCGACCGTCTCGCGGGCCGCCGCCGGCGACCTCGACCGCTACCTCGCTGACGTTCCCGCGGTGCCGATGGAGACGGACGCGCCGCGAGCGGCCGCGCCGACGGATCCCCTCCCGGCGCGCCGCGCCTGCGAGACGCGGTCGTCGGTATGTGTGACCGATCTGGTGAGCGTCGACTCCGACGCCCCGTGGCGCGAGCGGGGGCTCATCTCCGGAACCAACACCATCGTCGCGATACCGATCACCTACGACTCCGTGTGTTTCGGCGCGGTGGAGATACACGTCGACCGTCCCGACGGAATGAGCGACGAGGAGGTCGAGGCGCTCGAAGAACTCGGCCGCACCATCGGCCACGCCATCGGCGCGATCCGCCACCGGGACGCGTTGTTGGCGGGCGGCACGACGAATCTCACCTTTCACGTCGCGTCGGACGGCGCGTTGTCGGCGTTCATGAGCGCGGTGGACACGCCGGTCGCGAGCGTGGACCTCTCGCACCGAGACGACGGCGCCTGGGCGGTGTTCGTCACGCTCGACGTAACCGACCATCCCGACCCGGAGTCGCTGGGTACACGCATCGCGGCCGAGACGGCCGCGTCGGTCCTCAGCGCCGACGCGACCACGATGACCTGCGTGGTGACGCTGGCGGCAGACTCGCCGATTCAGCAGCTGGTCGAACGCGGCGTCACGCTCCAGGGAGTCGCGTTCCGTGCTGCTCCCGCGCGACTCCGGGTGACGGTACAACTGCCGTCCGAGCGAGACGTTCGCGAGTACGTCGCGGACGTCACGGCGGCGCTTGACGGCGTCGAACTGGTCGCGAAACGCGACACGTCCGTCGACTGGGAGACGACCCCGACGCCGGCCGTTCCCCTCGACGACCGCCTGACGGACCGACAACGAGAGGTCCTCCGGATGGCCTTCCACGCGGGATACTTCGACTGGCCGCGGGACAACGACGCGACGACGGTCGCCACGGAGCTCGGCATCGCACAGTCGACGTTCAGCCAACACCTGCGGGCAGCAGAACGCAAACTCCTCGAGGAACACTTCGGCTGAGCCGACCGCGTGACCGACGGGCCGTCTGCCGATCCGGTGTCGCGCCGGCCCCGACCGTGCCGCCTGTCAGTCCCGAGACACCGGCCCGACCCGGCGCTTCGATGTGTATCGGCACGAGCCACCGCGCAGCGATACACGTACCGGCAACCGTCGTGTGCCGGCGGCGACACCCTCTCGTATGACAAAGCCGACCCGCGACCGACACGGAGCCACTCCGGGCCGCGGCGCGAACAACGTATACTCTCGCCCGTCGGAGACGGCCGTTTCCGGACCGTCAGGTGGTGTAGGATCGACGCGGCTCCGCACCGCCGCAATCGCGGCTGACCCGGGGAGACACCACGTGACCGGGCTCGCGGACGCGGAATGCGCGATGACTGTCCGCGAGCCTCTGTTCGTGGCGTCGCCCGATCCTGGCCGGCGCCCGTCGGCGAGTCGAACCGCGGGGAGCTGAGACGGTATGCGAGGAGTCTCCCTTTTTCACCACGTCGCGCTCTGGGCGTACACCGCGGTCGTCTTGGGGGTGAGCGTTCTGTTGTTGCTGACGTTGTTGTAGCGACCCGGCCTGCGCCGTCACCTCCCGACAGCGTTTCACGCACGGACCGCTCAGCCGTCATCCGTGTCGGCGACCGCTCGGTGCTCGACTGCGATATATATCGGCACCCGACACGCGGCTCCGATACTTAGGGGGACAGACGACACCTTGTCGTAGTTCGTGTACCACGGTATGAGCAAACACAGAGGTCAGAACGCGCCGTCACCGGCCGGCGAACAGACGGACCACGTTCCCGCGTCGGGGTGGACGACGGAGACGGAGCTGGTACGAGAGTTCGACCGCCCGGTCAACGTCGCAGAGGCCGTCATTCTCTCCGTCACGGAGGCCATCGACGAGTGGCCGGAGCTCTCCGAGACGCCGCCGTTGTATCACTTCGTCGACACCGACAACCTCAAGGGCCTGTTCAAATCGAAGGCCACGGACGGCGGCAGCTGGCTCCCCGCGGCGACGTTTCAGTTTCAGAGCTGTCGGGTGCGGGTTCTGTACGGCTCGACCGTACGAATAATCATCAAACGCGATCCGTCGTGACCCGAGACGATCAGCCGGGCTTATTGACGAGTTGAGAGGGCACGAGACGCGTTGTGCGACAACGGCTTCTCGCGTGACCGCAGTGTGAAGAGCGACCCTCCGTATGCGAATCTACACCACCACTCGAATCCCCCCAGACGAGGATGCGCCCGACGGCTCAGAGACGGTCGACGCAGGGAATCCGACCGATGACTACGTTGAGAAAGCGGCGACTGTTCCGTTCGGCCGTGAAGCACGGACGCAACCGGGTCGGTCGTCGCGGTATTCGGCCGCACGTCTCTGACTGCTAACTTTTCTTTCTATATTCAAAACTTTCTTTTGAAAGAATCACTAATAGTTATTCGTAAATGGAAAACCTCGTGCTCGTCTTCCTCGCCGGACTCGTCACCGCGATAGCGACGGGGCTGGGAGCGCTCCCGTTCTTCTTCGTCGACGACTTCAGCGACCGCTGGAACGTCGGTCTCTGGGGAGTCGCGTCGGGGATCATGGTGACGGTGTCGGTGTTTGGTCTCGTCGACGAGGGTATCGCCTACGCCGCGGGCGGCGTGCCCGTGTTGTTGATCGCCGGCCTCCTCGCCGGCGTCGTGCTCGTCGAGGTCGGCGACCGGCTGCTCGACCGCGTCGACGTCGGCGGGACGGACGACCGCGACCATGACAACGCACCCCCGGCACAGACGGACGGCGGCCACCCCGCAGACGACGCCCACGACCACGCCGTCGAGGCGAAGGCGATCGCCGACGGCACCCCGAAGACGCTGCTTCTCATTCTCGGCATTCTCACGATACACAGCTTCCCCGAGGGGGTCGCCGTCGGCGTCTCGTTTGCCGAGCTCGGACTCGACGGAGGGATACCGCTGCTCGGGGCCTCGGTTCCGGTGCTCGCCGTGTTCATGACCGTCGCCATCTCCGTTCACAACGTCCCGGAGGGGACCGCAATCGCCATCCCGATGCGAGCCATGGGGCTCTCGAAGTGGCGCATGGTCGGCGCGGCCGTCTTCTCCAGTCTTCCGCAGCCGATCGGCGCCGTCATCGCCTACGCGTTCGTCACGTGGGCACAGTCGTTTCTCCCCTTCGGCTACGGGTTCGCCGCCGGCGCCATGGTGTATCTCGTCGTGACCGAGTTCATCCCAGAGGCGCTCGAGACCGGCGAGGCGCTCCCGAACGACGGACATCGGGAACTGGCCGCCGGCTTCGGCGCCGGCGGGCTGGCGATGCTGCCGCTGCTCGTGTTGTGAGCGGCCGGTCGGCCAGTCGCCTCGCTCGGCGGCGCCTCGTCGACGCGGTCGCCGTTCCCGCGAGACGGGGGCGTGCCGCCTATGACTCCAGCGTCTCGACGACCTGCTGGACGGCCGCCGTCACGCTTCCCTCGTTCTCGACGAACCGGATCGGCGCGTCCTGTTCGCGGGCGTACCCGAGCGCCGCGGTGCGGTTGAGGTCCTGTTCGAACTCGACCTGTCGCTCGGTGGCCGGGTCGTGGCCGCGGTCGCTCTGATCTCTGCGTTCGAGAATCGTGCTCGGAGCCGCCTCGACGAGCACGAACGTCGACGGCGCCACGTCGCGGAGCACGCTGTCCGGAAGGCCGTGAATGTAGCCGACGTCCGTCTCGACGGCGAGGTGCGTCGAGAGGATCACCCGGTTCGTCTCGGCCTGATCGGCGACGTACTCGGCCGCTCGGCGCTGGAGCCGCTGGGTCTGTCTGTGCGACAACGAGGACAGCTCGCTCCGGTCGGCGGTGATGTCCTCTGCCACGGCCTGTTCGAGCATCACGTCGCCGAAGTTGAGAAGCAGATACTCGTCGTCGAGGCTCGCGCGGACCCGCTGACAGATGCTCGAGAGGCCGACGCCGGTCACACCGGAGATGAGCGTGACGGCCATCAGAACTGCACCTCGCCTGGCTCGTCGGGGTCCGTCGGATTGGTGCCGCGGTCGTCGTAGTACTTGCGTCCGATGAACCCGTCGCTGACGAAGGTCATCAGCGTTCCGTAGAGCCCGTCGGCCGACACGAACTCCTCGGTGTCACACCGGTCGAGCACCTCGGCGATCGTCTCGTTGTTCCCCGTCGGCGCGTCGAGTTCGGTATCGCCAACGGTCTCGAGCACCGTCTCGCGTGTCACCGGAAACTCCAGCGTCCGTGCGAACAAGTCGCGTGTCTCTGGGAGTCGCATAGGTGCCCCCTCGTCGGCCACCTAAATGAGTGATCGGATGTTTCTCCGCCGGGTTCGAGCGCGAACGCCGCGGTCCGACGCACGGTATCTGGCCGGGTCTGTGCCCGCCAGAAGCTTTTGTATCGGTGACGCCCAAGGTACGCCTACACTGCCTCTCGATGACTGACCACAACACCGGTGTGCTGGCGACCGCGTCCCTGCGTTGTCTCCAGGCGATCGGCCGCCGACTGGAGTACGGGGAGAACGTGTACGACCGCGACTGGGATGTCCTGGTCGTGCTCGACGCGTGTCGTCCCGACGCGCTCCGTGACGCCGCCGCCGAGTACGCCTTTCTCGACGCGGTCGAGACGGTCCGGTCGGTCGGGAGCTGTTCTTCGGAGTGGTTAGAAAACACCTTCCAGACGTCGACGCACCGAGACGCGGTCGGACGCACGGCGATGGTGACCGGCAACACGTGGACCGACCGATATCTCGACGCCGAGCGCTTCGCCGTTCTCGACGAGGTGTGGAAGTACGCGTGGGACGACGACCTCGGAACGGTCCCCGCCGAGGCGGTCACAGACCGCGCGATCCGTGTCGCGCGCGACCACGACCCCGACCGACTGGTGGTCCACTACATGCAGCCGCATCACCCGTTCGTCACCGACCCGCTCGACGGCGACGGCGGCATGGCGCGTACCGGTACACACAGCAGCGAGACGAACCCGTGGACACTCCTTCGGCGGGGAGCGGTCACCGAACGCCGGGTCAGAACGGCCTATGAGGCAAACCTCCGGTACGCGCTCGAGTCCGTCCGCACCCTCTTGCGGAACGTCGACGGCCGGGTTGCCGTGACCGCCGATCACGGCAACCTGTTCGGCGAGTGGCGGCTCTACGGCCACCCGATGCACACGCCCGTGCCGGCGCTGATCACGGTTCCGTGGGCCGAAACGACGGCCGAGGACCGACACACGCGTCAGCCGACGCTCTCGCCGCCGACGCCGCTTCCCGTGTCACAGGTGTACGGCGCAGTTGGAGACGTCGAGCGTCTCGAGGCGCTGGGCTACCGCTGATCTGTCCCTAGATCCCTCCGGAGGCTTCCTGCGGGTCGCCGCCGAGCCGCCGGGCGCCGATCAGCCCGCCTGCCGGCGGGCGCAAATTAAATACCACACAAGTCGTACACGTTGTATGACGATCCTGCGAGGGGCCAGCCCTCCGACAGCCTGCGTCGGTTACGAATCAGTCCACGGCGTCACGACGCGAGGGTGAGTGCGTTGCCCGCACGCTCGCTGTACTTCACCGGCCCAGAATCGGTCACCGTCGAAGAAGAACCGATCCCGGACCCCGACGACCAGCAGCTGCTCGTTCGGACCGAGCGGTCGTTCATCAGCTCCGGGACCGAACTGCTGATCTACCGCGGCGAGGCGCCCGCGGACGTCGAGGCGGACGAGACGATCGACGCGCTCGACGGCACGCTGTCGTATCCGCTTCAGTACGGCTACGCCGCCGTGGGCGAGGTCGTCGCCGCCGGAACGGCCGTCGCCGACGAGTGGATCGGACGGCGCGTCTTCGCGTTCCACCCACACGAGAGCCACTTTCTCGCGACGCCCGAGGAGGTCGTTCCGGTCGACCTCTCGCCGGACCGAGCCGTGCTCACGGCCAACGCCGAGGCGGCGGTCAGCTTCGTGATGGACGGCCAGCCCAAAGTCGGCGAGCGCGCCGCCGTGCTCGGTCAGGGGGTCGTGGGGTTGTTGACCACGGCGTTTCTCTCGTCGTTCCCGCTCGGCCGACTGACGACGGTCGACCACTACGAACACCGCCGGTCGGTCTCGCGACGGCTCGGCGCGGACGAGTCGCTCCCGACGGACGCGGCCCTCGCAGAACGGGTCGACGGCGCCCACGCCGACGGCGCGGACCTCTCGTTCGAGGTGTCGGGCAATCCCAGCGCCCTGGACGACGCCATCCAGGCGACGGGGTACGCCGGCAGGATCATCGTGGCGTCGTGGTACGGCACCAAGCCCGTCGAACTCGACCTCGGCGGTCGGTTCCACCGGAGCCACCTTCGGATCCAGAGCAGTCAGGTGAGCCGCATCGACCCGGATCACGCCGGCCGGTGGGACAAAGACCGCCGGCTCGCGCTCGTTCACGATCTGTTGTGTGATATCGATCCGGACGCGTTGATCACCGACGAGTTCCCCATCGAGCGGGCCGGCGAGGCGTACGCCGAACTCGACTCGTCGCCGGAGACCACGCTCGGGGTCGTCCTGACGTACGAGTGAGCCGCCCGGGGCCTCGCCGGGACCGCCCGCCGGCATCAGGTTTAGGATGGTTCCGGCCCCAATACGCGTATGTACGAAGTCACCGTACTGGAGCGTCTCGTGGCACAACACTTTCTCACGGTACCCAACCCGCCGGCCGGCGAGGCCGAGCCACACTCACACCGGTTCAAAATCGAGTTGACGTTCCGCGGCGACGCGTTGAACGAGTTCGACTACCTCGTGAACATCGACGACGTGGAGGCCGCGCTGGCGGGGCTCTGCGACCGATACGCCGACGCGCTGCTCAACGACCTCCCCGAGTTCGACGGGCACAACCCGAGCGTCGAGCGGTTCGCCCGCGTCGTCTGGGACCGCGTCACCGACGAGGTGACAGACGACACCGTCGCCGAGTTGACGGTCACGATCTGGGAGGACGAGCAGGCGAACGCCGCGTACCGCGCACCGGTGTGATGCACACCGGCCTCGCGCTGTACGGCGACCTCGACGGCGAATCCGGCGGATTTCGGTACGACCGGCGGCTGGTCGGCGAGCTCCGCGCCGTCGGCGACACCGTCGACGTCATCAGCCTCCCCCGGCGGTCGTATCCGCGCGGCCTGCTCGACAACCTCTCGCCGTCGGTCTCGGACCGGCTCACCGGCACGTTCGACGTGTTGTTGCAGGACGAGCTCGCACACCCGTCGCTCGTGCGGGCGAACCACGCGGTGTCGTGTCCGGTCGTCAGCATCGTTCACCACCTTCGGGCGGACGAGCGGCGGCGGCTCACCCCGTTGTATCGGGCCGTAGAACGACGCTACCTCGACACGGTCGACGCCGCCGTCTGTAACAGCGAGGCGACCCGCGAGTCTGTCCTCGCGACGAGTTCGCTCTCGCGTGACCGCACGCTCGTCGCGCCGCCGGCCGGCGACAAGTTCGCCCCGGCGGTGAGCGCCGCCGAGATCGACAGACGTGCGTACACGGACCCGTTTCAGGTCGTCTTCGTCGGCAACATCGAGCCGCGAAAAGGGCTCGATACGCTCACGGCGGGGCTCACACAGCTCGAGTCGCCGTGGCAGCTGACCGTCGTCGGACGCGCGGTCGACCGGGAGTACCGAGACCGCGTCGAGACGCAGCTCGCGGCGGCCGGCCGCGCCGACCGGGTGACGTTCGAGGGGCGGCTCCCCGACTCGGAGCTCGCGGCCGTGCTCCGGTCGGGACACGTCCTCGCGATGCCGTCCAGACACGAGGGGTTCGGCATCGCGTACCTCGAGGGGATGAGCTTCGGCCTCCCGGCACTGGCGACGACGGCCGGCGGCGCCACGGAGATCGTGACCGACGGAGAGACCGGCGTGTTGGTCCCGCCGGACGACCCGGACGCGGTCGCGGACGCGCTCGCCTCGCTGGCGACCGACCGCGACCGACTGGCCCGCATGGGTCGTCGCGCCCGTCGACGGTACGACGACCACCCCGACTGGTCCGAGACGGCAGAGCGGGTTCGGACGTTTCTGACCGAGCTGGCCGGTCGGCCGCGCGTCGAGGTGAGCTGATGGCCCCGACGGACTTCCAGCGGTACCTCCGGGCCAAGCGAACCCTCGACGACCGCAGCCTCGACCGGCGGCTCCTCGAGCGGCTTCGCGCGGGGATCGCCGAGCGGAGCGCGGACCGCGACGGCCCGTTGCGGGTGCTCGAGGTCGGCGCCGGCGTCGGGACGATGATCGAACGAATGCTGGAGTGGGACATCCTCCCGCCGGGACCAACCGAGTACGCCGCCGTCGACGTCGACTCGGACGCCGTCGACGCCATTCCGGGCCGGCTCGTCGACTGGGCGGCCGACCGCGACGTCGCCGCGACGACCCGCGACGCCGGCGTCGTTCTCGACGGGCCGGACCGACGTCTCACCGTGACGACGGAGGCGGCCGACGCCGTGGCGTTCGTCGACGACGCCGCCCGCGAGTGGGACCTGCTCGTCGGGATGGCGTTTCTCGACATCGTCGCCCTCGACCAGCTGCCGACGCTCCTCTCGGCGCTCGCCCCCGGAGGGTACTGGTACTTCCCCATCACGTTCGACGGCGGGACGCGCTTCGGTCCGGCTCACCCGGCCGACGACGCCGTCGAGCGCGCCTATCACCGTCACATGGATCAGAAACCCGGCGGCGACAGCCGTGCCGGCCATCACGCGCTCGACCGACTCCGCGCGCTCGAGGGCGTCACCGTCGACGGCGTCGCCGGGTCCGACTGGGCGGTGTACCCACGGGACGACGCGTATCCGGCCGACGAGGCGTACTTTCTGCGGTACATCCTCGCGACCGTCGAGGGGGCGGTCGGCGAGCTCGATGCCAACGCTCCCGACGACCAGACGCTGGCCGCGTGGCTCGCGGCCCGGCGTCAGCAGGTGGCCGACGCCGAGTTGAGCTACCTGACACACCAGCTCGATCTGCTCGGGCGCGCGTCGCTTCGATCCGGGTAGCCCTCTCGTCGGTCGCGGCGGGCGGCGGCGCGAGGCGCCGAGCCCGCGGGTCACAGATCGGCCGAGACGGCGCCGTCGTCGGCTCGGTACAACCGGCGGGCGCGTCCGTGTTCACAAGAGCAATCCCGCGTCGTACCGTACGGATGCTACTGTGACACAGACGCAGGTGACGCTGATTCAGATCGACAACTACGGACCGTGGACGGTCACGCCGGAGCCGCGACGGGAGGTCGACCTCCAGACGCTCCAATCGCGGCTCTACGCGGACGTCTCACAGCTGGTCGGCAACCGGGAGGGGTACGCCTTCTTCGGTCGGTTCGACAACATGATCACCGTGACGAACGGACTGGACGCCGCGGACCACGCGCTGATACAGGAGTCCATCGGCAACCGCTATCCGGTCACCGCGAGCATGAGCATCGGCACGGACGCCTCTCCGGTCGCGGCTCTCGGCCGCGCCTCGGACCGTCTTCAGAACGCCGGCAGCGCACAGGACGACGGGCGCAGAGAGGCCCTTCGCGGCGAGCCGCTCGCGGACGCCGACCGGACCGACGCGGACGTTCAGCTCGCTCACTTCGACGTGAACGACGCCACCGGCAAGTACACCGACGAGCTCAACGAGTTCGACAGCTTCATCCAGATCGAACAAAGCTACGCCGAGCTCATGCGGTACATGCGCGAGGCACACGACTCGTTGTCGTTTTTCGTCGGCGGCGACAACATCATCTGCGTCTGTCCATCGCTCACGGAGGCCGACTACCGCGACACGATACGCCACGTGCGCGACGCCGTCGGCGTCGACCTCAAGGTCGGCGTCGGCCGGTCCCGGGTGGCACAGTCGGCCGGAATGGCGGCGAAGCACGCGCTCGAAGCGTGCCGTGCCGACGGCTCGGACGTCGAGTTCGCCGATCGGACCGAACACGCGGAACGGGTCGAGGGCGTCGACGACTGAGACGACCCGTCGACCGCGATAGGTCGACTCCGCGCGCGAATACGAACACGGTCGATGCCGATTCCGGGCGCCCCGAACGCCGAGACGCCGGACGCGCTCACCCGTCGTCGTCGGACGGGTTGAGCTCGATCGTTCCGTCGAAGTTCCAGTGTGCCTGTTCGGCGTCCGCGCCGGTTCGGCTGGGAACTCGTATCTCCATGTCTCGGAGCCTGACCGAAATTCCTCCGTCGCCGTCCTCTCGAAGGCGGTCGTACACGCCGGCGACCAGCTCCGGCCAGTTTCGCGTTTCGCTCGGGCTCTCCTCGCGTGCCTCCGGCTCGTCCGTCGACATATCGCGGTTACGCACCCGAACCAATCATCGCTTTCGGTTCGCCAACATATTGCATCTGTCTTAACGCTCAAACCGACGCCCGCGGCCGGCGATCGGGACGTCGTCGCCGGGGCCGGCCGCCGGGCTCACTCTCCGGCCGGCGGCACGTGGTCGCTGACGCGTCGGATTCGGTCGAGCCCCTCGTCGTCGGGGAGAAGCGGCACCTCTCGAACCGGTCGGTCGAACGTCTCGTCGGCCGCCGCGAGCGTGTCCCGCTGTCGCTCGTACCGCGGCGCGCAGTTGGGACACTCCGCGGGCGGTTCGACGAGCGTCCGGTTGACGAAGACGTCGCCGACGGGGACGCCCACCTCGCTCAGCCTGTCGAGCAGCCGTTGTGTCTCGGCTATCGCCATCGACTCCGGCAGCGTCACCACCCGAAACTCCGTCTCGTCGGCGTCCCGCAGCCGCCGTCTGACGGTCTGTGTCGCGGACTGAAGCTCGCCCGCTCGTTCGGTGTACGAGCGACTCGTCTCGGTGCCCCTGCCAAACAGGCTGCCGACCGTGTCGGCCACCGACCCGATCTGGCCGCGGATCGAGAGCAGCTTGCCGACGGTGGTGTCCATCACGTCCGGGAGTTCGAGCAGTCGGAGCGTGTGGCCCGTCGGCGCGGTGTCGAACACGACGACCTCCCAGCGGTCCTGTGTCATGTACTCGGCGAACAGGTCGATGACGGCGACCTCGTCGGTGCCGGGGATCAGCCCGCGGTCCGAGACGTCGGCGACGTCCTCGCGGTCTACGTCGACGCCGAACGACCGGACGGAGTCCACCAACTCGTCGAACGTCTCGCCGTAGCGGCGCTGGAACCGTTCGCGCGGGTCGACCTCCAACGCGAACAGGTCGTCTTCGGGCGGGACGCTCGTCGGTCGCTCGCCGACGCGACACCCGAGCGCGTCGGCGACGCTGTGTGCCGGATCCGTGCTGACGATCAGCGTTCGCCGCCCGCTCGCCGCGAGATTGAGGCCGGTCGCCGCCGCCAGCGTCGTCTTGCCGACGCCCCCTTTGCCACCGTACAGAACGAACTCAGCCATCACCGTCGGTACGGGTGTCAGCCTCGAAAACCTATCGGGCTCACACTCCGCGAGACGGCCGTCAGGGGCAGTCTCCGCGCTCGTGCGTCACGTACTCGAGGCCGGCGGACGCAAGACCCACGGCGATCGCCCGATGATCCGTCACCGCCGTCGGGGACGGCCGGGAGCCTCAGAGGGGACGGCCGAAATTCACTGAGGAGACAGTTGCGACGCTCAGAGCCGGTCGAGCGCCTCGTCGATGTCGAACTGTTCGGTCCGTTCCTCGAACGCCTCGCCTTCCGCCGTGTCCGACCTGGTCGCCTCGTCGTCGCCGTCGGCGTCGCTTACCGACCGCGGCTCGACGAGTCGGACGTGCTCGTCGTCGAATTCCGCGGCGGTCACGACCGCGTCGAATC
Source organism: uncultured Halobellus sp. (assembly GCA_964556645.1). Taxonomy (GTDB): domain Archaea; phylum Halobacteriota; class Halobacteria; order Halobacteriales; family Haloferacaceae; genus Halorubrum. The sequence goes on from CAZKXC010000021.1 coordinate 15,242, forward strand.
GCTCGCGTTGTTTCGCCGCTCCGTCGAACGGTTCGACTCGCGTGATCCCGTCGACGGAGCTCTCGATCGCGAGACAGACGGCCGTTCTGAGCCGATCCGTCGTCGCCCAGCCGTCCGGCGGCACGCGCGGCAGCGCTCGTTCGCGAACCGCCCACGTTTCTACCGCTATCGTCGCGTCGTGAGGAGCCATCGAATACCGATCGAACGGCCTGACGAGAAAAGTAGGTTCCGTCACCGGACGCGCCGGACGCTCGTCGGCCGAGCCCGTCGGACGCTCGCCGGCCGGACGCAACGGGCACGACCGACGCTTCTCACCGGGTCAGCGTTCGTCCTCGCGGACTCGCATCACGGCCCGTTCTTTCGCGCCCGCCTCGACCATCACGTCCGCGTCCGCCCGGAGCCACCCCGGCACGTCCGCGACGAACTCGGCGTGCGCCTGTGGCTGCGCGTCGGGCGTGCGGAGACACGCGGGCTCGGAGTAGTGGGTCACGGGTCGAACGTCACCCCAGGTGTCGGCCGCCAGTTCGAATCCCTCGCGGTACGTGTGGCCGCGGTCGGTGAACGAGTGGTGGTGATAATCGAAGACGACCGGCACGCCGGCCGGATCGCCGACCGACTCGACCAGCTCCGGGACGCTCCACAACCCCTCGGTGTCGTCGTTCTCGACGGTCAGTCTGGCCCGCGCCGACGGCGACAGGCTGTCGACGAACGCCCGGAACCGCTCGGCGGTGGCGTCCTTGTCGCCGTACGTCGCGCCGATGTGAACGGTGACCCCGTAGTACGGGGTGGCCGGCAGCCCCAGCAGCTCGAACCAGTCGGCGTGGTACTCGAGCGCGGTGCGAGCACGGGCGCGGGTGTCGGCCGCGTCGCTGGCCGGCTTACACCAGTAGCCGGGATGAAACGTCAGCCGCATCTCCGCCGCGGAGATGAGGTCGCCGCACCGCCGCGCGAGCCGCCGCACCTCCTCGTACTCGGGCAGTTCCGCGAGCTCGAACCGGGAGTTCCACGGGATCAGCGAGGACGTGCACCGATACAGCCGAATGTCTCGCTCGCGGTTCCACGAGAGAAGCTCGTAGAGGTCGGCGAGGTTTTGTTGTGCCAGCTCAGAAACGTACGCGAGCCCGCGGTCCTCGAACGTCCGCTCGCGCATCCCGCGGGTACACCGCACCGGGTCGTCGCGGTCGCGGAGGGTTCGGTTCAATCCCGGGTAGCCAAGCATCGTGCGATCGATGCGCCCGCAGCCGGGTATACCTGTCCGGGCGGTCACGAGTCGGGCTCGGTGTGTGCGTACCGACCGTTTTATTGGCCGCTCGGCCGGCGTGGTAGCCATGAGCGACGAGACCCGTTTGGGAACGCCGCTGGCGCCGAACGCGACGACATTGCTGCTTCTCGGCAGCGGCGAGTTAGGCAAGGAGGTGCTCATTCAGGCCCAGCGGCTCGGCGTCGAGACGGTCGCCGCCGATCGCTACGAGAACGCCCCCGCGATGCAGGTCGCCCACCGGGCGCACACGCTCGACATGACCGACGCGACGGCCGTTCGCGACCTCGTGGCCCGCGAGGAGCCGGACCTGATCGTTCCCGAAATCGAGGCCATCGCGACCGCAGAGCTCCAGCGGCTGGAGACGGAGGGATACACCGTCGTCCCCACCGCCGAGGCGACCCGGCTGACGATGGACCGAGAATCGATCCGCGAGTTCGCGGCCGAGGACGTCGGCGTTCCGACGACGGAGTACGCGTTCGCCGACAGCCGTGCCGCCTACCGAACGGCGATCGACGAGATCGGGCTTCCGGTCGTGGTGAAGCCGACGATGTCCTCCTCCGGCAAGGGACAATCGGTCGTCAGGACCGACGCCGACGTCGACGCCGGATGGGAAACGGCTCGCGAGGGAAGCCGGTCGGACACCGGCCGAGTGATCGTCGAAGAACTCGTCGACTTCGACTACGAGGTGACGCTGATGACCGTGCGCCACCGGGACGGAACGGCGTTCTGTCCGCCGATCGGACACGATCAGGTCGACGGCGACTACCGGGAGAGTTGGCAGCCCCACCCGATGGACGAGCAGGCGCTCGCCGACGCACAACGGATGGCACGGCAGGTGACAGACGGCCTCGGCGGACGGGGCATCTTCGGCGTGGAGTTCTTCGTCCGCGGCGACGAGGTGGTGTTCAGCGAGCTGTCCCCCCGCCCCCACGACACCGGGCTCGTGACGATGCGCACACAGCCGGCCGACGAGTTCGAACTTCACGCGCGGGCGATCTTGGGGCTGCCGATCCCCGAGATCACCGCCACGCGGCCGGGAGCGAGCGCCGCGATCGTCGCCGACGAGCCGATGGACGCGCCCGCGTATCGGGGCGTCGAGGCCGCGCTGAGCGTCCCCGAAACCGAGCTTCGCCTGTTCGGCAAGCCCGACGCCTACGCGGGCCGGCGGATGGGCGTCGCGGTCGCGACCGCCGACGACGTCGAGACCGCCCGCGACCGGGCCACGAGCGCGGCGTCGTCGGTCAGTCTGGACGAGTCGTGACGCGGGTCGGCGGCACGCGGGTCGTCTCACCTGACGCCGACTCCGTCGGAGGCCTCCGGCTCACGCGGACGCCCCGAGACCCCGGCCCGGCCGACTGAGCACGAGCTCCACGACGGACGGGTGTTCGGTCGGCGCCGTCGGCTCCGTGGGCAGTCCGGGCGTCGGTCGGAGCCAGCCGGGGAGCGCCGCCTCGACGCGCTCGACGGCCGGGATCGGAGGCGGCTCCTCGGCGACCGACTCGACCGCGGCCTCGGCGTCGACGATTCCGGCGCCGTACCGGGTGTCCCGCTCGCTCGACCCTGCGGCGTCGTCGGGAACGGCCGCGGTCGATTCGAGCGCGGTTTCGACCGCGCTCGGCTCGACGTCGCGCTCGGCGACGACGAGCGCCGCGACGCCGGCCACGTGCGGGGCGGCCATCGACGTGCCGGTTTTTCGGTCGTATCCCGCCTCGCCGTCCGCGCTGTACACGTCGACGCCGGGCGCAGAAACCGTCGGGACGACCCACTCGTCGGGCCACGTTGTCGGCGGCTCGTCCCACGAGTCTCGGGCGACCCGCTCGCCGCCCGAGAACTCCGCGACCGCGCCGGTCTCGTCTACCGCGCCGACGGCGACCGTCTCGTAAACGTTTCCGGGGCTGCCGCTCGTGCCCGCACCGGAGTTGCCCGCGGCCGCGACCACGACGGTGCCGGCCGCACGCGCGTTGCGCACCGGCTCGACCATCCGATCCGCGCGCCCGCCGACGCCGAGGCTCATGCTCATCACGTCGGCTTCGGCGTCGGCGACCGCCCACTCCATGCCGGCGATGATCTGCTCGAAGGTGCCGCCACACCCACCCAGTCGACACTCCGTGAGGACGGCTCCGACCGCGAGGTCGGCGCCGGGTGCGACGCCGATTGCGGTGCCGCTCTCGGCGCCGCCGGCGACCGTCCCCGCGGTGTGTGTTCCGTGGTTGTTCGGCGACGGGTCGTTCGGGGGCGTGTCGATCGCGCGGCCTGCCGCGTCGAACTCCTGGAACTGGTCGACGGTGAGGTCGGGATGGCCGGCCTCGACGCCGGTGTCGAGCACCGCGACCGTCGCGCCCTCGCCCGTGGCGTCGTAGCGTTCGCGGGCCGCGGGGACGCCGATCTGTTCTAACCCGTCCGTCACCTCGTCGGGATCGCTGGGTTCTGCCGGGTCTCGGTTCTCGGCCTCTCGTGTGGCGGCGTGTCCCCCGGAGACGGGCTCGTGGCGTCTGAGCCGAAACGAGTCGTAGACGGCGTCGACCGTCGCGAACCGCCCGAGCGGCGCGATGTCGGCGTCGTCGTCGACCGACAGGGTGACCGCGTTCACGAGCCAGAACCGCGATCGGACCTCGACGCCGTCGGTTTCGGCGGCCCAGTCGACCACCGCTGCCTGCGTCCGATTCGCCCGGGTTTCGAGCGCGCTGATCGTCGCCTCCCTGTCGGCGTTCGCCGGCGGCGCGTGCGGGTCGAACCGCACGATCACGGTTCCTTCGAGCGTGTCAGGACTGCCGTCGACCCACACGTCGTCGGCGGTGTCGGTCGAGACGGCCTCGGCTACCGCGGGTGTCGCGACGGTCGGGCCGGGAAGCGCGACCGGAACGAACACCATGAGAGAGAGCGACACGACGAGCACCGTCCGTCTCTGCTGGCCCACGAGTAGTTCCTCCGCGTCCGTCGGCCGGTCGGTCCCGCGCCGCGTCTCCGACGTGCGCCGACCGACCACCAAGCGGTGTGTGAACGAACGGCTTAGACGCATATGTGTGTTGTCCCGACGCAAGCGTGAGCGCCCGTTCGGTCGACTTGACTCCCGGCCGACTTGTCGGTGGCATGACATAAGCGGTAAGACCCGTCCTCTCCAAACGTTACCATGAGTCTCGGTACCACGATCGACACGGCCGTTCGCGGCGACGTCGAGGTGACCTTCGCCGTGATCAACGAGGACACCGACCCGATCGAGCTTCGGTTTCGCTCGGGACAGACCGCGGACCTGGCCGTCTACGAGGACGACACGGACGGCGACCCGGTCTGGCGCTGGAGCGACGGCCGGATGTTCACCATGGCCGTCGACACCGCGCGGTTGGACCCGGGCGAACAGCTCGTCCAGGAGTTCGTCTGGACCGACCCGCCGACCGGCGAGTACGTCGCCGTCGCGACGCTCGAGGCCGACACGAGCGCCACGGCGACGACGACGTTCGCGGTCGAGTGACCCGCGACCCGTCTCTGCTCGGAGCGAGAACGCCGAACGCCGGGTCCGACCGACCGTCGCGACGAGCCGTCCTGCGGCGGGGAGCCGGCGTCCTGGCGTCGGCACCGCTCGCCGGGTGTCTCGACGCGGACGCGCCTGCCGACGCAGAGCTCGACTCGATCCCACCGCTCATCGCTCACCGGGGCTGTGCGGCCGACGCGCCGGAGAACACGGTGGCGGCCATCAGGACGGCCGCTCCGCTCGTCGACCGGATCGAACTCGACGTCCGGCGGTGTGCCACCGGCGAACTCGTCGTGTTTCACGACCCGACGCTCGCCCGCGTCACGGAGGCGTCGGGCCGCGTGGACCAGACGCCGCTCGAGGAACTCTCCACGCTCGGCGTCGACGGCTCCGACGAGCCGGTCCCGACGCTGGCGGCGGCGTTCGACGCGATCCCGGCCTCCGTCGGAGTGATGCTCGACCTGAAGACGACCGGACTGGTCACGGAGAGTCTCGCGCTCCACGCATCCCACGAGCACGACCTCCTCGTGACGGCGGACCGGCGAGAAATTCTTCGGACCGCTCGCCGGGTCGACCCGAGCGTCCCGACGTCGTACGCCGTTCGCGAATCGAGGCCGAACCGCCTCCTTCGTCCGCTGTTGCCCGGGCTGCCGGCTGAGGCGTACCTCCCCGAGAACGTCGCCGCGCTCGTCAGAGCCGCGACGAGGCTCGACTGCGAGGTGATCTCGCCGCGATACGAGCTGTGTCTCCAGACGACGCTCGTGCGACGGGCGCACGACGCCGGCCTTCGCGTTCTCCCGTGGACGATCACGACGAAGCGGGAGCTGTCTGCGGTGGCGGCGACCGGCGTCGACGGCGTTATCACGGACGTGTGCCGGGGCGTCGCCGACGGCACGTAGCGTGGGGCGTCACGGGCGAGCACCGACCCGGTTGGCCGTCCGGAACGCTTGGACGCCCCCGCCGCGAGCACCGCGGCGACGGACGTGTGGGTCCGCGACGTCCTCGACGTGACGGTCGCCCGTGGCCGCACACGTGTCATCGCCGGCTGGGATCGTCGATCTCCTTCGTGAGTCGCGACGCGTCCGTCTCGTCGAGAAACGAACCCACGGTCAGTGCCTGAGGGCAAAGCTTGATTACTGGTACCACGCCACTACCGACAATGCATCCGGATCTCGTCGTGCGGGCGGACACGGTGTTGACGGTGGATGAGTCCTTCTCACGCGAAGAAGCGTTCGCGGTCTACGGCGACGAGATAACCGCCGTCGGCACACACGAGGCGATCACCGAGCTCGCCGGGCCCGAGACCGAGATCCTCGACGTGGAGGATCAAACCGTCCTCCCCGGGTTCATCGACGCCCACTGTCACATGGCGTTTCGCGGGCGGTCTGACTACCTCGAGGTCGACCTCGGTCCGGAGACGGTCGGGTCGATGGACGAACTGGTCGCGGAACTCGCCGCCGAGGCCGAAGCGACTCCCGAGGGCGAGTGGATCGTGGGCGCCGGCCACGACGACACGAAACTCGAAGAACGGCGGCACCCGACTCGTCACGACCTGGACGAGGCGAGCACGGACCACCCGATCATGATCACTCCCGCCGGCGGGCACGTGGCCATGGTGAACACGCGGGCTATCGAGACAGCCGGCATCGACGGCGACACGCCCGATCCCGACGGCGGACACTTCGAGCGCGAGGACGACGGCTACCCAAACGGCATCCTCCACGAGGCGGCAAGCGATCCGTTCGACGCCCTGATCCCCGACCCGACTCCCGAGGAGGACCAGGCGGCGTTACGAGCGGTTTGTGAGCGCTACAACTCGAAGGGGATCACGGGCGTCGGCGAGGCCGTCGTTCACCCCAAGGAGATACGCATGTACCGAGACGGAGCAAAACGGGACAACCTATCCGTCCGGGCGTATCTGATGGTGCTTCAGGATCACTTCGACGACCTGAACCGGCTGGGTATCGACTCGGGGTTCGGCGACGAGATGGTGAAGATAGGACTGATCAAAAACTTCGTCGACGGCGCTATCGCCGCCCGAACGGCGTATCTCGAGGAGCCGTACGAGGGTCGCGACGACCGCGGCGACCTCGTCATTTCTCAGGAGGAACTCAACGAACAGATCATGGACGCACACGAGGCTGGGTATCAGATCGGGGTTCACGCCAACGGCGACGCGGCGATCGAGATGCTGCTCGACGCGTACGAGCGCGCGCTCGAAGCGCATCCACGCGAGGACCACCGCCACCGCATCGAACACGGAACGATGGTGAACGACGAGATAGTAGACCGGATCGAGGAGCTGAACCTGTGTGTCCTCCCCTTCTCCACGTACATCTATCAACACGGCGACGACAAACTGAGCGAGTACGGCGACCGTCTCGAACGCATGTTCCCGTACAACTCCTATCTCGAGCGGGGAATCCCGGTCGGGGGAAGCAGCGACAACCCCGCTGGTCTCCTCCCGCCGCTGCTCGGCATCCGCACCATGGTCACCAGAAAAACCCGAAGCGGAGACGCCATCTCCCCTCACGAAGCCATCTCCGTCGAGGAGGCCATCCGCGTCTACACCACCGGTGCGGCCTACTGCTCGTTCGAAGAAGCGATCAAAGGCAGCATCGAGCCGGGGAAGCTCGCGGATTTCGTCGTGCTTTCGGACGACCCGACGGAGGTGCCCGCCAACGACATTCACGAGATCGACGTCGAGGCCACCTACCTCGGCGGCGAAGCGGTGTACACCGGGTAGCGACCCGGCCGCCCTACCGCTCGGTGGGTCGTCACCGCTCTGCGATCAGTTGTCGGGCACCGCGGCGAACCGACTCGTGACTCGACAACTGCGGCTCCCAGCCGAGGCCGGCGAGTTTCTCGATCGAGAGGCGCATCTTCGGGACGTCTCCGGTCCAGCCGCGGTCGCCGCCCGTGTACGAGTACGTCGGATCGAGGCCGAGTTCGTCGCTGACGATGTCGGCGATCGCCGTCACGGAGGTGGTCGTTCGCGTCCCGAGGTTGTACGTGTTGAGGTCGTCGTTCGCGTGTTCGATGACGTGTTCGATCGCGTCGACGCACTCGGAGACGTGCATGTACGACTTTTCTTGACGGCCGTCGCCTAAGATCTCCAGTTCTGTCGGGTCGCGGGCCAGCTTCTCGATGAAATCCGGAACGACGTTTCCGCGCTGATTGGGTCCGACGATGTTCGCGAACCGAACCGTCCAGACGGTGAAGCCGTACGAGTGTGCGTACGTCGAGAGCAGCGCCTCGTCGGCGAGCTTCGACGACCCGTAGATCGAGATCGGCTCGAGCGGAGCGTAGTCCTCCGGCGTCGGCCGCGGCGCCTCGCCGTACACGGTGGACGACGAGGTGAACGCGACGTTCGAGACGCCGACCGCCCGCATCCGCTGGAGGACGTTGTACGTCATCGCCGTGTTCTCCTCGAACAGTTTCCGATCCGCGTCGTAGTTCGTGTCGGTGTGTGCCGCGAGGTGGAAAACGATGTCCACGTCCGCCGTCACGACCTCCGCGACGTCGGCTTCGTCAGTCAGGTCCGCCCGCGTGAACTCGGCACCCGACGGCACCCGTTCTCTGTCGCCTTTCGAGAGGTCGTCGGCGACCCGGACGGTCGCGCCCCGTTCCAGCAGACTCGCCGCCAGGTGGCTGCCGACCAGTCCGGCGCCGCCCGTGATCAGCACGCGTGCGTTTGAGAGGTCCATGCGTTCTCACGCGACGTGTGCGATAAATACCTTTGTAACCCGACCGCGCGCCGTCTCGGTGAGTCCGACGCCGCGGTCGACGTCGCCGTGTTTTAATCCGGGGGGTCGGAGACGACACATGCGCGCAGCAGTGTTCAACGGACCCGGTGATATCGGCGTCGAGGAGCGGCCCCGTCCCGAGATCGATGCTCCGACCGACGCGATCGTTCGCGTGACCCACACCGCGATCTGCGGCTCCGACCTCTGGTTTTACACGCTGTCGAGGCGAATGCCACGGGGCTTGACCCCGAGGCGGTTCACCGCGGCGATAGCGACCGCGACGCGGGCGCTCCGGTCGGCCACGAGCCGATGGGTATCGTCGAGGCGGTCGGCGACGACGTGACCTCCGTCGCCCCCGGCGACCGCGTGCTCGCGCCCTTTTCGATCTCCTGTGGCGAGTGTGAGTTCTGTCGCACCGGACTCCACACGTCCTGTGTGTCCGGCGACTCGTGGGGCGGCGACAACGGCGGCGCACAGGGCGAGTACGTTCGGTCGACTCATGCCGACGGCACCCTCGTCCGGGTTCCCGACCGATACGCGGACGACGAGGCGGCGCTTCGGTCGCTCCTCCCGTTGACCGACGTGATGGGGACCGGTCACCACGCGGCCGTCAGCGCGGGCGTCGAGCCGGGGTCGACGGTCGTCGTGATCGGCGACGGCGCGGTCGGACTCTGTGGCGTGCTCGCGGCCCGGCGGCTCGGCGCCGAGCGCATCGTCGCGGTCGGTCACCACGAGGACCGCCTGCGGCTGGCAGAAACGTTCGGAGCCACGGAGACCGTCGCCGAGCGCGGCGAGGCCGCCGTCGAGCGGGTTCGCGCGCTCACACACGGGGGTCCGGCCCACGTGATGGAGTGTGTCGGCGCCGCGAGCGCGATGAACGCCGCCGTCGACATCGTCCGTCCGGGCGGGACAATTGGCTACGTCGGCGTCCCGTACGGCGTCGACGACGAGGGGCTCGACGTGTTCGGGCTGTTCGGCGACAACGTGACGCTCGCGGGCGGCGTCGCTCCCGTGCGGGCGTACGCCGACGAACTGCTGGCCGACGTGCTCCAAGGAACGCTCGATCCCGCGCCCGTCTTCACGGAGACCGTCTCGCTCGACGACGTCGCCGAGGGGTACCGCATGATGGACGAGCGCGAGGCGATCAAGGTGCTCGTCAAACCCTGACTCCGCGGTCGGCGCGTCCTTCGACCAATCCTCGCCCGCGAGTCGCGATCCGCCCGCCCGAGACACGGGTCCGAACCGCAACCCACTCGTTTCTCACGGGCGTACTCCTTCGTATGACGGTATCCGCAGAACGGACGCGGGCGTATCTCTGTGGCGCGCTGACCGGTGCGTTCGCCGCGGTATCAGTGACGGCGCTCCGTCGGCGTCGGCGGCCGGCGGCCGCGGCGAGCGCGCTTCTCTCGGTCGTTTGCGGCTCGCTCGCCGTCGCCTACGAGGAACGCGCACAACGCTGATCCGACACGACCGAGACGTTCGGGTCCAGGCTGCCACCCTCCTCGACCGGTTCGCGTTCGGTCACCCGGTCCACGAGAATCCCCGCCTGAGGTAGTTTTATTCTCGTGGCCGAGCGTGACTACTGTGTCTCACTATGACGGACGTAACCCTTCGCCGGACGCAGTTGGCGACGCCCGCGAGCGACGAAAAGATGATGCGGTCGGCGGCCGACACCGACGCCGACGAGGTGTTTCTCGACTTGGAGGACTCGGTCGCTCCGAGCGCGAAGCCGGACGCACGAGAACCGCTCGTCGACGCCGCCCGCGAGGAGGACTGGGGCGACACGATTCTCAGCTTCCGCATCAACGGAATCGACACGCAGTGGTGGTACGAGGATCTCATCACCGTCGTCGGCGAGGCCGGCGCGCACATCGACGACGTCATCGTTCCGAAGGTGAAGTCGGCGAGCGACGTCCACACCGTCGAGAACCTGCTCGAACAGATCGAGGTGAACAACGATCTGGAGGTCGGCGGCATCGGCCTCGAGCCGCAGATCGAAGACGGCGAGGGGATCCACAACGTCCACGACATCGCACACGCCTCCGACCGTCTCAGTTCGATCATCTTCGGCCCGGGCGACTACTCGGCGGCGATGGGGACGCCGGGACTCGACATCGGTCAGTTCCCGGAGTACCCCGGCCACTACTGGCACCACGCCCTCTCCGAGTGTAACTCGGCGGCGAAGTCGGCGGGCTTGCCGTGTCTCGACGGGCCGTACGCCGACATCGAGGACGCCGAGGGATTCCGTGAGTCCGCCGAGAACGCGAACATGATCGGCTGTGACGGCAAGTGGGCGATCCACCCGTCACAGATCGAGATCGCCAACGAGGTGTTCGCGCCGGACCCGGACGTCGCAGACCGCGCCCAGCGCATCGTCGACGCCTACGCCGAGGCGATGGCCGAGGGGCGAGGAGCGGTCTCCGTCGACGGACAGATGGTCGACGAGGCGACCAACAAGATGGCCCAAGAGATCGTCGACACCGCCGAGGCTGCCGGGATCCTGTAGCCGGATCCGGTCCGGTGTCGGTACGACTCAATCGGTCTCGTCTTGTGTGCGTGAGAGAGTGTCGGTGACGCTTTGTTGAACTTCTCAAAAACTGATAGGACCGGTGTGCGAGATACAGAGGATACCCGTAGCGGGGTACGTCAACGTTTAACGCCGAAGATCAGGGCTGAAGTTGATTTATTCATTAGTATCCTCGTTGAGTCCTTCTGCGCGTGATTGATCTGGTTGTAAAGGTTTGAGTCCATCTTCGCCTGCGTGGATTTTGCCATGACATTGCCGACACACAGTTATTGTGCGCTCAGGCTCGTAGCTAATATGATGTTCTTCCGCACGTAGATTAAGCAGTCGTGGGGTGGGGATGTTGATACTCTTATAATCTTGTACAGTTGTCGATGACAGGGGGGGAACGAGAGGCCCGTCACAACCAGATGTGTAGCAAGTACGACTGTAGACCGTCTGGATGCGAGCCGTGTTTGATCCCTCGGTAATGGTGCCACGGAGTTGTATTGCCTCAAGAGAATAGTTATCGCACCGCGGACAACTAGTTTCGTGAATGACAACCTTTAGATCAAAATCAACGTCATAGCTTGAAAAGCAAGTTCTATCACACAAACAGCATTGATTTGGGTTTGCTCCAGCCAGCGCAGTCCGTATTCGTTCGGCGTCGCTGATTACTTCATTAACAAATAGTTCATCATATACATCGTCTTTCACTCTTTTATTATTTATTTCCTGTGTGTCCGACGAGTTACTGTAGAATCTTATATCGCGTACAGAAGTATCTATTGCGGGCTACTGTTAGTTATTAATTATAGTCCGAGATTCGCGCCCTCTATTCACCACTCGCTGAAGTAATTCCCCGACTTCTGTCAGAAACC
>CAZKXC010000022.1:0-8082 GCA_964556645.1 uncultured Halobellus sp.
GAGGTACGTCAGCGTCTGTTCGCCGTGGGTCAGGTGGAGGAGGTTGATGATCAGAAATCCCACGAGGCCGCCGGCGCCGACGGACGCCAGAAGCGTGTTCGCGAAGACGGGCTCGATGAGCGTCGCCAGCGCCGGCTCCGCGACGATTCCGACCGCGATGCTCGTCGCCGAGATCCCGACCTGACAGCTCGTCAGATACACCTCGAGGTCCTCGGTCATCGCCCACGCCCGTCGCAGTCCCGGCTCGTCGAACGCCGACTCGGGATACTGTCGAACGCGGGTCAGCGCGAACTCGATCGCGACGAAAAAGCCGTTGGCGAGGATGAGCGCGACGCCGGCGAGCAGTCGGCCTCCGATCTCGAGCGCGTCCACACCCAGAGGGTACTCCACGCGGGCTAAAATCGTTGCCGTCGCCGGACCGGTCGCGGCGGCTCGGCTACTTCGCGGTCGGGGTGATGTCGCCGACGGCGTCCATCACCTGCACCGCGGCGCTGGCGGCCAGTCCGCGGGCGACCTCGGTGGCGTCGGCGTCGGCGATGCCGGCGTCGAGCTCCTCGAGGTCCGGCGAAAAGCCCGCCGAGACGGGGTGGCCCGCGGGCGGGTTGACCGCGACGGTCGCCTGGGGGCCTTCCGTGCCGATCGAGAGCTCGGAGCCGACGGCGTAGCTGTCCGGAAGGTACGATTCGGTGCGTGAGACGATCCCGGCGACCGTCCGCCTGAGGCGCTGCTCCTGTTCCGGCGAGAGGTCGACCGGCGCAGGCTCGCCCGCGTTGGTTACGCCCGGTGGTCCGGCGTACGGATTGTTGCCGTTCATCGAAGACACCGCCTATACGCGGAGGCGACTCAAAAAGGCGTCGCCGACCGGCAACGGCCGCGACCGACGCGCCGGCCCGGCTGTGGTGCGGCGTCGCCGCCCAGCCGCTCAAGAGTTAACACCCTGACCGGCTGATCGCCGCCGATGAGAGGACGACGCTCCGTGCTGGTCGGCGTCGGCGGAGCCGTCGGGCTCGCCGGCTGTGCGGGAACGCCGCTCGAAGACCGGCTCACGGGCCGCAGTTCGGCCGAGCTCGACCACCCGGAGCCCGACACGCTCGGGGGACAGCCGGTGGTGAACGTCGGAGACACGTACGCCATCGAGCAGACGGCGTACACCGTGCCGAAAACGCTCGACCGAGGCGAGCAACCGATCGAACTCGAGACCGGCACGACGCTCGTGGCGTACGTAACCGACCGGCAGTTCTACGAGCAGGGAGTGCGGTACCAGCTCACCGAACCCGAGATCGGCACCGAGATCGCACAGGAACACCACCGGCCGGTCGACGGCGGAATCGAACTGGACGGCGGCACGTTCCGTCTCGAGACGGTGACGGAATCGGTCGGAACGATACACGTCGGCCGGGAGATCGAGGAGATAGCCGGCCTGTATCTGAGCCTGCTCGGCCTGGATTCGATCCCGTTCAGGCTCGATCTGACGGTGACGAGCGGCGACGGCACGGCCTACGAGGGACGGGTCGAATCGGAGACGGCGGATGCGTACCTCGACCGGGATGTGTTCGGGATCGACGTGGTGGCGGATCTCAAAGAACGGATGATCGAGTAGCCGGCCGGCTCGCCGCACCTGACGGCCAGGGCGGCGGCGGCCGTCAGTCAGACGATGGGCTCCGACTCGCCGTAGGCTGCGATCACGACCGCCGTGGTGTATCGGTCGGGGTCGGCCGTCGCGGTCTCGACGCGGAGGTCGCGGTCGGTGAACGTCCACTCGCGGAGCTCCGTGCCGGCGTCCAAGCCGGCGTGGATCCGCTCGCGGACGTCGGCGGCCGCCTCGCCGGTCACCTCGTAAAACAGCCCGGGACCCGGGCCGGTCGCCCAGCCGAGGCCGGCGACGACGTCCGGCCGGCGCCGGGGCGCACGCGTGTCGGCCGCCGTCTCCGCGCCGGCGCGTCCCCCCTCGCGGAAGTCCACCTCCTCGCTCGGCCCGACGGTGCGGCGCGCCTCCACGACGGTGAGCGAGTTGCCCGCGGGACCCAGGTCCGGCACCGTCTCGACGCGGGTCACGGTCGCCTCCGCTGGAACGACAGAAGAGACGGCGACGAGGTTGTAGTTGTGGAGGTTCGCCTCCGCGAGCGCGGCGTCGTACGAGCCCATCGCCGTGTCGGCGACGCCGACGCCGCCGGCGACGTGGATGGTGGCCATCAACGAATCGTCGGCGCGGGCGGGGTAATGGGTTACGAAGGCGGGCGAGAACGAGCCGGAGTCAGTACTGGTAGTTGATGACCTGTTCTTCGGTGCCCTCGGCGTCTTGGAGCTTCTCGCGGGCCTGCTCGAAGTCCTCTTGGAGCACCTCGGTGCGGCCGTCGCGGATCGCGAACATGCCGGCCTCGGTCGCCAGCGAGGCGATGTCTGCGCCGCTGTACCCGTCGAGTTCGCGTGCGACCGCGGCGACGTCGACCTCGTCGGCGACGTTCATCTCCGCGGAGTGGATCTCGAGGATCCGCTCGCGCCCCTCGGCGTCGGGCTCGGGCACCTCGATGAGGCGGTCGAACCGCCCCGGCCGGAGGATCGCCTCGTCGAGCATGTCGAAGCGGTTGGTGGCCGCCATGATGCGGATCTCGCCGCGCTCGTCGAAGCCGTCCATCTCCGAGAGCAGCTGCATCATCGTGCGTTGCACCTCGGCGTCGCCGGAGGTCTTCGAGTCGGTTCGCTTCGAGGCGACGGCGTCGATCTCGTCGATGAAGATGACCGCGGGCTCGCGCTCGGCGGCGAGTTCGAAGAGGTCACGAACCAGCCGCGACCCCTCGCCGATGAACTTCCGGACGAGCTCGGAGCCGGCCATCTTGATGAACGTCGCGTCGGACTCGTTGGCGACCGCCTTCGCCAGCATCGTCTTCCCGGTGCCCGGCGGGCCGTGGAGGAGGACGCCGCTCGGCGGCTCGACGCCGACGGTCTCGAACTGTTCGGGGTTCTCGAGGGGGTCTTCGACCGCCTCGCGCACCTCGCGGATCTGGTCGTCGATGCCGCCGATGTCGTCGTAGCTGACGTCGGGAGAGGCGGTGACCTCCATCGCCTGCGCGCGCGAGTCGGTCTCGTCGTCGAGCACCTGCTGGACCGCGAACGAGTCGTTGATCGCGACGCGATCGCCGGGCCGGAGGTCGGTGTTGAGCCGCGTCGACGCCTGTGTCAACACCTCCTGGTTGTTGCCGTGTTGTTTGATCACGACGCCGTCTTCGGTGATCTCCTCGACGGACGCGATGTACAGCGAGGAGGTTTTCAACACCTCGTTTTCGCGCTTGAGCTTGTCGACGTCGGCTTTGAGGTCGCCCCGACGGCCCTGGGCGTCGTCGAGACGGTCCTCGAGTTCGTCGTTCACGTGGACGATCCGCCGGTAGTGTTGCCGGATCGCCTCCAGCCGTTCCGCCTGGCTCATCTCCGGATCGAGCTCGAGACGGGGGCGGTCCGGCAGTGAGGGGCTGTGAGACATTCGCTACGCACAGATAGGGTGCGCCCGTAAATGTGCCTTTGGGTCACGGCGGTTCGACGGCCGCCCCGAGCGCTCGCGTCGGATCGTCTGTCCGTTCGCTCCGGCCTCAGTATCAGCATCGATATTTGCTCGGGGGCGTTTATTATCCCACGGACACGCTCACCGGTATGTGCCGACGAGCCGTCACCGACCGCGCCGAACCGCCGACCGCCGCCATCGACCGACCGGCCGATCCGTCGCGAGCATGACCGACGGCTCGCCTCCCGCAGACGACCCGGCGCCGACGGTGCTCGCGGTCGACGACGAGCCCGACCTCGTCGAACTGTATCGGGTGTACCTCCAGGACGAGTACGACGTCCGACTCGCCACGGGCGGCGAGGAGGCGCTCTCGCGGATGGACGACGACGTCGACGTGGTGTTGCTCGACAGACGGATGTCCGACCTGACCGGCCACGAGGTGCTCGCAGAGATGCGGGCGGCGGGATACGACGCACGGGTCGCGATGGTGACCGCGGTCGAACCCGACGTCGACGTCGTCGACATGCGGTTCGACGACTACCAGACCAAGCCGGTCTCCCGCGAGGAGATCCGCACGCTCGTGGCGGTGTTGCTCCGCCGCGCCGAGTTCGACGAGCAGAGCCAGCGCTTCTTCGCGCTCGCCTCGAAGAAGGCGGCGCTGGAGGCGTCCGGGCTGACCGGCACCGACGAGTACGAGCGAGTTCTCGCACGGATGGCCGACATCCGCACGGAGGTCGACACGACCCTCGACCGGCTCTCGGCGGCAGACGCGTTCGCCGACCTGTCGACGAACGCCTCCTGACGCCGCGGCCGTCACTCGATGGAGAGTTCGCCGCCGTCTCCCGCTTCGTCTTCGTCCCACTCGAGTTCGAACTCGACGCTCAACTCGCCGGGACCCGTCGCCGGCCCCTCGCGTTCGGCTTTCACCTCGAACGTCGGCCGGGCCGGCGGATCCATCGTCACCGACTGCTCGCCCTGCGTGAGCGTGATCGGGTCGCCGGCGTCGAGCGAATCGGCGACCGCACGGAGGTACGCGGCGATCGCTTCGCGGCTCTGGCGGCTCTCGGACTCGAAACGGACGTCTTCTGGCATGGGTCCTCGTACGCGGGGCGGGGAGATAAGCGTATTCGCCGGGGTGTGGCGTTCGGCTCGCCCGCGTTCCGTTCAGAATCCGTCCTCGAAGACGAACGTCCCGTCGCGCTGGACGACCTCGCCGTCGACCTCGATGACCGAGTCGTCGCTCATGTCGACGATCATGTCGACGTGTTCGGCCGACTCGTTGAGCGCGTTGTCGTCGCCGACCGTCTCCGGGTACGCCGAGCCGACCGCCATGTGAACGGTGTCGCCCATCTTCTCGTCGAACAGCATGTTGTAGGTGAACCGGTCGATCTGGCGGTTCATCCCGATCCCGAGCTCGCCGAGGTACCGCGATCCCTCGTCGGTGTCGAGGATGCCGGCGAGCAGCTCCTCGTTTCGGTCGGCGGCGTGTGAGACCACCTCGCCGTCCTCGAAGCGGAGCCGGACGCCCTCGATCTCGCGGCCGTAGCGGTACAGCGGAAGGTCGAAGTGGACCTCGCCCTCGACGCTGTCGCGGACGGGTGCCGTGAACACCTCGCCGCCGGGGAGGTTCGCCTCTCCGTCGTCGTTGAGCGCGGTGTTGCCGGCGACGCGCATGGTGAGGTCGGTGTCCTCGCCCGAGCGGATACGGACCTCCTCGGCGTCGTCGAGGATCGACACCAGCTCCGCCTGAAACGCGTGCTGGGCCTCCCAGTCGAGCGAGACGGCGTCCCACACGAAATCCTCGTACGCCTCCGTGCTCATCCCCGCCAGCTGGGCGTGGCCGGCCGTCGGGAACTGCGTGAGACACCAGGTCTTCGAGAGCCGCTCGCGTTTCACCGCCTCCATCGCGCGGTTGTACGCGGCGTTGGTCTCGGGCGCCACGTCGGCGTCCTCCGTGACGTTCGCTCCGCCGCGGGCGATCACGAACACGTCGGTCTCCTCGTAGAGCGCGCGCCGGTGGCCGGGCTCCTCGAACTCGTCGGCGGCGCGTTTGAACGCGCGGTCCGCTCGCTTCGAGTAGTTGAGATACACCGGGTTCGCCCCCCTGTCGCCACAGATTTCGTGAAGCGCGACCCCGAGGTCCTCGGCCGCCGCCGGAAGCTGGATGACGACGTTGTCGCCCGCTTCGATGCCGGTCGAGTGATCGGCGATGATCGTCGCATGCTCGCGTACGCGTGCGTCCATGCGACCCCCTTTTCGGCGCCGCGGATTACCAGTATCGCTTGCGGAACCGGCGCCGACGCGACACAACGGGTTTGAGCCCGCGTCGCGTACCGCGCGTATGGCCCGGCTCGCGTTCCGACTCGCGACGGCGACCGTCGGGATCGTCCTCCTCGCGGGCTACCTCGCCGCGGCGCGTCTGGTCGTCGAGGCGTTCCGCGTCCTCTGGTCTGTCCGCCCGGGAACCGGAGAGCTGGTCGTCCTGCTCGCCGCCGCCGTGCTCGGGTCCGCGTACCTGAGCTACCGGCTCGGCACGGCGCGGCTGCTCGCCGCCGTCGACGCCGACCCCGTCCCGCGGGGACGGGCGCCGCGGCTCCACCGGCGGCTCGACGCGCTCGTCGACCGAATGGACGTCGCCCGTCCGACGCTGTACGTCGCCGACACCCGCGCGCCGAACGCCTTCGCGGTCGGCGGCTCCGGCGGCGGCGCGCTCGTGATCGACCGCTCGATGCTTCGGCTGTTGTCGCCGCCGGAGATCGAGGCGATACTCGCACACGAGCTCGCCCACCTCGAGACCAACGACGGACTCGTCGCCGCGGTGCTCGACGGGCTCGCCCGGACCGTCGTCGGCGTCGTCGCGCTCGCGACGCTGCCGGCGCTGCTGGCGTTGTCGGGGCTGGCGCGGGGGTCGGCGTGGATTCGAGGGCGTCCCGGCGACCGGTCGGGCGTGTTCGCGCGGCTCCGCCGCCTCGTGGCCACGGGGCTCGTCGCCGGCTTCGTGCTCGCGACGCTTCTCGCCCGGGCGCGGTCGCGAAGCCGGGAGTTCGCGGCCGACGACCGCGCGGCGGCGGTGACGGGCGACCCGCTCGCGCTCGCGCGAGCGCTGCGGCGGATCGACCGCGCGACCGAGCCCGCCTGGCCGTTCGCGCCGTTGTCCACCCACCGAGACACCGACAGCCGGATCGAGCGGTGGTTCTCCACGCACCCGCCGACCGACGAGCGGATCGAGCGGCTTCGGCGGCGGGCCGAGGCGGCGTCGACCGGCCGGGGTCGCGAGGGATGGACCGAAGTCCCGGTGCGGTGAGACGAAAGGGGTTTTTCCGGCGGCCTCGTGTGTGGATCGATGGCGCCGACAGACCACGTCGTTCGCCGCCTCCCGATAGACGGCGGGTGGCGCCCGCTCGTCGCGTTGTGGGCGGTCCCGACCGCGCTCGGCGCGGGCGGGCTGCTCGCCGCCGGCGTCCCAAAAGCGGCGCTTCTCGGCGTCGCGGTCGGCGGACTCGTCGCGCTCACGGCGATCCGGGTGGCGACCGGGCGGGCCCGCGAGGCGACCGGCACGGAGCCGGTGACGGCCGCCACCGGCGTGACGGTCGTTCGAGCGTCGGCGCTCGCGTTATTGGGCGGCTATCTCGTCGTCGACCCTGCCGTCGGCGGAAGCGGCTGGATCGCCGGCGGGTTGTTCGCGATCGCCGCCGGCGGCGACGCGGTCGACGGCCCGGTCGCACGCGCGGCCGACGCCGTGACGGAACTGGGCGCGGAGCTCGACGTCGAGGTCGACGGCGCCACCGTGCTCGTGGGCGGGGCGGCCGCCGTCGTCGCCGGCGCGGCCCCGGTCGCGTTTCTGCTCGTCGGCGTCGCTCGACCGGTGTTCGCCTACGGACTTCGCCGCCGGCGCCGGCGCGGACTCCCGGTGTACGACCTCCGGCCGAGCCGGCTTCGGGTGCCGATCGGGGCGGTTGCGATGCTCGCGACGTGGCTGGCGTTGCTGCCGGTGCCCGGCGAGGCGGCGTCGCGGCTGGTGACGACCGGCGCGATGGTGCCGGTGGTCGGGTCCTTCGTGCGCGACTGGCTCGTCGCCAGCGGTCGGATCTGAGGGACGCCCGGCGACCGGCCTACGACTCCCGGCGGTACAACAGCACGAGCACCGCGATCAACACGAGCTGTGCGGTCTTGTCTCCCGCCGACAACGGGCCGACCGGCGGCGGCGCGGGAAGCCCGGGGCTGTTGAGGACGTACCAGAGAACGACCTGCCCGGCTGTGAACGGAATGCCGAGGAGGTAGACGGGCACCCGGAAGCGGTCGGTGACGACGAGCCAGATCCCCACGAGAAATCCGGCGGTCGCGACGAGAAACGAGGCGCCCATCGCCAGCGAGATCGTGAGGCCGTTGTCGGCGAAATCGAGGAGGAACCGGGCGCCGAGCACGAGGTGGACGAGCGCGCTGACGAGTGCGGCGACGATCCCGACCCAGTGTGTTCCGGTGAGCGCTCCGGTTCGACCCGTGGCGGACGCCGTCTGTGTCGACCCTGCCATGTCGCCCGCTACGACCTCCAGCCACATCGGTGTTTGCCACGGCGACACACGACG
>CAZKXC010000022.1:8182-13642 GCA_964556645.1 uncultured Halobellus sp.
CGACGAGGAGGACGTGAGACGGGCGCTCGCGGAGCGGCGGGAGCGAGGCGACGAGGAATGACCGACCCGGAGCCGAGCCCCGCGCGCGTCGTCGCCGACGCGGACGTGTTGGCGGCAGACCTCCTCGTCGGGGGCTCCGCACGCGACGCGCTCGACGTGCTCCGTGAACACTCGTGGACGACGCTCGTCGCCAGCGACGCCCTGCTCGACGACGCCGAGGCGGTGGCCGCGGCGCTGGCCGACCCCGACCTCGCGCGCGACTGGCGCGAACGGCTGGCGGCGTGGCGCGAGCCCGTGAGCCACCCGGCGGGCGACCATCCGGCGCTGGCGTCGGCGTACCGCGGCGGCGCGATGCAGGTTATCAGTCTCGACCCGGGGCTGACCAGCCCGGGGACCGCGGCGGGGCTTCGGGACCGACTTCCCGTGAGCGTGCGCGAGCCGCGCGCGTTCGCGACCGTCTTCTCGCCAGAGCGGCTCTACCCCGAGGTCGTCGGCGGCGAGTACCCCGGACCGGACCGAGAACCGCGAGCGTGGTGACCGCCGCCGGGGCGCGCCTACAGCGCGGACGCGGCCTCACCGGCCGGCGTACCACTCGGCGAACTTTTCGAGCGCCCGACCGCGGTGAGAGACGGCGTTCTTCCGCTCGGTGGCCATCTCCCCGAACGTCTGGCCGTCGTGTTCGAAGATCGGGTCGTAGCCGAACCCGCCGTCGCCGCGCGGAGCGACGATCCGGCCGGGGACGTACCCCTCGAACAGCTTGACCGGCAGCGGCTCGCGGCGGCCGGCATCGCCGGCGGCGTCGTCCTCGTCTCCGTCGCCGGGACCGGCGGCCGCGGCGGCGACGCGGTCGTCGCGGTCGATCGGATCCGGGCTGGCGGCGAAGCCGTCGCCGTCACAGTAGGCGAGCGTACACCGGAAGGCAGCCCGTCGGTCGTCGAGCCCGCTGGCGATCTCCCAGACGCGGTCGATCCCCAGCGTGGTCTCCACGTACGAGGAGTAGGGGCCGGGAAACCCGTCGAGCGTGTCGATGAACAATCCGGCGTCGTCGACGAGGACGGGCTCGCCCGCCCGGTGATACGCCTCGCGGGCACCCCGCGCCGCGATCGGCGCGAGCTCCGTGGCCTGTATCTCCGCGTAATCGAAGTCGAGCTGTCTGATCGAGCCGTCCGGCAGGTAGCTTTCTGCCTCGCGGACCTTCCCCGGGTTCGTCGTCACGTACCGCAGCATGGCGAACTGTCCGGGTGCCCGACGGGAATAGCCGTCGGTACGGTCGGTCCGCCGCCGACACGCCTCTCGGCTCCGCGCGATCGACGCCCGTGACAACCCGTCTCGAGAGCGGTCTACCCCGAGCGAGTTCGAAGCGGAGCCGAAACCGGAGTCGGCGTCCGTGCGAAAAGCGGGCCGAGTGGCCGTGGCGGTCACGCGCCCTCGACCGGCCGGCGGACCGATCAGTCGGGGATGGACTCCCGTTCTTTCATCATCCCCGCTGCCCGCTCCGCCCAGTCACCGCGGACGTACCCGACGACGACGATGGCTGCCCAACAGCCGTAGCTCGTGACGATGCCGACGTGGATCCCGGCCAGCCCCCACTCCAGCGGGATCGCGAGCAGGTACGAGACGCCGAGCATGAAGCCGAACGTGCCGATCGACCTGGCGTAAAGCGGGGTTCGGGTGTCTCCCGCTCCCCGCAGGCTCCCGGCGAAAGGAAAAAAGATGCCGAAAAAGACCATCGAGACCCCGAATATCTCGGTGAACGCGACCGCGTGTCCGAGCGTTTCTGGGTCGTCTGTGAACACCGAGGCTATCGGAGTCGCTCCGACGACCAGAACGGCTCCCGCGAGCCCCATCGTGACGATGCTCAGCGCCGCGATGGCGAACCCCGTGTACCGGGCGTCCGCCGGGTCGCCCTCGCCGAGAAGCTGTCCGACCATGATGCTCGCGGCCGTGCTGATGGCGCGGTAGATCGGGCCCGTCAGCTGCTGGTAGATCCGCCGGCCGATGTGGTATGCGGCGTTGACCTCGGTTCCGAACAACAAAAGCAGGGCGTTGAACGGAAAGTTGGCGAGCGAGCTGCTCATTCCCTCGGCAAAGTTGGGGAGGCTGACGCCGATGATCTGTCGGGTGATCGTCAGCGATCGCGGCCGAGCGAACGACGGCTTCGTCCGAGAGCTCGCGATGGCGGTCGTGACGGCGACGGCCTCGAGCGTTCGCGCCAGCAGCGTCGCAAGGCCGATCCCGACGATCCCCAAGCGGGGTACGGGGCCGATGCCGAGCGCGAACAGAACGGTCCCGGTCGCGTTACAGGCGTTGGCCCCTCCGTTGACGATCATCGGCGTGACGGTGTCGCCGGTTCCCTGGAGCGCGCGGGCGCCGACGAGACCGACGACGCGCATGGGTGCCGCGGCGAACACCAGCGAGAGGTACGACGCTCCGAGCAGGACGACCGACTGCTCGGCGCCGAGAAGGACGATGAGAAACTCCGAAAAACCCGCTCCGACGACGATGAGCGGGAGCCCGGACACGAATCCGATCAGCATCGCCTGGGTGACCGCCCGATCCCGCGTGGTCGCGGCCGCCCGCCCCGTGTCCTGACTCGAGAGGGCGATAGCGCCTGTTCCCAGCCCGAGACCGATTCGCAGCGGGATCTGAGCGTACAGGTCAGCCAGCCCGATCGCGGTGACGTACGCCGGCGCGAACAATCCGGCGACCACGATATCGACCGTCCGCATCAGCGTGGTCAGCGCCTGCTGGACGCTGATCGGCCACGAGAGCGAGAACGTTCGTCGCCAGACTCCGACCAGACGGTCGCCGTCGACCATGTGCTCGCCGGGAGGGTGACCGGTCGAATGAAGATTTCGAAGCCAGAAACAGAGCCCTCGAAGGGCTTATCGCGCACACGCGAACCGGATTTGTGAGCGCACGGCGGCCGGCCGGGATGCCGCGACCGACGGGCAAGGTTCTTCAGGCTCACCCGCCAGGAACGGACGGAGATGCTGCTAGCCGGAACCGTCATCGCCGACGCCGACACCGTCATCGACGACGGCGCGGTCGTCGTCGCGGACGACACGATCGTCGCGGTCGGCGAGGAGACCGCGCTCCGTGAACGGTACCCCGACCACGAGCGGCGGACGTTCGACCTCGTCGCGCCCGGGCTGGTCGGCGGCCACGTTCACTCCGTCCAGTCGCTCGGCCGGGGGGTCGCCGACGACGCGGCGCTGCTCGACTGGCTGTTCGAGGCCGTGTTGCCGATGGAGGCGGCGATGGACGCCGAGGCGACGCGGGCTGCCGCCGAGCTCGGCTACCTCGAGTGTCTCGGCTCCGGCACGACGACCGTCGTCGACCACCTCTCGGTGAACCACGCGGCGGAGGCGTTCGAGGCGGCGATCGAGACGGGGATCCGCGGGCGGCTCGGGAAGGTTCTGATGGACCAGCGGTCGCCGGACGGCCTGCGAGAGGAGACGCAGGCCGGTCTCGACGAGAGCGAGGCGCTGATCCGCGAGTACCACGGCGCGGCCGACGGCCGGATACGCTACGCGGTCACCCCGCGGTTCGCCGTCAGCTGCAGTGAGGCGTGTCTCCGCGGGTGTCGCCGGCTCGCCGACCGGTACGACGGGGTCACGATCCACACACACGCAAGCGAGAACGAAGACGAGGTCGCGACCGTCGAGACCGACACCGGAATGCGCAACGTCGACTGGCTCGACGAGGTCGGGCTCACCGGCCCGGACGTGACGCTCGCTCACTGCGTCCACACCGACGAGCACGAGCGCACGCTCCTCGCCGAGACCGACACGGTCGTCACCCACTGTCCCTCCTCGAACATGAAACTCGCCTCCGGAATCGCGCCGATTGACGACTACCTCGACCGCGGGATCACGGTCGCGCTCGGCAACGACGGGCCGCCGTGCAACAACACGCTCGACCCGTTCACGGAGATGCGTCAGGCGAGTCTGCTCCGAAAGGTCGACGCCCGCGATCCGACCCGGCTGCCGGCGTCGACGGCCGTCGCGATGGCGACCGAGAACGGCGCGCGCGCCGCCGGCTTCGAGCGGATCGGCCGGCTCGAGCCGGGATACGAGGCGGACGTGATCGGGATCACGACCGACCGGACGCGGGCGACTCCCGTTCACGACCCGCTCTCGCACCTCGTGTACGCCGCTCACGGCGACGACGTTGTCTTCGCCATGGTAGACGGGACGGTCCGGTACGACGGCGGCGAACACGTCGGGATCGACGCCGCGGCGGTTCGAGAACGGGCGACCCGTCACGCCGAGCGGATCGTGGCCGAGGCGGGAATCGAGCCCTGAGCGGGTCGCCGCGGGCGCCTGACTGCGCCGGGGCCGAACCCGTGCGCCCGGCGGCGGAGTTCCGGAACCGACGGAGTCAAGACGCGCCGTTATCGTACGATCGTCCAGAATGGACCGACTGCGGAGGGTCGTTTCGTGAGTTCCGGAATCGACCTCATAACCCGTGCGAGCCGGATCGCAAGCAAGTACTTCGTCGTCTGGGTGGTGCTCGCCTCCGCGCTGGCGTTGTACTCGCCGGGGACGTTCACGCCGATCGCGCCGTACATCACGCCGCTTCTCGGGATCATCATGCTCGGAATGGGGCTGACGCTCGAGCCGGTGGATTTCAGACGGCTCGTCGAACGCCCCCGCGACGTCGCCATCGGCGCGATAGCACAGTGGGTGGTGATGCCGCTGGCGGCGTGGGCGCTGGTGGCGGCGTTCGACCTGCCGTCGGCGCTCGCGGTCGGCCTGGTCCTGGTGGGCGCCGCTCCCGGCGGGACGGCCTCGAACGTGATGACGTACCTCGGCAAGGGAGACGTGGCGTTGTCGGTCGCGATCACCACGGTCACCACGCTGGCCGCGCCGGTCGTCATGCCCGCGTGGGTCGTGTTCATCCTCGGAGAAAGCCTCGAGGTGACGTTCGCCGAGATGTTCGTCACCATCGTTCAGATCGTGGTGATTCCGGTGGTGCTCGGATTCGCGGTTCGGTACGCGCTCGACCGGACGGCCCCGCGCGTGGCCGCGGTCGGTCTCGACGTGTTCCCCGCGGTGAGCGTCGCGGCGATCGTCGCCATCGTCGCCGCGGTCGTCGGACTCAACGTCGAGAACATCCTGACCGCCGCGGCGCTGGCGTTCGCCGCCGTCGTGATCCACAACGCCGTCGGGCTCGGCTCGGGGTACGGTGTCGGTCGGCTGACGGCGATGTCCGAAGACCGCGCCCGCGCCTGTGCGTTCGAGGTCGGTCTCCAGAACAGCGGGCTCGCGGTCGCGCTGGCGACCGCCTTCTTCAGCCCCGAGGCGGCGTTGATCCCCGCGTTGTTCTCCGTCTGGCACAACGTCTCCGGCCCGGCGCTCGCGAGCTACTTCGCCGCGAACCCGCCCGCCGACGCCGACGCTCCCGCGGCCGACCCGACGGCGGCCGACTGAGCCGGCGTCGGGGGCCGACCCGACG
>CAZKXC010000022.1:13742-18145 GCA_964556645.1 uncultured Halobellus sp.
CAGCGGGGCGAACGCGTCGAACGGCGCGGAGGCGGGCGACGGTTCAGAGGCCGACGAGGAGGCCCAGCCGAACGGGAGCTGACACGGGGGTCACGCGAGCCGGCTCGTCACCCGGGAGGCTGACCGTCTTCGCGTCGGGCCGCGGCCGCCTCGACGACCCGTGCGGCGAGCGCGTCGAAGTCGGCGTCGTCGGGGATGATGTCGACGTCGATTCCGTGGTCCGCGGCGGTCCGTGCCGTCGGCGGCCCGATCGCCCCGACGACGGCGGCGTTCGCGCCGGCCAGCGCGGCGTCGCGCACGCCGCGGTCCGCCGCGGCCGCGAGAAAGTGCTCGACGGTGAGCGAGGAGGTGAACGCCAGCCCGTCGAGGTCGCCTGAGGCGGCCAGTTCGGCCGACTCACCCGCCTCGGCCGGCCGGGTCAGCCGGTACAACACGGTCTCCGTCGGGGTCGCGCCGGCCTCTCGGAGCCCCTCGAGGAGCACGTCGCTGCCGTGGTCGGACCGGGCGACTTCGACGCGCTCGCCGCCGACGCGGTCGCGAAGCGCCGCGACGAGGCCCGCGGAGGTGTACTCCTCGGGGACGACGTCCACCCTCCAGCCGGCCTCGCGCGCGGCCGCCGCGGTGGCGGGGCCGATGACCGCGAGCGTCGCGTCGCCGGGGTCGAAGCCCGCGTCCGCGGCGAGTTCGACCCCGGTCTTGCTCGTGAACACGACGACGGGAGCGGCACTCGGGGTCGCGCCGGTCGGCTCGACCGCGAGCATGGGGTCCGGAACGGGGATCGCCCCCAGCGACGACAACCGGTCGACGGCGTCGTCGATCCGCTCGTCGCCCGGGCGGAAGACGGCGACGCGCGGGGCGGCGCCGTCTGTCACTGGCCGGTGCCTCCGTCGTCTGTCGCGGCCGGGTCCGAGTCGGCGTCCGCGACGGGCGCCGAGCCGGCGGTCTCGAGAAAGCCGACCACGCGCTCGCGCGTCGCCGCCACGTCGCCGATGACCGTGACCGCCGGCGGCTCGATTCCGGCGTCGTCGCGGACGTCGACGATCGTCTCCAGCGTGCCGGTCGCGACGCGCATGTTCGGCCACGTGGCGCGCTCGACCAGCGCGGCCGGGGTGTCCGGCGCGAGCCCCGCCGTCCGCAGTTCGTCGGCGTACGCCGGCAGTTTGCCGACGCCCATCAGGACGACGATCGTGCCGCCGGTGGCCGCGAGCGCCTCCCAGTCGACCGCGGACTCCCCCTTCGTCGGGTCCTCGTGGCCGGTGACGAACGAGACCGAGGAGGCGTGGTCGCGATGGGTGACGGGGATGCCGGCGACCGCCGGGCCGGCGATCGCAGAGGTGACGCCCGGAACGACCTCGAACGGGATACCGGCGTCGGCCAGGTGTTCTGCCTCCTCGCCGCCGCGCCCGAAGACGAACGGGTCGCCGCCCTTGAGCCGAACCACGGTTTCGCCCTCGGTCGCCAGTTCGACCAGCCGCCGGTTCGTGTACTCCTGTGGGGTCCACTCGCCGCCGGCGCGCTTGCCGACGTCTTCGCGTTTCGTCTCGGGGATCCGGCCGAGGATCTCCGGGCCGGGCAGCGTGTCGTGGAGCACGGTGTCGGCCTCGTCGATCAGGCGAGCCGCCTTCACCGTCAGGAGGTCCGGGTCGCCGGGGCCGGAGCCGACGAGATACACCTTGCCGACCCCGTCGTGCGTCCGCGTCGGCGGGTCTGTGCGCTCCTCAGACATCCGCGTCGTCACCTCCGGCGACCGCCTCGCCGCCCCCGACGTCGTCGTCGGAGTCGTCGACCGCCGCGCGGGCCGCGGCTATCAGGTCGGCCGCGCCGCGCTCGGCGAGGTCGGCCGCGAACGCCGCCGCCGCCGCGGCGTGTGACCGAATCGGGAGGTCGCGGGTCGCGCTCACCTCGTCGGTGCCGTCCGTCGAGAGCACGCGCACCCGGGTGTGGACGTGCTCGCCGCGGACGCCCGCCGAGACGCCGATCGGGGCGACACAGCCGCCGTTGAGCTCGGCGAGAACGGTGCGTTCGACGGTGGTGGCGACGCGGCTCCGCGGATGGTCGACCGCCGACCGCACCGTCTCGACGACGTCGGGGTCGGTCGCGGTCACGGCGATGGCTCCCTGGCCGGCCGCGGGAACGAACTCCGCCGGCGGGAGCCGGCTCATCCGCGCGTCGTCGTACAGTCCCGAGCGCTGGAGTCCCGCCTCGGCGAGCACGAGGGCGTCGTACTCGGTCTCGGCCCGGCGTTCCATCGCCGAGCGCTCGAGTTCCGACAACGAGTCGAACCACTCCTCGACGCTCCGCTCGAACGTCTCTGCGGGGTCGTCGTCCGGCGTCTCGGCCCCGTCGCCGGCTGGGGCGTCGTCCTCGCTGGGGTCGTCCGCGTCCGCGGTCATCGCGGCCGCGTCGCCGGACGCGACCAGCCGGCGCTCGTGTTCGGCCTGGAGCCCGGGCGCGAGCAGCTTCTCGATCCGGGTGTCGACGTTGCCGCGGATCGGCTCCACGACGAGGTCCGGGCGGGCCGCGGCGATCTGGGCGGTTCGGCGGAGCGACCCCGTGCCGACGACGGCGCCGGAGGGGAGCGCCGAGAACGGCTGGCCGTCGGGGTGGACCAACACGTCGCCGGCGGGGGCGCGTTCCGGAACGCCCGCGACGACGAGGTCGTCACCCCCCTCCGTCGGAACGTCCTTCATCGAGTGGACGGCGAGGTCGGCGTCGCCGGCGAGCACCTCCTCGTCGAGCGCGCGAACGAACGCCCCGACCCGGCCGAGCCGGTGAATCAGCTCGTCGGGGATCTGGTCGCCGCGCGTTTTCACGCGGCGGATCTCGACCTCGCGGCGCCGGGTCGCCAGCGCGTCGCGGACGGTCTCGGCCTGTTGGAGCGCCAGGTCCGACCCGCGGGTGGCGAGGGTGAGGGTCTCGGTCATGTCCGAACGCAGGCTCCCCGCGTTCAAAAGCCCTCCAGTTCGGTCGGCAGGGTGAGTCCGGTCCGACGGTTCGCGCTCGGCGGCGAACGCGCCGACAGAAGGGGTCGCCGCGGGCTCCGCGACGGCGGCAACGGGGCTCAGACCGAAGGTGTGTTAGTGTTCGGGACCCTCGTACCGGTAATGGGAGTTCAGGAACAGTACCCGTTCGACGTGGCGGCGATCCGCGACGATTTCCCGATCCTCGAGCGGTCGGTCGGCGGCGACCCCACGACGGCCGGGCAGGACGAAACCGACGACATCGACCTCGTGTACCTCGACAACGCGGCGACCTCACACACCCCCGAGCCGGTGGTCGAGGCGATCACCGACTACTACCGGAGCTACAACTCGAACGTCCACCGCGGGATCCACCAGCTGAGCCAGGAGGCGTCGGTGGCCTACGAGGAGGCCCACGACGTCGTCGCCGACTTCATCGGCGCCGCGGGCCGCGAGGAGGTGATATTCACGAAGAACACGACGGAGGCGATGAACCTCGTCGCGTACGCGTGGGGACTCGCCGAGCTCGGTCCCGACGACAACGTCGTGCTCACCGAGATGGAACACCACGCGTCGCTCGTCACCTGGCAGCAGATCGGCAAGAAGACGGGCGCGAGCGTGCGGTACATCGAGGTGACCGACGAGGGAACCCTCGACATGGACGACGCCGCGGCCAAGATCGACGACGACACCGCGATGGTGTCTGCCGTCCACGTCTCGAACACGCTCGGGACGGTGAACCCGATCCGCGAGCTCGCGGCGCTGGCAGACGACCACGGCGCGTTGAGCTTCGCCGACGCCGCCCAGTCGGTGCCGAACCGCCCCGTCGACGTCGACGACCTCGGCGTCGACTTTCTCGCCTTCTCGGGCCACAAGATGTGTGGCCCGACCGGGATCGGCGTCCTGTACGGCCGCGAGGCGCTGCTCGACTCGATGGAGCCGTACCTCTACGGCGGCGAGATGATCCGGCGGGTGACGTTCGAGGACTCGACGTGGGAAGACCTCCCGTGGAAGTTCGAGGCGGGGACCCCCTCGATCGCCCAGGGCATCGGCCTCGCGGCGGCGATCGAGTACGTCGAAGACGTCGGGATCGAACGCATCGAGGAGCACGAGCGTCTGCTCGCCGAGTACGCACACGACCGGCTGACCGACCTCGGCGGCGTGGAGATCTACGGCCCGCCGGGCGACGAGCGCGGCGGTCTCGTGGCGTTCAACGTCGACGGGGTTCACGCCCACGACCTCTCGAGCATCCTCAACGATTACGGGGTCGCGGTGCGGGCGGGCGACCACTGCACCCAGCCGCTCCACGACAAGCTCGGCGTCGCGGCCTCCGTGCGAGCGTCGTTTTACATCTACAACACCGTCGAGGAGGTCGACGCCCTCGTCGACGCGGTTCGCGAGGCGCGGGACCTCTTCGCCTGACCGGGCGAAACGGACGCGGAC
>CAZKXC010000022.1:18245-26414 GCA_964556645.1 uncultured Halobellus sp.
GCCGTAGTTTCGACAACTATGGGACTGGGCTCGGACATGTACCGGCAACAGATCCTCGACCACTACAAGAACCCGCGTAACTACGGGGAGCTCGAGGATCCGGATTTCACACACGTCGGCGAGAACCCCTCCTGTGGCGACACGATCAAACTCGAGGTCGAACTCGACGACGCGGGAGAAACGATCGAGACGGTGAGTTTCACCGGCGACGGCTGTGCCATCTCGATGGCCTCCGCGAGCATGCTCTCCGACCGGCTACACGGGATGACCGTCGAGGAGCTCGACTCGCTCGACACCGACGACATCACCGAGATGCTCGGCGTCGACATCTCGCCGATGCGGATCAAGTGTGCGGTGCTCGGCCGCCAGGTCGCCCAGGACGGCGCGAAGATCCACCGCGGCGAGCTCGACCCCGACGCGACCCGCACACAGGAGTGACCGCGCGCCGGACGAGCCCACCGGACTTTTCCTCGTGAACCACGTTCGTCCACGCATGAGCGACGGGTTCGACAAGGAAGCGGAACGCGAGAAGCTCCGCGAGAAGTTCGCGGAGGACGAGAAAAAACGCGAACACACCCAGCGGATGTCCGAGCTGCTCTTACAGGGAGCGACGATGACGAACCGCCACTGTGAGACGTGTGGCGACCCCATCTTTCGAAACGACGGCCAGGAGTTCTGTCCGACGTGTCACGCGACCGATGACGGCTACGAGATTCCCGCGAACGGGGCCGGCGATGCCAGCGAGAACGGGGAGGCCGACGCCACGACGGGCTCGGCGGCACAGAACGCGGCCGATACCGGGTCGAGCGCCGACGAGCCGGCCGGTATCGACGCGGTGAACACGGCTGACGCCGGGCAGACCGCGGACGAGCCGTCCAGAGGCGGGCCGACCGAAGGCGGCCCGGCCAGAGGCGAGCCGGCCAGAAGCGACCCGGTCAGAGGCGACGACGGCCGCGAGGCCCCGGTCGACGCGGCGACGCCGCGGCGAGAAACGGAGCGGTCGGCCGGCGCCGCCGAGCGCACGACCGCGGCGGAGCAGACCGGCGACCTCGCGGAGGCCCGCGGCTCGTTGACGCGGACGGTGACGCGGTTCGCCCGCGCGGCCGCGGAGACGGACGACCCGCGACGCGCCCGCGAACACCTACAGGCGGCCCGGGAGGCGGCGGAGGCGTTGTCGGCGCTCGAACGGTAGGGCGGTCGCGTCGAGTCGCACACCCGGGTAGCCGCGGCGTTCGCGGCTCAGCGGCCGCTCTCGACCGCCCGTCGCATCTCCGCCGCCAGCTGCTCGGCGCGGTCGGCGTCGGCCGACTCGGCGTAGATCCGGATCTTCGGCTCGGTTCCCGACGGGCGGACGAGCACCCACGCGTCGCCGTAGTCGAGGCGGTAGCCGTCCGTCGTGTTCGGGGTCGCGTCCGCGGCCTCGACGAACGCCCGCGCGGCCGACAACATCTCGTCGCGCTCGTCGTCGGTGTCGTACTCGACGTTGACGCGCACGAAGTGGTAGTCGGCGTACGGCGCGATCACGTCGCTGACGGCGTCTCCGTCGGCGCCCGCGAGAATCTCGAGGAAGCGGGCACCGATGTACGCGCCGTCGCGAGAAAGCCGGTACGGCGGAAAAAACACCCCGCCGTTTCCCTCGCCGGCGATGGGGACGTGGACGTCGTCGTCGTCGAGCTCGCGGGTGCGGGTGATGATGTTCGTCGCGCCGATCGGCGTCAGCTCGAGGGCGGCGTCGTTGGCGTCACAGACGTCGACGAGCCGCTGGGAGACGTTGACCGCGCTGACGACGGCGTCGCCCGGCGACAACGCGTCGTCGGCCAGCGCCGCAAACGAGGTGTCGCCGTCGACGACCGCGCCGGTCTCGTCGACGAAGACGGCGCGGTCGGCGTCGCCGTCGTGAGCGATCCCCACGTCCGCCTCGGAGGTGGCGACGAGCCGCGAGAGCGCCGTGAGGTTCTCCGGCACCGGCTCCGACTCCCGTCCGGGGAAGTGGCCGTCGGGCGTCGCGTTCACGGTCACCACCTCACAGCCCAGCTCGCGGAAGATCCGCGGCGAGCTCACCGACGCCGCGCCGTGGCCGGGGTCGACGGCGACGGTGAGCCCCGCGTCGGCGATCCGGTCCCGGTCGACGGCGGCGACGACGGCGTCGGCGTAGTCGTCGACGACCCCCTCGACGACCGTCTCGGCGCCGGCGGTCCGCCAGTTCGCGTCGTCGTACTCGTCGTCGAGCACGCGGCGCTCGACGCGTTCGAGCAGGTCGACGGAGAGCTCGACGCCGTCGTCGCCGACGAGTTTGATCCCGTTGAACTCCGGCGGGTTGTGCGAGGCGGTGACGAGCACGCACGGGACCGCCGCGGACTCACAGTAGTGGCCGACCGCAGGGGTGGGGACGACGCCGAGCCGGTCGACGTCACAGCCGACGGCCGCCAGCCCGCTCGCGGCGGCGTTGGCGAACAGCTCGCCGGTCGTGCGGGTGTCCCGGGCGACGGCGACCCGGCCCGTCTCCCACACCGACCCGGCCGCCTTCGCGATGTCGAGAACGAGCTCCGGCGTGAGGTACCGCAGCGCGACCCCGCGAATGCCGCTGGATCCGAACAGCTCCATACGCGTCCATCTGCCGGCCGACCGGAAAGCCGTTCCGAAGCCGACGGGACGCCCGCGGGTCGACGCCGACACTCGCCGGGTTGAAGCCGCTGGCACGCGTACCGGCGGTATGAAGCGATCGCGACGGGAGCTGGTGGGCGGGCTCGGCGGCGCCCTCGTAGCGGCGGCCGCCGGCTGTCTCGACGTCGCCGCCGGCGACGGCCCGCAGGGGCCGGCGGGGACGCCGGAGGCGTTGTCGTGTCCCGACGAGGAGTTCGTGCGGCTCGACGCGCCGTTCTCCGCGCCGGTCGAGTCGCCGACGGTCGAGACGGCGGAGACGGAGGTCGAACTCGCCGCCGAGGGAGCCTCCGAGACGTACGGCCAGTCCCTCCGGCTGGTGCTCCGGAACACCGGCGACGGGGCGGCGGCCACACACGGCGAGTACGCGTACTCGATACAACGGCAGACGACGGGCGGCTGGGTCGAGGTCCGCGGGTCGACGACCGGCGAGGCCGTCGAGCTTCCGCGCCGAGAGGCGGTGCTCGAAGCCGGCGGAGCCTACAGCTGGGCCATCGAGCTCGCCGAGGCGCCGATCGAGTCGGCCGTGCCGGACCGCGACCTCGGCGTCTGTCCCCCGCTGGGGCCCGGCCCCCACCGGTTCGTCTACTGGGGGATCGTCGACGCCCCCCCGGTCGGCGTCGAGTTCGAACTGGTCGGGTGACCGGCGACGACTGACTAAAACACCGTCCACTCGGACGGCTGGCCCAGCCGGCCGCGGACCCGGAACTGCCGGTCGTCGTCCTCGAAGCGGGTCTCGACGACCAGCTCGAACGGCTCGTGCAGCGTGTGGATCACCTGTTCGTCGTGTGCCGTCGAGCCGACGGTGGCGACAAACGGCCAGTCCTGTCCGGACGACTGGGAGGTCATCACCCGGGTGAACTGGTAGATCCGCTCGGGGTCCCAGTACATCAACAGCTCCGAGAGCGAGTAGATCCCGACCGCTCGCGCGAGTCCGCTCGACGATTCGACGACGTCGGTGAACTTGATCCCGATCTCCGTGAGGTCGCCGGGACCGCTGACGTACTTGGTCGTCGCGGTGTCGTCGCGTTTGTCTCCCTGTTGGTGGGTGACACAGTCGATGACGACGAGGTCGGCGTCGTCGGTGCCGGTGATCTGCGCGTGGTCCGTGCGGATCTTCTCGGCGGTGCGGCCGGTCGAGACGACGATCGGCGCGGTCGACCACCGGTCTAACAGCTGGTTGAACAGGTCGTACTTCCCGCTCATCGGCGGCCCGCTGATGAGCACGCTGTCGGCGGAGACGACAGCGTCGGGAAGCAGACTCATGACGTGATCGTCGGGGCGAGCCCGGTAAAACCCTTCCGAGAGATCACTTTCGGAGGAACGCTGGGAGGTCAAGCGACGACGGAGGACCGGTCCGCGGCGATCGCCCGAGAGTCAGTTCGCTGAGAGCTCCCGGCAGCGCGGCGGGGACGGGCGGGGCCCGCGGCTCCCCGGCGTCGTCGACCAGCGTCGCCCAGACCGCCTCGGGTTCGTCGAGCGGCGCCTCGAGCGCCTTGGTGCGTCCCTCGTCGTACGCCAGCTCGACGATGCTCCGGTCGTACGCGCCCGGGAACGCCTCCATGACCCGCTCGAGTTCGTCCGGGCGCTCGTTGCCACAGGCGGCCGCCACCCCCAGCGCGAACGCGCGGTCGATCGCCGCCTCCCGCGTCAACGCCTCGTCGTCCCACTCCGTGCCGAACGTCCGGTCGTACATCAGTGTGTCACCGTGGCCGCCGACCCGACGCGCAGTCCGCCGTCGGTGAACTCGATCTCTTGAATATCGGTGTTTACGTCCGTGCCGCGCATCTTCAACACCTGAATCCCTCGGCGCATCCCCTCGTCTTCTAGGTAGTTGTGGAAGAACACCACCCCGTGTGCGAGGTAGTGTTCCTCGGAGTACGCGCTCGGGTCCGTCATCTCGGAGATGAGCATCGTCGTCGCGTCCGTGCGTTTCAGCGAGGAGAGCAGCTGGATCATGGTGTCTTCCTCGTCGTCGAGCAGAAACCGCAACAACATCGTCGAGTCGAACACCACGCGGTCGATGTCGCGGGAGTTGATGAATCCCGTCAGCCGGTTGGTGACGCCGGACCGGTCGCGGCGTTCTCCCGGCGGGCCGAAAAAGCGCCGGCCGTCGGCCGAGAAGGCGTCGAGAAACGTCACCCGGTCGGTGTCGAGCGCGCGGTCGAAGCCGAACTCGTACTCGCCCATGTCGCGTCTGATCCCCGCTTTCGTCTCGTGCATGCTGACGTACAACACGTCGTCCCCGTTGCGGGCGCCCTGTGCGGCGAACTGCGAGCAGAACGTCGTCTTGCCGCTGCCGGGCGGACCACTCACCACGTACAGCCGGTCGGCCGGAACCCCGCCGTTGACCAGCTCGTCGAACCCGGGGACCCCGCTGGAGACTCGCATACGGTACTGCTCTGGGGAGCCATCATAACCGTTGGGCCCCGTTTTTCAACGGTGAGAACTGCCGGCGGGACGGCCGGTCGTCGGAAGGTGGCCTCGCAACGCCGGCCCCGTCGCAGACGAGCGATCAGGCGCCGATCACGCCGCTGCGGGGTCCTCGTCGGGCGTCTCGCTCGCGTCGACGTCCGGGACGACCCAGACGACGAACCGGTCGTCGGATTTGACGATTCCGCGGACGCCCCGGTCGTTCGCCGTGGTCCCCTCGTCGACGTTTTCGGGCGTGACGTCGCGGACCTGAAACACCTCGTCGACGATCCAGCCGACGGTTCCGCCCTCGGCGACGCGGTCGTCGTCGAACACGACGATCCGGTCTCGCGGTCCCGCGTCCTCGATCGAAAAGAGCGTCTTCGGGTCGACGATCGTCGTCGTTCGCCCCCGAAGATCCATCACGCCCTCGACGTGGGTCGGAGAGTTGGGTATCCGGGTGAGCTCGCCGGCGTCGACGATCTCGTCGATGACGCCGATATCCAGACAGTACGTCCCGTCGCCGAGGCCAAACTCCAACACCTTGGTGGGTTCGGCATCCGTCTCGATGGCTGCCATACCCATCGTGGATCGATACGGCCAATAACGGTGTCCCCTCAGTTATCACCGCTGATTGCTGGGTCCGTGGGTTTATGCCGCGTCTGAGCCCCCGTTGTGACATGAGCAGGACGACGGATCGGCGTGGTGGTCCGGGTGGCGCTCCACGGGTGGTGGTCGTCGACGACTCGCCGTTCATGCGGGGGTTGATCGGCGATCTCCTGGCCGACGCCGGGGTGACCGTCGTCGGCGAGGCGGGCGACGGCGAGGAGGCGTTGTCGGTCGTCGCGGAGACCCGCCCGGACGTGGTCACGATGGACGTAGAAATGCCCGGAATGGGGGGGCTCGAGGCGCTCGAACGGCTGATGGCGGAGACGCCGACGCCGGTGTTGATGTTGTCGGCACACACGGACGAGGGGGCGACGGTGACGTTCGAGGCGCTCGAACGCGGCGCGGTCGACTTCTTCGCGAAGCCGGGCGGCGAGGTGTCGACCGGCGTCTCCCGCGAGGCGGACCGGCTCGTCGAGGCGGTTCGGTCGGTGGCGGACGCCGACCTCGACGCCGCGACCCGCGACCGGCCGGGTGGGACGACGGCGTCGTCGTCGACCGCCGACCTCGACGCGCCCGTGACCGTCGTCATCGGGGCGTCGACCGGCGGGCCGAAGGCGGTCGAACGGGTGCTCTCCGGACTCCCCGTGGCGGATTGCCGGGTGCTCGTCGTCCAACACATGCCCGCGGCGTTCACCGCCCGGTTCGCCACGCGGCTCGATGACGCCTCGGCGTACGACGTCTCCGAGGCGACCGACGGCGCGCGGATCGGCGCCGGCGAGGCGCTCGTCGCCCGCGGCGGAAGCCACATGGAGGTCGGCAGCTACAGGGCGGGGCGGCTGCGAGTGCGGCTCGTCGAGGACGACTCGGCATCCGTGGTGCCCGCCGTCGACGCCACGATGACGTCGGCGGTGGACGCCGTCGGCGACCCGCTCGTCGGCGTGATCCTCACCGGGATGGGCGCCGACGGGTCGGCCGGCATCAGGGCGATGGCCGACGCCGGAGCGCGGACGATCGCACAGAGCGAGGACACCTGCGTCGTCTACGGGATGCCCAAGCGCGCGGTCGAGACGGGAGCGGTCGACGCGGTGTGTGACATCGACGACGTGGCCGGCGCGATTCTCGAGGGGGAGGCCTGATGGATTCACACCGTGCCGCGTTCGTCGCCGAGGCGGAAGACGGGATCACGGACCTCAACAACGCCCTGCTCGCCCTGGAGGCGGACCCCGACGACGACGCGGCGATGGACGACGTGTTTCGGGTCGCACACACCCTGAAAGGGAACGCCGCGGCGATGGGGTACGAGGACGTCTCGTCGTTCGGCCACGCGCTCGAAGACCTCCTCGACGCGGTTCGGGCCGGCGAGCGAGACGTGACGCCAGAACTGATGGACCTGTTGTTCGAGGGCGTCGACACGGTCGAGGCGATGGTGTCGGAGATCGCCGAGGACGGCGAGGTGACGACCGACCCGAGCGGCCTCGAGTCGCGGCTTCGCGCCGCCGAGGAGCGCGGCGCCGCCGACCCCGAGAACGGACCGACCACTGAGGCGTCGACCGAAGGCGACAAGACGGAAGCAACGGGCGGCGCGGCCGCCTCCGACGGCGACGAGACCGCGGACGGAGACCTCGCGGTTCCGGCGCTGCCGGCCGACGCCGCCGGCTTCGACGAGACCGTGTACGCCGCGGTGACCGTCGGCGAGACGGCGATGCCCGGCGTCGACGCGACGCTGATCGTCCAGGCGCTCGACGAGCAGTTCGACGGGTACGCCACCGACCCGGCGCCCGACGTCTTGGAGGACGGGGAGTACGACGGGAGATTCGACGCCTTCGTCGCCGCCGCCGACCCCGCGGTCGTCGCCGACGGCCTCGCCGCGCTCGCGCAGGTCGAGTCGGTGCGGACGGCACCGGTCGACGGGTCCGACGGCGCCGACGCGAGCGAGACGCCGGATGCGGACGCCGACACCGCCGGCGCTGACGCGGCCGACGCCGACGACGACAGCGCCGACACCGACGGCATGAGCGAGCCACCAGACGTGGATGCCGGCGACACCCCGGAGACCGACGACGAGACCGATACGGGCGACGACGCGAGCACCCCCGCGGCGTCGGCCGAGTCGTCCGACCGCGACGAGATCAAGTCGATCCGCGTCGACGTCGATCAGGTCGACGAGCTGTACGGGCTGGTCGAACAGCTGGTGACGAGCCGGATCAAGCTCCGGCGCGAGCTGGACGGAACCGGGGCCGAGCCGGACACGCTCGACGAGCTCGACAAGCTCGCGTCGAGCCTCCAAGACACCGCGATGGATATGCGGCTCATCCCGTTCTCGCAGGTGTCGGACTCGTTCCCGCGGCTGGTTCGCGATATCGCCCGCGACCTCGACAAGCAAGTTGGCTTCGAGATCGAGGGCGACGACGTCGAGCTCGACCGGACGATTCTCACCGAGATGCGCGACCCGCTCGTCCACGTGTTGCGAAACGCGGTCGACCACGG
>CAZKXC010000023.1:0-24892 GCA_964556645.1 uncultured Halobellus sp.
CGGACGCTCGAGATCAGGACGATTCGCTCCCGACTCGTTCTCGGGCGCGGTCGACGACGCGACGGAGCCGGTCAGGGTCCGGTTCGTACTCGCCCGGCAGCCGGACCGACAGGTCGCGTTCGGAGCGCTCGCCGATGATCCTGACGAGCTGGTCGGCGGAGACGCTCGCGAGGTCCGTCGGCTCGACTCCGAGCGCCGCGATCAGGGCCGCGTCGTCCTCGTTCGCACCCAGCGTCATCATCTGCGCGCGGCGGACGAACTGCTTGGTGCGCGAGGGTGAAAGTTCCGTCCGATCGGCGAGACGCTCCGGCTCCGCCGACGCGAGGTCCTCGATGCGCTCGATACCGTGTTCCGCGAGACGAGCCTCGTACGTGGGGCCGATGCCTTTCACGTGGTGGACCGGCAGGTGACCGAACTCGCCGGAGACGCTCCCGCCGTTCGGCTCGGAGCCGTCGGGGTCCTCGTCTCCGTGGTCGTCGCCGGACGCCGGAAGCAGGATCGGGTGATCGTAGCTCTCCTCCGGCTCGGATTCGGCTTCGGAGTCGGCGTCGGATCCGGCCTCAGAGTCGGCAGCACTTTGGATCGCGTCGAGGACCGACGGGTCGAGTCGGGTTCCAAGGTCGCTCCAGTCGAGTCCCGCGATCGGACTCGGCGGCTCGTCGCCGCCCTCGTCGGCCGGGCTCTCCCGCGTCGGCGTCGCCCCGCCCGGCGTCAACTGGAGGCGGAAACTGCCGCCGGTCCCGCCGGGGACGATGTTCAGTCCGTCCGCGTCGCCGTTCTCCGAGTCGCTTCCCTCCGAGTCGTCACCGTCCGAGTCGTCGACGTCGAACGGCACCTCGACCTCGACGTCTGCGACCCTGAGAGACGGCTTCCCCTCGGGACGCTCGTCGTTGCGGGTCTCTATCTCGTCGACCGCCCGCTGGAGGTCGGTCTGTACTCGTTCGATGATCGAACCGATTCGTGGCATGTGATCACTTGAAGTGTAGGCTCGTTTCGAGCGTGCCGACGGCGTCCGCGTTCAACCCCGCTGGCGGGGCGGCGGCGTCGATCACGGACGCGTCGAGGTTCTCGTCGAAAGCGACCTTCACGTCGAGAGAGATGTCCTCCACGACCGGCTCGGGGACGCCCGCTTCGGCGACCCGCTGAAGGGCCGACTTCCGCGGGTCGCCGATCCGCTTCGCGACGGCTCGCTCCACCCGCTCG
The DNA here is from genome assembly GCA_964556645.1 of uncultured Halobellus sp. Taxonomy (GTDB): domain Archaea; phylum Halobacteriota; class Halobacteria; order Halobacteriales; family Haloferacaceae; genus Halorubrum. Next base: position 1,204 of record CAZKXC010000023.1, read on the forward strand.
ACCGCCGTCTCCGTCAGGAAGGCGAGTCCGTTCCGCACCTCGAGCGTTTCTTCGCGGTCGCCCAGCAGGTCGACGCCGAGGTCGGCGAGCGCCTCGTAGCTTCGGGCACGCTCGGCGGGGACGAACGCGTCGTGGAGAAACACCTCGTTCGGGCGGATCGCCGAGCGGCCCGGCTGCCACGTTTCGAGGTATCGATCCAGCGCCTCGCCGGACAACGCGTCGGTGACGAGGTCGGCCGGCTTCTCCTCGACGGGAGGGAACCGCTCCGCGAGCACCGTTCGAACCTCGCGTTCGTCCGCGAAGGCTTCGGGTGGGTCGCCCAGCCGACGTTCGAGGGTGGCGAGGCTGGCGGCGGTACGGCGCTCGCCGGCGAGCGCCCCGGCCGCCCCGTCCTCAACGAGCCGCGAGAGGACCGCCGAGAGTCGACCCATCGATCACTCGCCGACGGTGGAGCTGCCGCCCTCGCCGGAGCCGCCTTCGGTCGGCCGCAGGGGCTGGTAGTCGCCGCGGACGTTGATCTCGACGCGGCCCATGATGTCGACCTCCGCCCGACTGCTCGACGCCTCGCGCTTGGTCATCGTCGAAACCGACGTGGAGTGGTGGTTCGCGTACCCGCCGATGGCGAACGAGCCGAGCGAGAGGCCGGCCCTGCCGCCGGCGCTGGTCGAGGACCTGTCGTACTCTGTGTCGGTGCGGCGCGTGTACTCCGAGGCGTTCGTGTTGAAGTTGAGCTTGGTCTCGATGGTGCCGTCGTCGACGACGACGCGAACGATGCCCTGAGAGACCAGATCCTTCAGCGCCTCGAGCCGCGGTCCGGCGATGTCCCGGCGGACGCAGCTCCGGATCGTCGACACCTGATCCTCGCTCAGGTCGAGCGTCGCCTCGCCGCCGTTCGAGCTGCTCGCGTCTCCCGGCGCGGGGAGCGTCACGTTCAGCTCGGTGGCCTCGTCGCCGAGTTTCCGGTTGAGAATCTCCAGGTCCGTCTCGGTCAGTGTCCCCGGCTCATCGGTCGTCCCGACCGCCGTCGTGCCGTCCTCCTCGCCGGGGAACTTGCTGATGAGCCAGTCTGTGACGTCGCGGCCCGTCACCGCCTCCTGTTCGAACTCGGAGACCGACATCGACACCTTCTCCACCAGGTCGGCGTATGCCTCCTGCTGGCGGATCATCGACGTGACGATGGCGTTGAACGTGTCCTCGATCAGCTTCGAGGTGAACTCCGGGAACTCGATCTCGTCCAGCCGCGCCGCGTTGTCGACCGCCGATGAATCTTGTGGCATGTTTTCTGCCTCAACCTATCGCTACAAATTCATGTTATTTAATTGTATCGAACAGCCGGATCGCCGTCGGCGCTCTCACCAACCGTTCTTTGGCCACTCCCTCCGAGCCGTATCCCGCAAACCGCAGTCGTGACGAGTTCACGCGAGCGCCGCGATGAGACCGAGACACCACGGTCGCGATTCGAGCCAGATCCTTCGCGTTCGGTGGACTGCCGGCGGGCGTCGAGTGTCGTCTCCAGTCTCGGAGATTCGCCACTGGTATAACGGCGTGGTACAGATCGGTAACCATGTCGCTCGCGCTCGACACGTATCTGATCACACAGGAGAACCTCTCGGCGGGTCGACGGACCGAAGCGATCGTTGACGCCGCGCTCGCCGGCGGCGTCGACGTCGTACAGGTTCGAGAAAAACACCGGACCGCTCGGACGCGACTGGAGATCGCCGAGACGCTTCGCGGCCCCACAGCGGAGGCCGGTGTGCCGTTGATCATCAACGACCGCCTGGATATCGCGCTCGCTGTCGACGCCGACGGCGTTCACCTCGGCGACGACGATCTGCCGGTCGCCGTCGCGCGGGCACAGCTCGGCGAGGACGCGATCATCGGCCGTTCCGTCTCGACGGTCGAGGCCGCCGAAGCGGCCGAGCGGGCCGGCGCCGACTACCTCGGCGTCGGCGCAATCTACACCACCGGCTCGAAAGACGTCGATGACGACGAGAACGGAATCGGCGTGGACGTCGTCACGGAGATCGCCGATGCCGTCGAGATTCCTCTCGTCGGGATCGGTGGCGTGACGCCCGAGCGCACACCCGACGTGATCGAGGCCGGTGCCGACGGCGTGGCGGTCATCACGGCCATCACCCAGGCAGCGGATCCGGAACGGGCCACACGGAAACTCGGGGAGGCAGTCGAACGAGGCAGGCGTCGGGGAGGCGAACTGGAGGGAGAAACATGAACGTCGACCTCGACGAGCGGTTGGACGCTGTCGCGGAGACGTCGCCGCTGGTCAACGCCGTCACGAACAACGTCACCGTCAACGACGTCGCACAGGTCATCCTCCACTGGGGCGGCCTGCCGGTGATGTCCGACGACACGCGCGAGGTCGGCGACATGGTTGCCGCGTCGGACGCCTGTCTGCTCAACATGGGAACCGTGAGCGAGGTCGGCGAGGAAGCGATGCTGACCGCCGGCGAGGCGGCGAACGAGGCCGGCGTGCCGGTCGTCGTCGATCCCGTCGGCGTCGGGTCGACACCGACCCGAAACCGCGTCGCCGGCCGGCTGGCCTCCGAGCTCGACGTGGCCATACTCAACGGGAACTACGGCGAGATCACGTCACTTGCCGGAGACGACGCGGAGGTACGCGGCGTCGAATCCGTCGGCGAGTACAGCGACATCGCGACGACGGCCGTCGCCTGTGCGCAAACACACGACACGGTCGTGGTCGCGTCCGGCGAGACGGATATTGTCGCGACGGCTGATGCGGCGTACGAGGTCACCGCCGGCCATCCACAGATGGGGACCGTCGTCGGAACCGGCTGTATGCTCGGCGGGTCCCTGGCGACCCTCGCCGGTGCGACCGAAGACGCCACGCGGGCTGCGCTGGCCGGAACCGTCGCTTTCGGACTCGCCGGCGAAGCCGCAGCGGCGGGCGAGTTCGGCGACGTTCACGGGCCGGGCAGCTACAACGTCGCGTTCAAAGACGCCGTCGCCGGCCTTCGAGACACCGACCCCGACGCCGCGGACACTCGCGTCGAACGGGTGTTCGAAGCCGAAGAGTAGGTCTCCGCCCCACGGACGGCGTACGAAATCGCGCGACCGCCGCCGATAGCGCTCAGGTCGTACGACACGCCCCTACTCGCGGAGTTTCTCGAGCCGTCCGCCGAGCGTCGATCGGATCGCCGAGAGGTCGCCGCCGATGCGGACGATCTGGTAGCCGGAGTCGACGGCGGCCCGCGCCTCTGTGACATCGTTTCGGATCCGTCCGACGGGGACGCCGGCGTCGAGACAGGCCCGACGCGTCCGGGTTATCGCCGCCGACACCTTTTCTGGGTTCTTCTCGAGGGGATCGCCGCCCGACATCGACATCGCCAGGTCTGCGGGTCCGACGAACGCGAACCCCAAGCGCGGGACCGCGAGAATCTCTTCGATGTTCTGGACGGCCCGCTCGTTCTCGATCATGGTGCCGACGAGCACCCGGTCGTCTTCTCCGCCGACGAAGCTATCGACGTATCCCTCCCAGTTGCCCGACCGGCCGACGCCGACTCCCCTGTCGCCGACGTCACCGTCGTACGCGAAGTATGCCGCCTCGACCGCCCGTTCGAGCTCGTCGGCCGTTTCGATACGCGGCAGCAGAATCGTCCGCACGCCGGCGTCGAGGACCTTTCGCACGAGCGCCGGCTTCGGCTCGGGCAGCCGAACCAGCAGTTCGATTTCGGCCGCTTCGGCGGCCCGCGTCAGCTCCTCGAAGACGGTGCTGTCGTAGGGGCTCGGTCCGCCGTGCTCGAAGTCCAGCCAGACGAAATCGAGCCCGACGCTCCCGAGCGTCTCGACCACCGTCGGCGAGAACGTGGCCGCGCTGGCTCCAAACACCGTTTCGCCGTCTTCGATCGCGCGACGGAACGCGTTCTCGCTTCTCATGTGTCACCCTCCGCCAGCGCGTCACGGTTCACCGTGGACGCGGGCAGTTCTCCCTCGTAGACGGCTCGGACGTTCGCCGCCGCCTGCTGGCTCATCCGCGCGAGCGCCGCGTCGGTCACGCCTCCGACGTGGGGGGTCAAGAGAACCTCGTCTCGGTCGTAGAAGGGGTGCCCCTCGCCGGGCGGTTCCTCTCCGAACGTGTCGAGACCAGCGCCTCTCACCGTGCCCCTCTCCAGTGCGTCGACGAGTGCGGTCTCGTCGACGATCGCCCCTCGCGACGTGTTGATGAGGACGCCACGCTCGCCGAGCGCGGCCAGCTCCTCGGTCGAAATCGCCTCACGCGTCTCGGGCGTCAACGGCGCGTGGACGCTCACCGCATCGGAGCGGGCGAATAACTCCGACAGTGTCTCGACTCGGTCGATCCGAGCGGGGACGTCGTCGTCTGCGACGTACGGATCGTAGGCGAGGACGGTCTGGTTCATGCCGCGGACGAGGTCTGCGGTTTCTCTCGCGATCGCTCCGAAGCCGAACAGGCCGAGCGTGTCGCCGGCGAGTTCGTGACCGGCGAACGCCTCCCGGTCCCACCCGCCGGCCCGGACGTGATCGTCGGCGGTTCGGAGGCTACGACGAACGCCGAACAACAACGCGACCGCGTGTTCCGCGACCGAGCGTGCGTTCGCGCCCGGGGTGTTACAGACGACGATGCCGCGGTTCGACGCCGCCTCGACGTCGACGTTGTCGAGCCCGGCTCCGTGTTTCGCGACGACGTTCAGGCGGTCGGCGCGCTCGATGACGTCCGCGTCGATGTCCGCGAGTCTGACGATGACGGCGTCGTACCGACCGATGTCGTCGAGCGCCGCCTCGGTGCTGGCATACTCGTCGATTCGCGTACACGCGGCGACGTTCGCGATCGATTCCGGCCCGGAAGAATCGATCTCGCTCGGGATCAGAACGTCCCATCTACTGGACATAGCGGTGTATCACACGACCGTGTGAAAAGCGTACACCCGCTCGACCGCTCGCGCTCCGGGTCGACGAGAGCGTGAGTCCGGCGGCGAGTCGGATCGGCGTCCAGTGGCGGTCCGGATCAGATCGCTCACACGGGGGTCGTCGGGCGGCATCTTCCCGGTCTCTCAGACCGGTCACGCGGTCTCGTACCAACAGTTTCAACAGCACACCCGAATCTACGCGAACTCGTCGGCGATGCCCTCCACCGAGACGCCTGGACAGCGCGGAGAACCCCACGAGGTAGCGAGGCGCTACCACAGACGCGAACGCATCGCCGGCACAGTGGTTGCGATCGCCGTGGTCGGCTTGTTTCTCGGGACGTACCTCGCGACCGAACTGCTGCCGGCCGTCGTCGTCGCGGCCGCCTTGCTGCTCATCCTCCGCGCGCCCGTGTTTCACTCGAGCGGAACGGTTCGCCTCCGAACCGACGACGACCCAGACGCGGTCCTCGAGGAGTTCACTGGTCCGCGACCGCCGATACTGGCGTTTCAGTGGTGTGTCGCAGACGCGGTGGCGAGGACGGAACACGGCGCCGTCTACTCGTTTTCGTACCTGTTCGGCATCCGGTCCACGGAGATGGCCGTCGACACGCAGGTCGACCCCGACCCTGACGGAATACCCCGCGTAGAACTCGCGGTTTCGGTGGACGACGCCCCGTGGGGAACGTACACCGTCACCGTCGACGGGACGGACGCCGGCTCGGTCGTCGAGGTCGCGTACGCCTCCGACCGGCGCTTCGGCCTGCGACGCGTCCCACAGCAGCTCTTTGGAAAACGATACGACGACGCCGTTCTCGACGCGCAGGAATATACGGTCGAGGACCGCGAGAGACACGTAAGTATCCGTCCCTCGACTCGCCTCACAGACGAGCGATAAGGTAGTGTCCAGCATACGAGAACGATCTCGGAAAGCCGTCGAAAAAGCCTGAGAGCCGAAATATCGCCGGCGGGACGGATCTGCCACCTGACGATCCGCGCTCACGTCCGCCGCGTCGTCCAAGCTCCCGCACGACTCAAGACGGGTGGGCGACTACGACGCGTATGCGATCCGCAGACCACGATCTGAGCACGCCGAAGGGCCGAGCGAGGGCGGTAGCGCGGCTGATGGACGACGCGATCCGGATCCCGGTGATCGACTACCGCGTCGGCATCGACCCGATCTTGACCCTTCTGCCGGTCGCCGGCGACGTGGTCGCGGCGCTGATCTCGCTGTACGTCGTGTTCGAGGGGTGGCGTGCCGGTGCCGGCCCGCTCGCGGTCGGAGTAATGTTGGGGATCGCCGCCGTCGACGCCGCGGCCGGATTCGTCCCGCTCGTCGGCCCGCTCCTCGATACGGTCTGGAAGGCGAACTCGTGGAACGTCTGGATCATCGAACGCGCGACCTGAGCGGAGCGCGGCCCGCTGTGGCGATTCTCGAACGCGGCAGCGTCCCGTCGACGCGCCGCCGTGTCCGCCTTCCGGCCGAGAGGACACCGGCCTAGCCGTGCCGAGGTCGTCTCCCGTCCTCCGGGGCGGGTCTCAGCGCTTGTGATATCGGTTTCTGTCGTGGTACAGATCGACGCCGTCGCCGTCGGTGTCGAACTCGACCGGCTTCCGGTGACCGCTCATCGTCGGCGCCTCGAACGTGCTCCCGGGTGCCTCGGGGGAGGTAGGGAGGAGCACGGACGACTGGTCGCCGAGTGCGCCGTGGGTCGTCAGCCGAAGCGTTCCGGCGTCTTCTTCGACCGTCGCCGTCTTGATCCCCCGATACGACTCGTACTCGCCGGTCAGTTGATCGAATCGACGCGTCCTGGCGAAGTACGGAACTGTCGTGGACGGATCCTGGCCGGTGAGGATCGCGAAGAGGCCGTGTCCGACCGTCGGCGGTCTCGGCTCGGGGGTCGCGTTGGCGCCGATCGCCACGCCGTACTGCCCGTCCTCGGTGAAGCCGAGATACGAGGAGGAGACGCCGAGCGATCCGCCGTGACCGATCACGGTTCGACCGGCGACCGTCTCGCGGCTCCAGCCGTAGCCGTACTCCCGATGATCGTCCGACTGGTGACCCTCGTGGGCCCGAGCGAGCGTGTCGCTCGAGACGAGCTCCGCGCCGTCGACGCTGCCGCCGTTCATCTGGAGTCGAAGATAGCTCGTCAGCTCGGTCACCGGAGCGATCAGCCCGCCGGCCGGGTAGCTGAGCGGACGGTGCGGATACGGCGTGGGCTCCGCTTGGCCGTCGATCAGCGCGTGTGGCGTCATCGCGTCGTCGGCTTCCATCAGATCGGAATCGAACCCGGAGCGGGTCATCCCGAGGGGACGAAGGATCTCGTCCGCGACGAACTCGTCGAAGCGGCGCTCAGAAACCGTCGAAACCACCTCGCCGAGCAGCGTGTACCCGGAGTTGTTGTACATGAACCGTTCTCCGGCCGGTCCGGCGATCTCGTCTTGTGCCCCGTTCAGGTGACGGTAGAAGTCGTCTCGGCCGCCGAGTGGAACGCCGTACTCTTCGACGTCGGTCAGCCGATACAACAACACCGTGCTCGTTCCGAGAGACGGAAGCCCCGAGGAGTGTGTCATCAGGTCGTGAAGCGTGATCGCGCCGTCGGCGCCGCGGAGTTCGACCCGGTCGAGGTGGTCCGTGACCGGATCGTCGACCGAGAGCCTCCCGTCTTCGGCCAGCATGAGGACCGAGAGCGTGGTGAACGACTTCGTACAGGAGGCGATCCCGTACAGCGTGTCCGGTGTCGCCGGCGCGTTCGTGGTTAACTCACGCGACCCGAACCCGCCCGCGTACACCGGTTCTCCGTCTTCAAGCACGGCGACGCTCACGCCCGGCACGTTTGCGTTCGTCAGCCACTCGCCGACGAACCGTTCCAGGCGACGCTCCGTTCGCTCGTCCAGGGATGAGTCCATATCCACCGTGTTCGGGGGAAATTCATAAATGGAGAGGCCGGACGATCACGCGTCTCGCGCGCGGTCGTGTGCCCGCTGAAGATCCCGAACGGGCGTCTCTGTGGCGTCGACCCTGAGATCGTCGTGAAACGCCGGGAACGGCCGTTCGTCGGTGTGGCGAACCCGAACCGCGGCGCTCTGAACCGTTCTGTCCGTCCGTTTGTCGCCGCCGGCCTCGTGGCCGGCCCGCAGGCACCGAACGAGCCGTTCCGACAGCGAGGTCGCCCGGTCGTGGCTCTCGTACTCGCGCGCGACCGCCGAGAGCACCGGTTCTCCGGCGAGGAGGTTGCCGGCGACGGTGTAGTTCTCACCGACCGTGTGGCCGTACCAGTCGCCACACTCCTCGCCGGAGAAGGCGTACGTGCCCGTACGGCCGACGCCGTGCACCTGTCGTTCGGCCGCGTTCGAGTCGGCGTTCAACAGGGCGTCGACGGCGTCCCCGAGCCGCAACCCCTCGCCGGCGTACCTGAGTCCCGCCCGTCCGAGAACCGGGTTGGTCACACTCTGTGTGGCGATCGCTCCGTGTTCGGAGACGAACGGACATCGGGCCCCGATGCTCGGGCGGCGGGTGGTGACGGCAACGCCGAATCGAGCGTGGCTGGCGTCGTCGGTCTCGTACCGTTCCCGAACGCAAATGCTGAACGTCACGGCTCTCGGCACGCGCGCGAGCAATATAAAACGGTGTGCGCCGTCGGCGGAGCCGGACACGGACGCACGCCGGTCTGCCGGCCGCGTGCGGCGAGACGAGAACGAGCCCGCGCCGACTCAGGCGTCGAACCCGTCGGGAAGTCGGACGAGAGGCTCAAGCTCGTATCCCGCGTCGCTCACGAGCGACCCGGCTCCTTCGTTGCGGTCGACGACGACGATGACGCGTTCGGTCACGCCTCCCGTCTCCTCGATCAGCCGCGCGGTTTCGACGATCGTCTGACCGGTCGCGGACACGTCTTCGACGATAGCGACGCGGTTTCCCTTCCGGATCGTCCCCTCGATGCGAGCCTGTGTCCCGCGGTGTGTCTCGCCTCCCCGGACGTAGGCCGCGTCGATGCCCGTCTCGAGAGAGACCGCGGTCACGAGCGGCACGGCACCGAGCGTCGGTCCCGCGAGAACGTCGATCGTCTCCGGCGAGAGCAGTTGGCTGATCTGGTCGGCGATCTGACCGAGGAGTTCGGGATCGGTTTCGAACGCGTACGTGTCGACGTAGTAGTCGGTCAGTTCGGCGTTCGAGAGGGTGAACTTCCCTCGCTTGATCGCACCGCTTTCCCGTATGAGGCGTTCGATGTCGCTCATGGTTGCTCGTACTGGAGCAGCGTTCTGGTGAGCGTCCGCGTCGCGTCGCGAATCGCTCGCGTCGTCGTTTCCTCGTCCGGGTGGTGGCTCACGCCGTCGATGCTCGGCACGAACAGCATGCCCGCCGGAATCCCCGTCCGTTGGAAGTTCATCGCGTCGTGGCCGCCACCGCTCGGCATGCGTCGGTACCGCGTGTCGACCGACTCCGCGGCCGATTCGAGCGCCGAGACGACATCGGTGTCGAGCGCGACCGGCGCCGTTCGATCGATCAGCTCCGACCCGACGTCGACGCCGCGGTCCGCGGCGATCCGTTCTATCTCGTCGACGACCGTCGATTCGACCGCGTCGCGGTACTCGGCGTCTGCGCTTCGCAGGTCGAGCGGAAAGGTAACCTCGCCACACACGGTGTTGATCGCGCCGTCTTTCGGATCGATCGTTCCGACCGTTCCCACGACGTCTCCGTCGGCGGCGGCGTCGCCGACGGCGTCTTCGATCGCGACGATCATCTCGCTTGCGGCGGCCAGTGCGTCCCGGCGCAGTGTCATCGGCGTCGCTCCGGAGTGATCGTAGTTGCCGGTGACGGTAAAACGGTGTCTGACCGGCCCGCGGATGCTCGAGACGACGCCGATATCCGTGTCCGTCTCCTCGAGCGTGCGACCCTGTTCGATGTGAATCTCGAGAAACGCCGCGACGCGGTCGAGCCGTATCGACGGCTCCGAGAGGTTGTCCGGCCGAAAGCCGGCGTTCTGTACGGCTCTCCACAACGGAACGCCGTTCTGGTCGACGGCCGCGAACGTGTCGACGTCGAGCAGCCCCAAGCCCGCACGGCTTCCGACGGTGTGGTGACCGAACCGCGCCGATTCTTCGGCTCTGAACACCGTCAGGGTTGGCGGATACGCGGGGTCGGCGTCCGACTCGTACACGGCGTCGACGGCTTCCAGCGACGAGACCACGCCCAGTGCCCCGTCGAGACGCCCGCCGTTGAACACGGTGTCGAGGTGACTGCCGGTGTATATCGACCGGTCCGCCTCCGGCGCTCGGGTCGCGATCAGATTGCCGACGGAATCTTCTTCGACGGTGTACTCCTCGGAGAGCTGATCGCGGATGTACGCGAAGGCCTCGGTCTCCGCGTCGCTGTACGCGGGTCGACTCACCCCGCCGTCGGCGGTTGCTCCAATCTCGCTCAGCCGGTCGAGCCGGCGGCGGATCCGGTCGACGGAGATCCGATCGAGCGCCGATTGGATCGTCGTTGGCATCGATCTCACTCACCCATCCTAGAGGGTGTCTACTGAGGCTCGTACATACATAAGTACCGGGGGCGGTTTCGAGGCCGGCGTCGCCACGCGAGGCGCGAACCGAACGGAGCCCGGCCGAAGTGTCGGCTTGGGATGCTGTGTGACGACGACCGCACGAGGAGTGCCGTCGAGCGCTCCGGCCGTGCGGCGGCGAGCGAGACCGTCGTGTCTCGTCGTCATCCCCGTCCCGTCGCAAGATTTATTAAAAGACGGATGTCGGATCGTAGCATCGATGTGGAAGTATCTGGTAAAACGGCTGCTGTTATCTGTTCCGACCATGATCGGGGTCAGCATCATCATCTTTATGATGGTCCACCTCGCGCCGGGCGGACCGGTCGACGTGATGCTCGGATCGCAGATCGCGACCGAAGAGATGGTCGAACAGATTCGCGCGGAGTTCAACCTCGACCAGCCGTTGTACGTTCAGTACTTCGATTGGCTCGTGAACTCGCTTCAGGGCGACCTCGGCGAGTCGTGGACCGTGACATCGGGGACGCCGGTGAGCGAACTGATCGTACAACGGCTTCCTGTCACGGTGGAGCTGACCATATTTAGTCTCCTGCTGGCGGTCACGATCGGTATTCCCGCGGGGATCATCAGCGCCGTCTACCAGGACCAGCTGGCCGACCACGCCATGCGGATCACCGCCCTGACCGGAATCTCGATTCCGAACTTCTGGCTGGGCATCATGCTGATCGTCTTGTTTGCGGTCCGGTTACAACAGCCGTGGGCGGCCGGCGGCTGGATTCCGCCGTCCGAGGGGATCGTCGACAACCTCTTGCACATCCTCTTTCCGATCATCGCGCTCGGAACGGCCATCTCGGCGCTCATCGCGAGGATGATGCGGTCGGAGATGTTAGACACCCTGAGTCAGGACTACATTCGCACCGCCCGCGCCATGGGGATCAGCAAGTGGGAAGTGATCCTCAAAGACGCCGCGAAGAACGCGTTCATCCCGGTCCTCACGGTCATCGGCTTCGCCATCGGCGGACTGATGAACGGAGCCGTTCTGACCGAAACGGTGTTCTCGTTGCCGGGTATCGGAACGCTGCTCATTCTGGCTATCGACCGCCGTGACTACCGCGTCATCCAAGGTATCATTCTGTTCATCGCGTTCATCTTCGTGTTCGCGAACATCTTTGTCGACATTCTGTACGCGTATCTCGATCCCCGCATCACGTCTTCCAGAGGTGACTCCTAATGGCCCAAGAGACCGAAACGTCAAGCGGTGAGACGGCCCCAGACGTCAGCCAGCGCTCACAGCTCCAACAGTTCTGGAAGCAGTACAAAAAGAACAGGCTCTCGCTCGCGGGGGGAGTGATCGTCGTATTTCTCCTGGTGACGGCGCTTTTCGCGCCGGTCATCGCCCCACATAGCCCCTACACGCAGTTCGACATCCCCGAAAACGACCAGAACCACCCGCTTCCGCCGGGGTCGGAGATCACCCTGACCGACAGAGACGGCGAGGTGGTGAAAGAATCGACGGCGTACTTCGGCACCGACAACGTGGGTCGTGACATCCTCTCGCGGTCGCTGTTCGGGATGCGACTGACTCTCATGATCGGGTTCAGCGTCATCACGTTCGCGATGGTGATCGGAGCCGTCGCCGGCGGGATCGCCGGCTACTACAACGAGACGTGGATCGACGACTCGATCATGCGATTCGTCGATATGTTGTTCCCGTTCCCGAGCCTGATCCTGGCGGTCGCGCTGCTGGGCGTGGTCGGGATCGGAGAAACGACGTACGAGTTCGCGGTCGTCGGCGAGGTCGTGGTGCCGACCGTCGCCAAGATCGTTCTCGTGATCACGGTCGTGTACATCCCGCGATTCGCTCGTGTGATGCGGGGGGCAGTGTTAAAAGAGATGGAAGAAGAGTACGTCGACGCGGTGAAATCGATCGGCGCAGGCGACGGTCACATCCTCCTTCGAGATATCTCGATAAACACGATTCCGCCGGTCATCATCCAGGCGACGTTGTACATGGGAACGGCGGTGCTGATCAGTGCGGGCCTCTCGTTTCTCGGATTGGGGATCCAGCCTCCGGAGCCGAGTCTGGGTGTGATGCTCGCCAGCGCACGAGATTACATCCACAGCGGCGAGTGGTGGTTCGCGGCGTTCCCCGGATTCGGAATCTTCCTCATAATCCTGGCGTTCAATCTGTTGGGCGACGGGCTTCGAGACGCGCTCGATCCGAAGTACGAGGGTGAGCGATAATGGCGGCAAACACGTTGTTGGAAGTCCGTGACCTCTCGACGAACTTCACCGTCGAAACCGGCGTGGTGAACGCCGTCGAGGGCGTGGACCTCGAGCTCACCGAGGGCGAAACGCTCGGGATCGTCGGCGAGAGCGGAAGCGGAAAAAGCGTGACCGCGCTCTCTATCATGCAGCTGATCGACGACCCCGGCGAGGTGGCGACCGGGGAGGTCCTGTTCAAGGGAGAGGACCTGACGGAGAAGCCCGAGAACGCGCTGCTCGACATTCGAGGCGACGAGATCTCGATGGTGTTTCAGGACCCGATGACGAGTCTGAATCCCGTCTTCACCGTCGGACAACAGATGACGCGGGTGATCTTAAAACACCAAGACGTGTCGAAAACGCAGGCTCGCGACCGGGCGGTCGACCTGTTGGACCGGGTCGGGATCCCGGAAGCCGAAGAACGGATCGACAGCTATCCCCACGAGTTCAGCGGCGGGATGCGTCAGCGAGTGCTGATCGCGATGGCGATCTCGTGTGACCCCGACGTGTTGATCGCCGACGAGCCGACGACCGCGCTGGACGTGACGATCGAATCACAGATATTCAGCCTCCTCGAGGATCTTCAAGCGGAGTTCGGGATGTCGTTGTTGCTGATCACCCACGACCTCGGCGTCGTCGCAGACGCCTGTGACAGAATGGCCGTCATGTACTCGGGCCGCATCGTGGAACGCGGCGACGTCGAGACCGTCTTCACCGATCCGAAACATCCGTACACGCGCGGCATGATGCGAGCGATTCCGCGGCTCGGAACGGACAGCGACCGGCTCTCGCCGATCGACGGGAGTCTCCCGAACCCGGAGAACAAACCCCGGGGCTGTTACTTCCACCCGCGGTGTCCCCACGCGACCGACGTCTGTCGCGAGCACCGCCCCGAGCTCAGAGAGGTGACGCCGAACCGCCAGTCGGCCTGCCTCTATGCGGACGGATACGGCCCGATCAACGAGGCGTCAGTGGGAGGTGAGCCCGATGAGTAGTCCGCTGATCAGCGTCGAGGGGCTGAAAAAACACTTCACGGTCAACGACGGCCTGCTGGACCGGCTCCTCGGAGACACGCGGACGCTCAAGGCGGTCGACGGGATCAGCTTCGACGTCGAACGCGGCGAGACGATCGGGCTGGTGGGCGAGTCCGGAAGCGGGAAGTCGACCGCCGCCAGGTCCATCCTCCAGTTGGAGACGCCGACCGCCGGGAGCGTCACGTATCAAGGGACGGATCTGACGACGCTCTCGGCGACGCAGATGAAACGGAAGCGCCGGGAGCTCCAGATGGTGTTTCAAGACCCCGCATCGAGCCTGAACAGACGGAAGACGATCGCACAGACGATCAGACAGCCGATGAAGATCCACGGGCTACACCAAGGCGAGCGCTCCAAGCGGGTCGTCGAGCTGTTGGAGACGGTCGGTCTCTCGGCGCAGTTCGCGAACCAGTACCCACACGAGCTCTCGGGAGGCCAACAACAACGGGTGGGGATCGCACGGGCGCTGGCCGTCGATCCCGAGGTGCTCGTGTGCGACGAGCCGGTGAGCGCGCTGGACGTCTCCTTACAGGCGCAGATACTCAATCTCCTCGACGACCTCCAAAACGAGTTCGGTCTGACGATCCTGTTCATCGCCCACGACCTCAGCGTGATCAGACACATCTGTGACCGGGTCGCGGTGATGTACCTCGGGAAGATCGTCGAGATCGCAGAAACGAAACAACTCTTCAGGTATCCACAACACCCGTACACCAAGGCGTTGTTGCAATCAATTCCGGAGCCCGATCCGACGATCAGCCGAGAACGCGAGTCGTTACCGGGACAGGTCCCTTCGCCGATCGACCCGCCGACGGGGTGTTCGTTCCACACCCGATGTCCGGAGGCGACACAGGAGTGTAAACGAGACGAGCCGCCGCTCCAGCAGGTCGAGGGCGCGACAGAGGGGCACGCCGCCGCGTGCATCTACGCGCGCGAGTTCGACAGCCAGCCGAGCGGGACGATTGCCGACATCGAGGGATCGATGGACCGATACAGCGAGGAGGGGTTCCGCAAGCAGGATCCGCTGGCGTCTGGCGATGACTGACGGCTCGTGGCTCGAGTACAGTCTCCCGCCGCTGCTTCGATTGGGGGTGGTCTTTTTGATCGTGTGGGCGTATCACAGCGCGACCGACGGGTGGCTCTCCGGCGGAGTGCGGCTCGGAGCGATCATCGGGCTCTCGTTTGTGACGTGGATCGTCGTCGCCAAGTTCGTGTTCGAGCCGTCGATGGCACACCTCCGGCGATGAGCCGCATCGGGAGCGGACGACCTCGGTAGCCGAGCACGCGGTCACCGTCCCGGTGTGTGATCGGACCCGCAACGGGTATTGTATGTTCAACATGTCCGATCTGACGGCCGCACAGGCGCGACGCGTTGCGTCGTGAACACGCGGTACCGTCGTGCGATCCGACGGCACGGTCTGAGCGGCCGGGATCTATACATGAAAACTGACAAAACTTATTTATCAGACCGGTAAGTGTGACTCCATATGCCAATAGACGGCATACCAGACCTATCGCGGGAAGAACACGACGAGTACACCGAATTCAAGACGGCGGTCAGCAGCCGACGGGAGCTGCTGAGCGTCCTCGGAGCGGCGGGGGTCACCGGGATCGCAGGCTGTGCGGGCGGCAGTCAGGAAGGCGACGGCGCGGGGAGCGGCTCGGACGGATCGGAGATGGAAGACACCGACGGCACCACGCGGCTGACCGTCGGCATCCAGAGCGAGCCGTGGAACTTCGACCCGGCACTCCACTCGGACACGGGATCCTCGCTCGTGATGGGGCTCGTGTACGACAAGCCGATCACCATCGATCCGGAGACGAGCGACCTCCGTGCCGACCTGTGCACCGAGCTCGGTGAAACGCTCGACGACGGACAGACGTGGCGCTACTCGCTCCGGGAAGGAGTTACCTTCCACGACGGAAGCGAGATGACCGCCGAGGACCTCGCGTACAACTTCGACTGGGCCGCCAACCCGGAGAACAACGCGCAGGTGCTCGGGTACGCCCCACAGCTCGAAAACGCCGAGACCGAGATCATCGACGACTACACCGTCGAGCTCACGCTGAACGACTCACAGTCGATGTGGAACTCGTGGATGACCCGGATCATCGAGGGGCTGGTGCCGGCCGACTCCCGTGGCAGCCTCGAGGAAGCCAAAGGGCCCAAAGGTGTCGGAACGGATCTGACGACGGAGCCCGTCGGAACCGGCCCGTTCGAGTTCGAGGAGTGGCAGACCGGAAGCCACGTCCACATGACCGCGTTCGACGACCACTGGCGTGAAGATGTCCCACACGTCGACGAGTTCCGGTTCGAGATCGTCGTGGAGGCCTCTTCGCGGCTCTCCCAGCTTCGATCCGGGTCGAGCGACATGATGAAGCGGGTGCCGGCGAAGGATTTCGAGGCGCTCCAATCTGAGTCGGGTGTCACCGCCGAGTCGGTCCCGGGCGCTCGAACGCTCGTCACGTACACGAACCTGGTCGACAACGGCGAGAACCCGATGTCGAACGTCCACAACCGGCGGGCGGTGCTCCACTCGGTTCCCACCAACGAGATCGTCGAGCGGGTGTTCCGCGGGCAGGCGATCCCACAGACCGGCCCGTGGTTCCCGGACAGCGAGTGGACCTCTCCCGAGCTGAAAGAGATGGAGCTGTACGATCTCGACCAGGCCCAGGCCGAACTCGAGCAGGGCCCGAGTCCCGACGGGTTCGAGGTGGAGCTGATGACCGAGAACGTCGCGTACATGATGGACTCGGCCGAGATCATTCAGAACAATCTCAGCCAGATCGGCGTCGACGTGGAGATCGTCACGCTGGAGAAGTCGGCGTTGTTCGACCGGCTCTACGGGAATATCGGCTGGGAGCTCGCGTTGAACGACTGGACGAACGGCATTCCGCACGTGATGTGGTGGTTGTTCGCCGACAAGTCGCCACAACGGAACCACAACAACTGGCACCACGAGCCGGCAGACGGCGAGCTCTCGGACCCGTGGAAGGCCAGCGGGCCGTCGCCGCCGGAATCCGCACAAGACGAGTTCGGCACCGGACCGGGGTCGGGACACTTGTGGTACCGCTCGCGGATCAACGAGGCGCTCGCGACCACGGACACCGAGACCCGCAAGGAGATCGCCTACGAGCTCCAGGAGTACATCATCGACAAGGCGATCGGCATCGACATCTGTTACGTGAACCGCATCGACGCGTGGCAGGACTCGGTCGAGGGGTACAAGTTCGGCCGCTGGAACGAGGAGTACATGGACGTTCAGCTCGGAGACCAGTAGGCAATCGGCGACCGCCGGCTACGTCGCCGCGTCGACGCCAGCGAGCCGGTCGATGGCGCCGGTCACCACCTCGACCCCGATGTCGAGCGCGTCCTCGTCGAAGTCGAACCGAGAGGTGTGGTGGCCGGAGACGTTGCTGGCGCCGATACCGATGTACGTTGCTACCCCGCCCTCTTCTTGAACCCGTCTGATCAGATACGACGCGTCCTCGCTGGCGCCGATCTGGTCGCGGTCGAGTACCGTGTCGACGCCGTCGACCGATCGAGTGGCGGCCGAGACGACGTCGACGAGCTCCTGGTCGGCCTCGAAGCTCGTCGTCTGTCCGTACAGGGCGGTGTCGACGGAGACGTCGTGCATCCCGGCGGCGTGTTCGAGCACCCTGTCGGCGGCGTCTCGCATGTAGTCGTTGAGGTCGGCGGTCCCGCCGCGGACTTCCACCCGCAGCTGTGCGTGCTCGGCGATGACGTTCTGTGCGTTCGGCGAGTGGACCTGGCCGACGTTGATGCGCGTGGGTCCGTCTCCGTGTCGGGGGATCGCGTACAGGTTCTGGATGGCGGTCGCGGCCGCCTGGAGCGCGTTACGGCCGTCGTTCGGCTCTTTTCCCGCGTGTGACGGGTCGCCGCTGAACGCGACGTCGATTTTGGCGTTGGACAACGGCCGGTCGTATCCGGCGATCACCGTCCCCACGTCGTTGTCCAGCCCGAGGTGAAGCGCCATGAAGTAGTCGACGTCCGCGAGGTGTGTCGTGCGGCTCATCGGGTAGCCGCCGCGGCCCCCCTCCTCGGCGGGCTGGAAGAAGAGCTTCACGACGCCGTCGAACGCCGTCTCCTCGCGGAGCGCGCGGGCGACGCCGATGCCAATTGCCGTGTGGCCGTCGTGGCCGCAGGCGTGCATCTCCTCGGGGTGGCGGCTCGCGAACCCCTCGCTCGCCGGGCGGTGGTCCGCGTCGCCGGCCTCGGTCAGTTCGAGCGCGTCCATGTCGACGCGGAGCCCGACCGTCGGGCCGCTGCCGTCGCCGAACGTGGTCTCGGCGACGAGCCCGGTGACGCCGTCGGTCGCGTCGACGTACGGCTCCGGAGCCCCCTCGTCTCTGGCGCGGCTGAGAGCCCGGGAGAGCTCGTCGTCGTCCGGGACGCCGAGCTGGCTGCTCGTGTCGAGCGCTTCGGCTCCCAGGTGGAGGTCGTATCCGAGCCGGTCCAGTTCTTCGGCGACGAGCGCGGTCGTTCGGAACTCCTTCCAGCCCGCCTCGGGGTACGAGTGGAAGTTCCTCCGAATCTCGGTGAGCGACTGCGTTTCGATGGTGCTCATGAGGAAACGCAGCGCGACGCGTGTGAAATAGCTACTGGCTTCGCCGGCCGCGCGACCGGCCGCCTCGGCGAGGACGTGGCTCCGACGCTCGGCCCCGCCACTGTAGTATTGTATACTATTCACAAATCTATAAGCTTCTGGAGAACGTGTCCTCACACATGAGGTCTCGTCTGGCAGTCATCGACGCGTCGGTCGGGGACACCCCCGCCGAATCGAACCTCGACAGGGAGCTCGACGCGGCAACGGACGTGTTCAAGGTGAGCGACGGGCGGTTTCCGCCGTCGGTGTCGGCGACGAGCTGGGAGTACGACGGTATCGTCATAAGCGGCTCACAGACCGCCGTGTACGACGACCACGACTGGATCCACGAGCTGACGGAGTGGTTCCGTCGCGCACACGCGGCCGACGTCCCGACGCTCGGGATCTGCTGGGGACATCAGTTCATCGCCCAGGCGCTCGGCGGACGGGTCGTCGACATGGGCGAGTACGAGCTCGGCTACGAGACGATAGAACGACGCGGCGAGGATCCGGTGTTCCGCGACGTGCCACGGCGGTTCACCAGCTTCGAGACCCACTCCGATCGGGTGGCGGAGCTCCCGGCCGGGGCGACGACGCTCGCGCGCAACCGGTTCGGCGTTCAGGCGTTTCGCCTCGGGAGCGCGTACGGCGTTCAGTTCCACCCCGAGTACGACCGCGAGACGGCCGAGTGGGTCGTGCGACGAAAGGAGCTGTCGACCGACCGCATCCAGTCGGCGCTGAACGGCATCACCGACGACGCCGTCGAGGACGCGGCGGCCGCAAAGCGCGTGTTCGACAACTTCCTCGAACTGGCGGCGACCCACCAGCCGGAGAGTAGAGCCGTTCGATGACGGCAGTGTAGGCTCACCCGCGGCCGAATCGAGCGAACGCTCCAGGCGCTTCCCGATTCGTGTTCACCGGTGCCGCGCGACGAGCGCCCCGGCGAGCAGTGCCACCAGAGCGACGACGACCCCGAACCCTGGCGTGTCGGTCTGCGTCTCCTCGGCGGTCGTGTTGGTCGACTCCGCGCTCGGGTCGTCGGTGTCGGTTGACTCGGAGTCGTCCGTCGAGCCGCTCGAATCGGTCGACGCCGTCTCCTGGTCGGTCTCGTCGGTCGATTCTGACGTCGTGTCGGTCTCCTCGTCGGCCGTGGTCGTGTTCTCGCCGGTCGCGTTTGTCACCGTCTGGTTCTCGTCGGTCGCGTTCGGCTCCGAGACGTTCTCGCCGGTCGCGTTCGGCTCCGAGACGTTCTCCGTCGAGACGTTCTCCTCGGTGGGTTCCTCCGCCGTACTGCCGCCACCCCCGCCTCCGCCGCCGGAGGAACTCGCCTGGTCGTCGGGCTGAAGCTCTTCGACTTCGGTCGCGAGCGTCTCGGTCGACTCGATCACGCTGCGTGGCGCCGGCTGGTTGAGGTAGTTCACGTCCATCACGACGTAGTTCCGCTCGATTCCGGCGGTCGTGCTGGCGTACGGCTGTTCGTCGAGAATCGCCGCGTCGGGACTCGTGACGATCAGCAGTTCGGGGTTCGTTTCGAGGATCACCTCGTCGGACAGCTGTGGATAGCCGTCGCCTTCCGCGGCGGCGACGTTCGTCGTGCCACCAATCCGCATGATCTCGTTGATGAACGTCTCGTCGGCCGCGACGAAGCCGCCGCCAAGCGGGTACAACGCCTCGGGCCGGTCGAGGTCGGCCGTCCGGTCTTCGACGTCCGCAACCGTCTCGTTCATCTCCGTGTTGACATCGCCGGCCGCCTCACAGCTGCCGACGAGCCGGCCCGTTCGCTCCGTCTTCGCCGCGATGTCGTCGACGTCGGTCGCCTCCGGGAAGTGATACACCGTGAGACCGGCGTCGCGGAGGTCTTCGACCTGTCCGGCAGACGCGTTCGGCGCCAACACGAGGTCCGGATCGGTGTCGACGACCCGTTCGACGTTCACGCCGAAGTTGGCCGAGACGTTGGTCCTGTCTTCCGCCCCGTCGAGATACGTCGCGAACTGCGTGACGCCGACCACCCGGTCTTGGGCGCCGAGCTCCCAGAGCGTCTGGGCGGCAGACGGGTTCGTCGTCGTGATCCGGTCCGGTCGCTCCTCAAGGGTGATTTCTGTCCCCGTTGCGTCGGTTACCGTGACCGGGAACTCACAGGTGTTCTCCGCCTGAAACTCCTCGACGCCGGCCGCGAGCGTCTCTGCCGACTCGATCACGCTGCGCGGCGCCGGCTGGTTGAGGTAGTTCCTGTCCATCACGACGTAGCTCTCTTCGGCCCCGGCGGTCGTGCTGGCGTACGGCTGCTCGTCGAGGATCGCCGCGTCGGGACTCGTGACGATCAGCAGTTCGGGATCGGTCTCGAGGATCACCTCGTCGGACAGCTGTGGATAGCCGTCGCCTTCCGCGGCGGCGACGTTCGTCGTGCCGCCGATCTCCATGATCTCGTTGATGAACGTCTCGTCGGCCGCGACGAACCCGCCACCGAGCGGATACAACGCGTCGGGCCGGTCGAAATCGGCCGTCCGGTCTTTCACATCCGCGACCGTGTCGTTCATCTCCGTGTTGACGTCCGCCGCCGAGTCACAGTTGCCGACGAGCCGGCCCGTTCGCTCCGTTTTCTCCGCGATGTCGTCGATATCGGTCGCCTCCGGGAAGTGATACACCGTGAGACCGGCGTCGCGAAGGGCGTCGACCTGTCCGGCAGACGCGTTCGGCGCCAACACGAGGTCGGGAGCGGTCGCGACGACCCGCTCGACGCTCACGCCAAAGCCGTCCGAGGAGACGTTGGTCTTGTCCTCTGCTCCGTCGAGGTACGTCGCGAACTGCGTGACGCCGACCACCCGGTCTTGGGCGCCGAGCTCCCAGAGCGTCTGGGCGGCAGACGGGTTCGTCGTCGTGATCCGGTCCGGTTGTTCGTCAAGGGTGACCTCCGTTCCCGTCGCGTCGGTCACCGTGACCGGGAACTCACACGCGTCGCTCGCGTCCGTGGTCGACGGTGAGTTCGCCGACGGGTGATCGACGCCGGTCAGTCCGGCCCCGGCGGCCGTCCCCCCGGCTGTGGCGACCGCCAGTACAACCAGTGCGGCCAGAAAGACCGCCCGCGCTTTTTGCATACTCACCCGGCGGCGGCTTAGCAATATAAGTTTGCTTATCGCAATCGCGCTTGTGTTTTTTTGTAGGGGCTCACGAGACCGCCCGGGTCGCCGACCCAGCCACGCGTGTCCCTCTGGGACGAGTCAGACAGAACAACGGCGTCTCCAGTGGTCTGTCTCGGCGGCGGCCCCGGCTTGCGGGAACCCGGCGCTACAGGCGCTGTGCCGGTCGCGCCGACACCGGCCGGCTACGCGTCTACGCGCTCGAACCGGTGACGAACGACCTCTGCGTCGTCGTCCCACTCGAAGCTCCCGCCGTGTGCCCGAACCATTCGCTTCTTGTACGCCTCGAGCGAGGGCGACCCCTCGCGGTTGGCGTCCGCGTCGGTCATCTCGCCGAGGGTTCGATCGGTCACCTCGGTCAAGACGAACGTGACCCCGTCGACGCCGAACGTGTCTCCCTCCTCGCCGTATCGGTTCCCGCGGTGTAGCTGGGTGATCTCGCCGTCGAGCGCGGCCTGTCGGACGCGGTCGTTCGGCAACAGATCCGCCGGATCGTTCTCGGACATACCCCGTTGTACGGCTCGCCGTGATTTATACCCTCTCCGGCTCGGTCGCGGGCGCGAACGGTTCGTCGGCGAGCCGGAGCCGTGACCGCCGACGGTCGTCTCGAGCCGCGGGTTTCAAGATACTGCCGCTCCCCGTCTTTGACGATGCGTCAGGACCACCTCATCACCGCGACACAGCTCTCGCGGGGTGACATCGAAGGGGTGCTCGACCGGGCCCGCGAGGTCGCCGCCGACCCCAGCGCGTACGCGGGCCGACACGCGGGGACGGTGCTCGCGCTCTGTTTTTTCGAGCCGAGCACGCGCACGCGGATGAGCTTCGACGCCGCCGCCAAGCGCCTCGGTATCGACACGATCGACATGGGCGACGTCGACTCCTCGTCGGTCTCGAAGGGGGAATCGCTCGCCGACACCGTCCGGGTCATCGAGGGGTACGCCGACGCGATCGTCCTCAGACACCCGAGCGAGGGGGCGGCGACGCTGGCCGCGGAGTTCGTCGACGTACCCGTGATCAACGCCGGCGACGGGGCGGGCCAACACCCCTCACAGACCCTGCTCGACCTCCACACGATCCGAGAAAACCACGGCCTCGACGACCTCACGGTCGGGATCATGGGTGATCTGAAGTACGGCCGGACGGTCCACTCGCTGGCGACCGCGCTGACGAACTTCGACGCCCGCCAACACTTCGTCAGCCCCCAGTCGCTCCGGCTTCCGCGGTCGGTCCGATTCGACCTCCACGAGACCGGCGCACAGGTGCGCGAACACGACGAGTTGGCGGCGGTGCTTCCCGAACTCGACGTCCTGTACGTCACCCGCATCCAGAAGGAACGATTCCCCGACGAGAACGAGTACCACCGCGTCGCCGGCGAGTATCAGATCGACGCCGACACGCTCGCCGACGCCGCGGCGGACCTCACCGTGATGCACCCGCTACCCCGCGTCGACGAGATCGCCCCCGACGTCGACGACACCGACCACGCCCGCTACTTCGAACAGGCACACAACGGAGTTCCGGTCCGGATGGCCCTGCTCGACACGCTGCTCGGCGGCGGCGACGACGGGCCGACGACCGCGACGGAGACAACTCATGAGTGACCACGAGCTCCGCGTCTCGAAGATCCGCAACGGCACCGTCATCGACCACGTCGAGGGGGGACAGGCGCTCAACGTGCTCGCGATCCTCGGCATCGACGGCTCCGAGGGGCTCGGCGTCTCCGTGGGTATGAACGTCCCCTCCGACCGGCTCGGTCGCAAGGACCTCGTGAAAGTCGAGGGGCGCGAGCTGTCGCAGTCGGAGGTCGACGTTCTCTCGCTCATCGCGCCGGAAGCGACCATCAACATCATTCGAGAGTTCGAGGTTGTCGAAAAAAATCGCGTGACCCGCCCAGACCGCGTCGTCGGCGTGCTCTCGTGTCCGAACAGAAACTGCATCACCAACGCCGACGAGCCGGTCGCCACCCGGTTCGAGGTGGTCGCAGACGGCGTGCGCTGTGATTACTGTGCGACGGTGCTCCGGTCCGACCTCGCGACCCACATCGACGTGTGAGCCGTCGGGCTCGGAACCCCAGCCGCCGCCGATACCCGCCCGCCCGCACTCACTCGTCCGCTTCGGTGACCGGGATCTCCACGCCGGCGTCCGTCTCGCCCGGACGCTCCCCGTCGGTCTGACGCCCCCCGTCGGTCTGGCGCCCTCCGTCAGGAAGCGGAATCCCGTCGTCGGCGTCCGGCTTGATGTCGTCGA
>CAZKXC010000024.1:0-4898 GCA_964556645.1 uncultured Halobellus sp.
ACAACGGCGTGGAGTACGCGCTGATGCAGGCGTACGGCGAGGGGTTCGAGCTGCTCGCGGAGGGGCGGTACGACCTCGACCTGGAGTCGGTCGCCCGCACGTGGAACAACGGCGCGGTGATACGGTCGTGGCTGCTCGACCTCTGTGCGGAGGCGTTCCGCGAGGAGGGCTCCGACCTCGGCGACGTCGCCGACCACGTCGCCGGCGGGTCGACGGGAACGTGGACGGTCGAGGAGGCGCTCGAACAGGAGGTGCCCGTGCCGCTGATCTACGGGGCGCTCGCCGAGCGGTTCGACTCGCGCAACGAGGGACGGTTCTCGCGGCGGCTCGCCAACCGGCTGCGCTACGGCTTCGGCCGCCACGAGGTCGCGCGGCGCTCGGACGCGGAGTGATTCCCGGCCGCGGCGCCGTCGGCTCGCGTCGTCGCCCGGCGGTAGCGCCGTCGCCGGCCGAGTAACGCTTATGTAGTGTCGTGGCAGAGTGTCTCACGCACAGCATGTTCGAACGCTTCTCGAGCGGGTACTATCTGGGCGAACTGTACGTGGAGCCCCACGACGGCGACCGCGCCGTCATCCAGCGGGCCGACCACGAGCGGGTCAACGAGCAGCTGTACGCGGACGGCGAGGGCGTCGAGCGACTCGACGCCCCCCTCGTGATGAAAGTCGACGCGGGACACATCCCGGTCGAGGGCGACGAGGGCGTCCCGAGCGGCACGCTCGCGATCCCCCGATCGCTCGCCGACGAGAGCCTCCCGTCTACCCGCAACGTGCTGCTGGCGGACGCCGACCGCGCGGAGAGCCTGCTCCGCTGGGAGGGGTGGGAGCCGTTCGTCGACGCGTGACCCGGTCGGCGCGTGACCCGGTCGACGCACCTTTGAGGTCGGCGTCGGACTCTCCTACATGATCGACCGGCTGCTCGGACGCGCCGAGCTCAAAGAACGGATCCAGACGCTCGAAGAGGAGAAGCGACACCTCGAGCGCCGCGCGGCGGCCGAAGAGGAGCGCCGCTCCGAGGCCGTCGCGGACCGCCAGCGCGCCGAGGCGCGGGTCAACCGCCTCGAAGACCGCGTCGAGTCGCTGGAAGACCGCGTCGAGCGCGCCGAAAGCGACGAGGAGACCGTCGAGTTTCGCCGCGTGAGCGACGCGACCCGGGGGCGTCTCGCGGACGTTCTCGGTCGGCTTCGCGGGATCGAAAGCGCCGATCCGGAGGGGGTGCTCACCGCGTTCGTTCCCGACGCCGACGCGGTTCCAGAACGCGTGAGCGACTGGTTCGGCGACCGCACCCGGCTCGTCCGTCGCGCCGCGCCGACGGTCGTGGTCGCCGACGACACCGGCGCGGTGAGCGTCGCCCTGTCGACGCCGATCGAGCCAGAGCCGTTCGACCGGTGGGCGGCGACGCCCCGGCTTCCGGACGCGTGGTTTCGGCCGACCGGCCGGTTCGCGTTCGCGCTGGTCCGGTCGGACACGTTCGCGTGTGGCACCTACGAGGGGACCGAGCGCGTCGCCTTCGAGGGGTTCACCGCCGACATCACGGAGGCTCACTCGAAGGGCGGGTTCTCGCAGGGCCGCTTCGAGCGCCGCCGCGCGGGCCAGATCGACAACCATCTCGGCCGCGCCCGCGACGTCCTCGCCGCGCTCGACGACGTCGACCGAACGATCGTCGTCGGCGAGCGGAGCGTGCTCGGAGAGGTGCGCGACCTCGCCGACGTCACCGACCTGACCGACGCGACCGGCGCCCCGGCGGCGGCCTTGGACGACGCGTTCCGAGATTTCTGGACCGTTCGCGTTCACGCGCTCTGAGGCGTAGCCGCCGACCGACGCCGGGAGCCAACGATTATGAGTTTCGAGGCCGTGTTCTCGTGCGGAGGGACGCGTCACACGCTCCCTCTCCCCCTTATCAGACGTCTCCGACGGCGGCGACCGCGAGGGACAGTCCTAAATCCGATACCGGCGGTGATCGCTCATGGACCGGTCAGGCCCGGGCGTTCGAGCCGTCGTCGCGCTTCTGGTCGCCGCGCTCCTCCTCGCGGGCGTCGCCGCGGGGAGTCCGCAGCCCGGCGCGGCCGCCGAACCGACCGTCGCCGTCGACCACGTTCAGACCGGAGACCCGGCGTCGCCGGCCGACCCGCCGCTCGGCGCAGCGGGGAACGGCGCGACGGCCGCCGACGCTGCCGACACGATCCGCGTTCGCAACGAGCTGTTCGCGACCGACGAGGCGGGGACGGTCGGGGTCACGACGCGCGTCCAGGCCGTTCCCGACCGTGTCACGAGCCTTCGGATCACGACCCTGACGGTGACCGACGCCCCCGTCGAGACCGACGGCTTCGAGCGCGTCGACGACGCGGAGCGCGACGAGGTGGTGTGGGCGTGGGACGGCGAGACAGACGAGCCGTCGATCACGTACGCGATGGCGGCGAACGACACCGTCGCCGAGTCGGGCCCGCTCGCCGGCGACGGCAACTACCGGTTCGTCGACACGGGCGAGTGGGCGCTCGTGCGAACCCCGCGGGTCGGCGTCTCCGCGCGGTACACCGGCACCGGTCAGCTCCAGGTCGCCCGCGAGAACCGCGTCGCCGGCGAGGGAGCGGCCTCGGAGACGATGGCGTTTCTCGGCGCACACGAGACGCACGTCAGGGAGGCCGACGGCCGGCGAGTTCGTCTGATCGTTCCGGAGGCGGCCGATCTCGCGGCGTCGCCGGCGGCGGTGTTCGGGGCGTTCGAGGGGGCGCGGGCCGCGCTTCCGGTGGGCGGCGACGACGCCGAGGTGTTCGCGGTCGCCGCTCCCACCGAGGACGTCTCGTGGGCCGTTCGGGGGCTTCAAACCGGCGACGCGGACCTCTGGGTGCGCGATCGGGAACCCGCCGGAACCGCGGCGGACGTCTGGACCCACGAGTACGTCCACACCCGCCAGGCGTACCGGGCCGAGCCGAGCGCCCGGTGGTTCACCGAGGCGAGCGCGACGTACTACGCCGCGTTGTTCGCGCTCGACCGCGGCGCGATCGGCTTCGACCGGTTCGAACAAACCCTCTCGCGCGGCGAGCGGGAGCCGGACGCCTCGGCGGTGCTCGCGGACCCCGGCACCTGGCGGCCGGAGACGCCGTACACCAAGGGTTCGCTCGTGGCCGGCGAGATCGACCGTCGGATCCGGCTGGCGGCCGACGGCCGGGCGTCGCTCGCGACCGTCTTCCGCGACCTCAACGACGCGTCGGAGCCGATCACGAACCGCGCGGTTCTCGACGCGATCGAGGCGGCGGCCGCCGAGGGGGGCGACGACGCGGCCGCGGCCGCCGTCCGCGACGCGGCCGAGCGGCTGACGACGACGAGCGACGTGCCGGAGACGTGGGACCGCGACGCTCACGCGGCCGCGTTCGACGGGACGCCGGCGCGGGTCGGATACGGCCTCGCCGCCGACGGCGTGTACGCGACCGGCGAGTATCGAAACCGCTCTATCGCGCGCGACCCGGTGCGGCTCGCGGCGGGCGAGACGCTCGAACTGGCGGTCGGGGCCTCGAACACCGGCAGCGTCTCGGGCAGCTACGCGATCACGCTGTTCGTCGACGGCGAGCCGGTCGCGACCCGGTCGGAGACGCTCGCCGCCGGCTCGGAGACCACCGAGCGTCTCACACACACGTTTGCCGACCCCGGCGAGTACGAGGTCCGGGTCGGCAGCGAGACGCTCACCGTCGTCGTCTCCGAGCCCGCGCCCGTTCTCGTTCGCGGGGTCTCGACCGACGCCGACCGCGTGACGGCCGGCGAGCAGGTGACCGCGACCGCGACCCTCGCGAACGACGCGGCCGTCCCCGCCGGCTCGGACGTCGAGTTCCGCGTCGACGGCGAGCCGCTCGCGACGGCGCCCGTCCGGCTGGATACCGGCGCGGAGACGACCGCGACCCGAGCGCTGACGCTCGACGCTTCCGGGGAGGTTGCCGTCACCGTCGCCGGCCCCGCCGGCGAGGCGACGACGACGGTGCGCGTCGAGCCCCGCGGCGGCGAGGACGATCCGGACGAGGGCACGACCGACGAGACGCCCGGCTTCGGGCCGCTGGTCGCGGTCGTCGCCCTGTTGTGTGCCGCCGGGGCGTGTGTCGGCCGTTCCCGCGGCGACCGGTGATCGGTTCCGTCAGAACGGCGCGTCGGAGGTGGTGTCGTCCGCGTCGGCGTCCGCCTCGGGCGTCGGCTCCAGCTCGCGGCCGCCCTCCTGCCATGCCTCGATCCCGCCGCTGAGGCTCTCGACGCGGGCGTCGGCCGTCCCCTCGTAGCTCGCGATCAGTTGGGCCGCCTGCCGGCTGGCGATCCCGTGTGGACAGACGGTCACGATCCGGTCTGCGCCCGCGAGTTCGTCGACGCGGTTCGTGAGCTCCGGGAAGGGGATCGACTCGCTGTCGGGGAGGTGTCCGCGGTCGAACGACCGCTCGTCGCGGATGTCGACGATTCGGAGCGCCGAGCGGTCGGTGCCGTCGGCCTCGCCGGCGTCCGCCTCCGCGTCCGCCTCGAGCACGTCTGCCAGCTCGTCGGGGTCGATTTCGCCGTCCATCAGGGGAGCGGGCAGAGACTCGCCGTGAGCACGGCGCGGTCGTCGCTCTCGTTGCGGGCGCCGTGAACGTCGCCACGCGCGTTGTGGACGACTGCGGGGGCGACCAGCCGTTCCGTTTCTCCCTCGCGGACCACGGTCGGCTCTCCCTCGAGCACGTGGAAGACGTTCGTCGCGTCCGCGTGCTCGTGGGCGTCGATCTCGCCGCCGGGAGCGAGAACGAACGCCTTCACCAGCACGTCGTCTGTGACGACGACTTCGGCGGTCGCGACCGTTCCGGTCGCGGGGTCGAGGTCGCCGACGGCGTCGGCGTATCGGTCGAGCGTCATACTCGGCCCGTCGGCCCGCGGGGGTTAAAACGCGTCGCC
>CAZKXC010000024.1:4998-17277 GCA_964556645.1 uncultured Halobellus sp.
GGCGTCAACACCTTACTCCCGTGCGCCCGGCGGCAGCGGATCGGCGTGGTCGGCGATCGCGTCCGCGACGCGGTGTGGATCCTCGTGGACGACCCAGTGGGTCGCGTCGTCGATCGTCAGGAGCCGGCCGTCCGCACAGCGGTCGACGCTCCGGCCGGCCAGCCGCTTTTCGAGGAACTGGTCGCCGGCACCCCAGATCACGAGCGTCGGGACCGTCACGCGTGACGTCTCGGGCTCCGGACGGTCGCGGACGATCGCCCGATACCAGTTCACCATCGCCTCGAACGCCCCGTCGCGGTCCCACGCCCGGCGGTACCGCCGGAAGTCCTCCTCGTCGAACGTGCCCGGGTTGCTCGTGCGCCGCATGCTCCGGACGGCGATCCGCCAGTCGCCGGCGCTCGCGACGGCTTCGGGGAGCTTCGGCAGCTGAAAGGCGAGCATGTACCAGCTCTTGAGCCGTTGGCTCCAGGAGTCTCTGATCGCCCGCTCGAAGACGGTCGGGTGTGGCACGTTGACGGCGACGAACTCCGAGAGCCGGTCGGCGTGGTGGATCGCGAGCCACCAGCCGACCGCGGCCCCCCAGTCGTGGCCGGCGACCGCCGCCCGGTCCCGGCCGTAGGCGTCGATCACCCCGAGAACGTCGCGGGCGAGTTCGTCGATGCGGTAGTCGGCGACCGCGGGCGGCTTCTCCGAGAGGTTGTATCCGCGCTGGTCCGGCACGACGACGCGGTAGCCCGCGCTCGCGAGCGGTCCGATCGTCTCGTGCCAGCCGTACCAGAACTCCGGAAAGCCGTGGAGGAGGACGAGCAGTTTCCCGTCTTCGGGACCGGCCTCGACGACGTGTAACCGGACGCCGTTCGCCTCGATCACCCGGGACGTCCCGGGGACGGCTTCGGGGATCTCGTCGGGCGGAATCTCGACGTCCGGAGTCGCTTCGATGGATACGTCGGCCATATCGGTCGATCGACCTCCGACGACTAATATGTACGTCCGGCCGCCGTCCGGATTCGAGCGTCCGGCCGTCCCAGTCGCCGTGTGTGTGATCGTGTATGACGAAACGCGGTCCTGCGCCCGGCTAACAGGTAGTAAACGTCTTATGTGTAGATTTCACACGGTATTCCGAGGAGTGTTATCACGTGAGTCTCTCTGAAACGTACGGTCGGTACCGCCGAACCCTCAGCGAGGAGCCGCTCGCCATCGGGGTCATTCTCGTCGCCCTCTGGATGGCGTGGTCGCTCGCGAGCGGCCTTCTGACCGGGGGGATCCGAATCAGCAGCCTCGCGTCGCTCGTCTGGGACGGGCTGTTGCGGGGGCTGATCATTGGGCTGGCAGGCATCGGCCTCTCGATGACGTACAGTATTCTCAACTTCGCGAACTTCGCGCACGGCGATTACCTCACCAGCGGGGCGTTCGCCGGGATGGGGACGAGCTACCTCATCGCCGGGATCGGCGAGAACAGCGTCGGCGCGCTCCTGCTCGTCGGCGCGGGGGGATCGGTGTTCGGCGGCGCGCTCGGAATCGGGATCACGACCGCGCCGCTCGCGGTCGTCTTCGGGGCCCTCGTCGCGGGCGTCGCGGCGATCGTCCTGGCGCTGGCCATCGACCGGTTCGTCTATCGGCCGATCCGCGACGAGAGCGGTATCGCGCTGTTGATCACCAGCATCGGGGTCGCGTTCGCGCTCCGGTACCTGCTCCAGTTCGTCTACGGGGCCGGCGTTCGGGGGACGACCGCGTCGGGGTCGGTCCCACGAGTGAGCGTTCCGGCGATCGACGGGACGTTCCGGGTGACGGCACACGACATCAGCCTCATCGTCGTCGCGGGCGGTCTGATGCTCGGCGTCCACCTCCTGCTCCAGCGCACGAAACTCGGCAAGGCGATGCGCGCGATGTCCGACAACGAGGACCTCGCGCGGATCACCGGCATTCCGACCGAGCAGGTCATCCGCACGACGTGGATCGTCGGCGCCGGACTCACCGGCGTCGCCGGCTACATGTTCGTCCTCTGGAAGGGAACGCTCGGATTCAACGACGGCTGGCTGCTGCTACTGTTGGTGTTCGCCGCGGTCATCCTCGGCGGGATCGGGTCGATCTACGGCGCGATCGGCGGCGGGATCATCATCGGTCTCACCGCCTCCGTCTCGGTGATCTGGATCCCCTCGGCGTTCGGCCGCGCGGCCGCGTTCGTCGTGATGATCGTGATACTGTTGTTCAAGCCCGAAGGCATCTTCAGCGGGAGGACCACAGCATGAGCGTCGACGGTATTCGCGGACGGTTCGGCGGGATTTTCGAGCGCGATGTGACGCTCGTTGTCGCCGTCCTCGGCGCCCTCTACCTGGCGTACATCCTCGCCGGCGTCGCCTTCGGGTACGGACTCCGCGGGCAGCTGAACTCGATCGCGAACCTGACGTTCTACATCGGCGTCTTCGGCATGATGGCGCTGGCGTTGAACCTCCACTGGGGATACACCGGCCTCTTCAACATCGGCATCGTCGGCTTCATGGGGATCGGCATCTACGTGACCGCGCTGGTCTCGAAGCCGCCGGTCGGAGACGGGGCGGCGCAGGTCGGCGGGTTCGGACTCCCACTGTTTGTCGGCGTTCTCGCCGGCGTGCTCGCGGCGGCGTTCTTCGGACTGCTCGTCGCGCTGCCTGCGCTCCGGCTCCGGGCGGACTACCTCGCGATCGTCACGGTGGCGTTTTCGGAGATCGTCCGGTTCACGATGATGTCCCGGACGTTCCAGACGTTCACGGTGCCAGATACGATCGACCTCTGGCTGTTCACTCTCGACCCGGCGGCCGACACGGTCGGGCTCGGCGGCGGCGGCGGGCTCATCCTGAACTACACGAACCCGCTCGAAGCGCTGCTCCGGGCGCTGTTTCTCTGGGATCCGTACCTCGGGTTCGTC
The DNA here is from genome assembly GCA_964556645.1 of uncultured Halobellus sp. Taxonomy (GTDB): domain Archaea; phylum Halobacteriota; class Halobacteria; order Halobacteriales; family Haloferacaceae; genus Halorubrum. The sequence continues at coordinate 7,904 of CAZKXC010000024.1, forward strand.
TCCTTTGTCGAGGCGAACGTCATCTCGAACAACCCGAAGCCGGTGCTCGATGGACTTCTCTACGGGATCGTCCTCCTCGTCGGCGTCGGGCTGTTCTATCTGTTGCTCTCCCGGACCGGGAAGTCCCCGTTCGGACGCGTGCTGAAGGCGATCCGCGAGGACGAGGACGTCGCGAACGCGCTCGGAAAGGACACCAACCGGTTCAAACTCACGGCGTTCGTGCTCGGGTCGGCGCTGATGGGACTCGGCGGCATCCTCTGGTACTCCGGCCGCGGGAGCATCACGCCGCCGTCGTTCCGGCCGAACATCACCTTCTTCATCTGGATCGCGTTGATCATCGGCGGTGCGGGCTCGAACACCGGGAGCTTCCTCGGCGGCGCGATCTTCGCCGGGGTGTTGTACGAGGGGCCACGGTACTTCAAGAACCTCGTTCAGACGGCCTTCGAGCTGGGCGACGCGCCGCGGAACTTCGGCGAGGCGATGGCCGGGTTCGCCTCGCTCGACCCGATGCCGTTCATCCTGTACACGCTTGACAGCGTCAGCCAGTTGCGGCTGGTGATCATGGGCGTGGTCCTGATCTGGCTGATGCACAACCGGCCGGAGGGGCTGCTCGGCCACCGCAAGGAGACCGCGTCGAGCGTCGACCTCGCGCGGCCGGGGACCGACAGGTCGGCCGAGAAGCCGACGGCCGCCGACGGGGGCGAAAAACAATGAGCGAGACCGACGAGTCCGCCGCGGGCGACTCCCCGCCGGCCGAGGAGCCGGCGACAGACGAGGCGTCGTCCCCGGCCGCGGACGACCGGTCGACAGACGGGGAGTCGCCCGCGACCGACCTGACCGAACTGGTCGATGACGACCCCGAAACCCACACCGGCGACGACGACGCGCGGTACGCCCCTCTCGAAGTCGAGGGGCTACGGAAGGAGTTCGGCGGGATCACCGCCGTCGACGGCGTCAGCTTCGACGTCGTGGAGGGGACGCTCACCGGGCTCATCGGGCCGAACGGCGCCGGCAAGTCGACCACGTTCAACCTCATCACCGGGATGCTCGACCCCACGGAGGGAACGGTTCGATTCAACGGCGAAGACGTCACCGGCCTCCAACCCCACGAGATCGCCGACCGGGGCCTCGCGCGGACGTTTCAGATCGCCCGCGAGTTGGAGGAGATGACGGTTCTCGAGAACATGATGCTCGCGCCGAAAGGACAGGTCGGCGAGTCGTTGTGGCGGTCGGTCATGCCGTTCACCCGCGGGGCGGTGCGCGAACAGGAGACCGAACAGCTCGAACGCGTCTGGGAGGTGCTCGACTTCTTCGAGATCGACCACCTCGCCGACGAGTACGCGGGGAACCTCTCGGGCGGCCAGCGGAAGCTGCTGGAGATGGCCCGGGCGCTGCTGACCGACCCCGACGTGCTGCTGCTCGACGAGCCGTTCGCGGGAGTCAATCCGACGCTGGAAAAACGGCTGCTCGAACACATTCACGAGCTCCGGGAGCGAGGGTACACCTTCCTCATCGTGGAACACGACATGGACCTCATCATGAACAACTGCGAGCGGGTCATCGTCATGCACCAGGGGCAGATCCTGAAAGACGGCACGCCGGCGGAGATCAAAGCAAGCGAGGAGGTCATCGAGGCGTACCTCGGAGGTGAGGTGTGAGCCTCCTCGAGGTGCGTGAGCTGGACGCCGGCTACGGCGACCTCCAGATCCTGACCGACGTCGACCTCGACGTCGCCGACGAGGAGTACGTCACCATCGTCGGCCCGAACGGCGCGGGTAAATCAACCGTGATGAAATCGGTGTTCGGGTTGACGACGCATATGGGTGGCACGGTGCGGTTCAACGACGAGGAGATCAGCGGCACGAAGCCCGAAGACGTGATCCACAAAGGACTTGGCTACGTCCCGCAGAGCGAGAACGTCTTCGCGGAACTCGACGTCGAGGAGAACTTAGAGATGGGCGCGTACATCCTCGACGAGATCCCGCAGGACGCACTCCGGACCGTCTACGACCGCTTCCCGATCCTCGAAGAACGGAAACACCAGCAGGCGGGGACGCTGAGCGGCGGTCAGCGGCAGATGCTCGCGATGGGCCGTGCGCTGATGCTCGACCCCGAGCTGCTGTTGCTCGACGAGCCCAGCGCCGGGCTCGCCCCCGACCTCGTCGACGAGATGTTCGACAAGATCGACGAGATCAACGAGACGGGGACGGCGGTCCTGATGGTCGAACAGAACGCCAAGGAGGCGCTCAGACGCTGTGACCGCGGCTACGTGCTCGCGAACGGGCAGAACCGATTCGAGGACGAGGGGACCGCACTGCTGAACGACGAGGAGGTCCGCCGGGAGTTTCTCGGCGGGTGAGCCGCTCCCGGGCGTCGGTGGTCAGTCCGCGGTCAGGTCGTTTTCCCGCCGGGTCCCGTCGCTCGCCGGTCGGAGCGCATAAAAAAAGCGAGTATTCGGTCGGCCGCCCGGGCCGGCGCGCCCGGTGTCCGAGCGCTCAGTTCCCGCTCGAGAGCGCCTGCTCGACGACGTTGGAGTACGACGACGAGCCGATGTTGAAGCTGATCTGGTCGTACACCGTGCCGTCGAACGAGTCCTCGAACACGTTGCTGAACCGGTTGGAGAGCTGCTGGCCGTAGTCGTTGTTGACGTACAGCGTCGCGGCGGTCGAGGCGCCGAGCCGCTCGGAGGCGACCTGCGCCATGACGCGGCCCTGAAGCTGGTCGCTCGGGGCGGTCCGGAAGATGTAGTCGTCGTCATCGAGGTTCGTCACCGACAGCGCCGTGCTGGACGGCGAGCAGCCGACGACCTCGTTCGGGATGAGCGCCTCGGTACAGACCGGGACGTTCACGCCGGAGGAGGCCGTCCCGCAGACGGCCGGAACCCCAGAGCTGATCAGGGACTCCGCGCCGCTGACGCCCTGGTCGGGCGAGGTGTTCGTGTCCTCGAACTGGGCGTTCACCGTCAAATCGAGGTCGGATTCGTTGACCTGTTGTGCCGGAATCTCGGCAGCGCGGATCATCGGCTGGCCCGTCGACGCCAGGTCGCCGGTTTCGGGCAGCAGGATGCCGAGGCTCACCTCGCGGCCGAGTCCGCCGGGCGACGAGTCGGCCGACGGGCCGGCGCCGTCGGGGTTCTCGCCCTCGAAGTTCTGCGTCTCCTGAACGTCGACCGAGTCGGCGTCCTGTCCGGCGAACTCCCAGATCTGGTAGGCCGCGGACGCCGGGTCGCCGTTCTGATCGAAGTTGACGGCGCTCGACGCGCCCTGGTAGTTGATGTTCTCGCCGTTCGCGGCCGCCTCGACGGCGTCGAGGAACTCACCGGGCCCGTACGAGGTGCCGTCGGGGTTCGCGATCCGCCGGAGTTGGTCGCGGATCGCGGTCCCGTTGTTCTCGCCCGCCGCGACGTTCGCGAGGATGAGCGCCGCCGCGGAGTCGTACGACTGCGAGGTGAACACGCCCGGCGTCTCGTCGTAGGTGTCCTGATAGAGGCTCGCGAACGCCTCCTGATTCGGACCGCCAGCCGCCGGCGCGGTCCCGGTGACGTTGTCCATCGCATTACCGACCTGGCCGGGCAGCGAAGGGTCCTGAAGCCCGTCGGGAATGAGGATGTCCTCTGCGCCGTCCGATGCGCTGTAGTAGTCGCGGAACAACTGGATCCCGCTCTCGGGGTAGCCGATGACGACGAGCAGATCTGGGCCGCCGCCTCCGCTGCTGCCGCTGTCGCTGTCGCCGCCGTCTCCTCCGTCACCACTGTCGCCTCCGTCGCTGCCGTCACCGTCGCTCCCGCCGCTATCGCCCGCACAGCCGGCGATCCCGACCGTGCCCGCGACGCCGATTCCTTTCAACACGTCACGCCGTCTCTTGTGGTATGACATACCGCTCAATATCTATTCCTCTAACATAAGTATGTCTTTATCACGCTTTGTTGCTTCCCGGTGCTCGTCTGCGAACGAGACGTGCCACAGATTTGTTCCGGCGCAGTTTTCCAGAATACTGATACATTTCGGACAGAGTACGACGCCGCCCGCGGGTCGCCGAGCGGCTACACCGCGTCGGCCGCCTCGCGGTACCGCCGGAACGTCGCGGCCGCCCACTCGCGAACGCTCGGGTGGTCCGTCGTCAACACGGCCGCGAGCGTCGGCCCGTCGAACAACCCGACGACCGCGTGGTCGTCGACGAGCAGGACGCCGACCGGCGAGTCGCCCTGGTGTGTGTACAGGTCGACGCCGTGGCCGGCGAGCGCCGACCGGATCGCGGGCCGCGCCGGCCCGGTCAGCCGCTCGCCCGCCCGTCCGGTGAGGACGATCCGCGCGTCCGCCGGCGCGTCGGCCGCCGTCAGCCGGTCGGCGAGCGCCGACTCGACCCGCGGCACCACCCCGACGACCGACTCCGCGTCGGTCAGCAGCGACGGGAGCCGCTCGACGGGCCCTTTCTCGCCGTCGCGGCCGACGAGCGTCACGCTCCGCCCGTCCGAGCCGCTTCCACGGAGGTCGGCCCCGCTCGCCGACTCGACGATCCGCGCGAGCACCGCCGTGGCGTCTTCGGTCACGGCTCCTCCGGGCGTTCGAGAGCCGTTTCGCCGCAACACGGTCCCGTCACGCCGCGTTCCGCTCGCGGGCGCGGGGTCGTCTTGACCCGGCGGCGGTCGCCGCCGGACCCCGACGGTGCCGGCTCGCTCGCCCGACTGCGCCCCGCGGCGAACGAGGGCCCCTTCTCGCCGGAGGCGACCCGCTCGTCCCGCTCGTCGCGCCCCGTCGACCCCTGTCGATCGATCACGTGTTGCGGTAGCCGCCGCCGGCGCATAACCCTCACGCCGACCCGCGGGAGCCGACCCCTCCACCGGACCCACGTTTGAAGCCCGCACGGCTCGGAGACGGCCACATGACAGCCGAGGAGACGCCGACCGACGCCGACCCGCCGGCGGTGCGCCTGGGAGAGCTCCTGACCGCGCGAGACGAGACGCTCGCGACGGCCGAATCGCTGACGGGCGGGCTCGTCGGCTCGCGGGTGACCGCCGTGCCGGGCGCGAGCGCCTACTTCGACAGAGGCTACGTGACGTACAGCAACGACGCCAAGCGCCGCGAACTCGGGGTCGCCCGCGAGACCTTAGACGAACACGGCGCGGTCAGCGGGCCGACCGCCCGCGAGATGGCGACCGGGGCTCGCGACCACGCGGACACGACGTGGGGGGTGTCGACCACGGGAATCGCCGGTCCCACAGGGGGAACGCCGGAGAAGCCGGTCGGACTCGTGTACGTGGGCGTGGCGTACGCCGCGCCGTGGGGGACGGAGGCGTCGTTCTCGCGGAGCGTCCGGGCGGTGTTCTCGGGCGACCGCGAGGCGGTGACGCGCGCGAGCGCCGACCGCGCGCTCGCGGCACTCGTTCAGGCGATTCGCGACGTCGCGGACGGGGAGTGAGCGCCTTTACCGCCGGGTCACGTCGCCTCTGGCGGTTCGCCGTCGACCTCGACGGTGGCTTCGATCTCGACCGCGTCGCCGACCCCGATCGTCGTTCCCCACGACCGTTCCGGCACGACCGTGTTCACCATCACCCGAAACTCGTGGTCGAACCGGTCGGTCTCGGTCCACTCCGGGAGCGTCTCGCGGCGCTTCCGGACGAACCGTTCTCGGAATCCGTCGGTCGTGGCGCCGGTATCCGGGTGACGCGACGGAACCACGCATCGCTGACACGGGTTGATCCCACACAGCGTGGCGTCGCCGACGGCAACCCGCACGCCGAAGCCGCGGTCGGCGAACAACCGGTCCTCCCAGAACGCCGGACACGCCGCCACCACGACGTTCGGCCGAAACCGCCGGCGCGCCTCCGTCGGGTCCGCGATCGAATCGAACCACGAGGCGAGTTCGCGGAGCGTCCCGGCGGAGATCACGGTGGGACCGGGCGCCGCCCGGTCGTCGGGGAACCCGCCGTCGGGGTCGCGGACGAGGTCAACCTCGTAGCCGAGGTACTCGCCGACCCAACCGGCGAGCGCGTCGCCCTCTGCCGGCAGCGCGAACGTTTGTCTGTCGGCCGGGGCGTCGCCGCGCGCCGGCCGTTCGAGCGTCACCGCGGTCGGCGTCGCGTCCGCCGGGCCGGCGAGGTCGTAGCTCGCCCGGAGCCCGTGGATCGCCGGCTCGCTTTTGCCGTTCACGTAGCCGCCGCCGCTCCCGACCGACGCGACGTCGGGATCGACGCCGGCCTCGACGAACGCGTACGACCGATCGCCACGCAGCGCGCCGGTCGGCCCGAGCTCGCCGCGCTCGACGGAGACGCCGTCGAGCGACTTCACCGGGTACGCGACGAGCTCGTCAAGACGTGTCATACGCGTCGTTCGCGGCCGCGAATACAAAAGGATCGCGCCGGGGCGGCGACCGCCGCGCCGACCGACTACTCCTCGTCGGCCGCGTCGTCGTCCTCTGTCAGCCCGGCGGCCTCGAAGGCGTCGGCGACCTCGGCTTCCGGCACGGTGTGGTAGCCGTCTGACTCGGTTATCGTCGCGACCGCGAGGTCGCCCGGACCGAACTCCTCGTCGTGTTCGGCGAGCGCCTCGACGCCGAGTTCGACGCCGTCGGTGAGCGAGAGTTCGTCCGTCCACGCGTCTTCGAGGTGGCCCTGGATCTCCTGGCGGCCGCCGCCGATGACGGTCGCCTTCCACTCGTTCGGGGTGCCGGACGGGTCCGCCGCGAACAGCCGCGGCTCGCCGTTCTCGATCCCGCCGATGAGCAGCGCCGCGCCGTACGGCCGCGTGCCGCCGCGTTGTGTGTTCTCCTGGATGTGGTCGGTGACGAACTTCGTCAGCGTCTCGACGCCGACCGGCTCGCCGTACCGGAGCCGGTTCCCCTGTGCCTGCCGACGCGCGAGGTCGATGAGCTGGCGCGCGTCGGCGACGTGGCCCGCGCTCGCGGTGCCGAGGTGGTCGTCGAGCTTGTGGAGCTTCTCGATGCTCTCGGCCTCCATCAGCGTCGACGTCGCCCGCGACATCGCGACGAAGACGACCCCGTCGGCCGTTCGAACGCCGAGGCTCGGCGCGCCGCGCGAGACCGCCTCGCGGGCGTACTCGACCTGATAGATCCGCCCGTCGGGCGAGAACAACGAGGTCCCGCGGTCGTACGCCTGCTGGTCGTTGCCGCCCATCATCGCTTCTCACCCGCTCGCGCGGTGACGCGTTCGCTCATTGTGTATGCTTGTGCCGGACGGTTGAAAAACCCTCCTTAACCGGTACGTACCCCCCACCCGCGACGGGTATATTGGCGGCGAGCACGTACTACGGACATATTGCAACTCCACCGAACGTCAGCCCTCCTGTTCGCCTGTCTCATCGCGCTCGCGGCCGTCGGCGGCGTGACGGCCGTTCCGGACGCACGGATCACCGTCGACGCCGCCGGCGTGACGCCGGGCGAGCCGGTCGTCGGCGAGCGGACGACGGTGAACGCCACCGTCTCCAACTCCGCGGGTAGCCCCGACGCCGCGGAGGTGACGGCGGTGCGGCTCCTCGACGCCGACGGCGACGTCCTCGACGAGGCGGCCGCGCCGGGAGCGTTGTCCCCCGGCGACGACCTCGAAACGGAGCTGTACACCCGGTTCGAAAACCCCGGCGAGCACCGGCTCACCGTGGTGGTCGTCGCCGAAGAAGCCGTCGGAGACGACGAAGACGAGGACGACCCGTCGGAGGTCCGCGTCGAGCGCGACCTCTTCGTCGACGTCCAGCCGGCCGAGCGGGCGGTCGACCTTCGGGTCCGCGCGCGGTCCCCGGCGGACTTCGAGACCGAAAGCGACGACGGCGGCGTCAACGTCGACGGGATCGACGGCATCCTCGGCGGCGGTGGCGGCGGGCTCGACACCGCCGACGAGGAGCCGGCCGCCGCCGCCACCGCCATGGACTCGCCCGTGGCCGTGACCGTCGTCAACACCGGCACCGTTCCCGCCGAGCGCGTGAGTCTGACCGCCGCCGGCGTGGCGACCGGCGAGGCGGCGACGGACGCCGACTCGGCCGCGACACCGAACGGCTCCGACGCGGCGCCGGTCACCATGGGGCCGTTCGTCGTCGAGGACATCGCGCCGGGGGAGGAACGCCAGGTGATAGTCGACCTCGGGACGCTCGACCGGCGCTCGAACGTGACGTTCACCGCGGCGTTCCGGTCTGCGACGGCGCCTCCGGACGCGGACGAGCCACTGCGGACCGCGACGGCCACGCTCGTGTACCCGCCCCGTCAGGGCCGGCCCACGGTCACCGACGCGAGCGTGACGACCGTCGGCGACGACCAGATGTCGATCAACGCCAACATCGGAAACGCCGGCGACGCCGACCTCACCGGGGTGAGCGTCACCGTCGTCGACGCGCCCGGCGTCACGCCGACCCCCGCGGGCGAGGGCTACTTCGTCGGCAGCGTCGGCAGCGACGAGTTCGTCCCGTTCGAGCTTCGGACGACCGCGAACGCGACGGTCGCCGACACGGTGCCGCTCCGGATCGCGTACACCGACCGGGGCGTGCGCTACGTCGAGACGGTCGAACTCGAGGCTCCGGAGCCGCCCGCGGACGACGACGACTCGGCCGTCGGCAGCCTCGGCGCTCTCGGCGGGAACGCCGGGGTGGCATCGCTTCCCGTCGTCGGCGGGGTCGTCGCGCTCCTCGGGCTCGTTATCGCCGGCGCGGTCGTCCGCCGTCGTCGCCATGTATAGCGTCGAACTCGACGGGGTGACGAAGCGATACCCCGGCGGCGGCGCCGAGCCGGTCGTTGCGCTCGATGCCGTCGACTTCGCGGCCGCACCCGGTGAGTTCGTCGCTGTCGTCGGCCCGAGCGGCTCCGGCAAATCGACGCTGCTCAACGTGCTCGGGCTGCTCGACGACCCGACGGACGGCCGACGGCTCCTCTCGGGAACGGACGTGACGAACCTCTCCGTCGCCGAGCGCACGACGGCGCGCAAGGAGTCAATCGGCTTCGTCTTCCAGGACTTTCACCTGTTGCCGACGCTCACCGCCGTCGAGAACGTCACGCTTCCGACGGCGTTCGACCCGGGCGACGCGAGCGACCGGGCCGCAGACCTGCTCGGGCGCTTCGGACTGGGCGACCGGCTCGACCACGAGCCGACGGAGCTGTCGGGCGGGCAGAAACAACGGGTCGCGATCGCGCGGTCGCTGATAAACGAGCCGGCGGTGTTGCTCGCCGACGAGCCCACCGGCAACCTCGACACCGACACCGGCGAGTCGATCCTCGCCGAGTTCGACCGGGTCAAACGCGAGGGGGTCGCCGTCGTCGCGGTCACCCACGACCCGCTCGTCGAGGAGTTCGCCGACCGAACCGTCGAGCTCACCGACGGCGTGCTCGTCGACGGAATTCCGGCAGACGAGGGGGCGGCGCCGACCGACGACGGCCCG
>CAZKXC010000024.1:17377-24637 GCA_964556645.1 uncultured Halobellus sp.
GCGGTCGACGGCTCCGTGCCGGGAGGTGAGCCGTGAGCCTGGGCGCGTGGCAGCCGTCGGTGGCGATGGCGGCGCGGAACCTCAGACGAAACCGCGTCCGGACGGTGCTGGCCGTCCTCGGCGTCACGATCGGCGTCTTCGCGGTCGCGACGCTCGGCGTCTTCGGCAACGTGCTCGCGCTCGGCGCAGACGACGCCATCGGCGACATCGGCACCCAGGTGGTGCTCTCGCCGAACGCCGACGCGGGCGTGGAATCGCTCTCGGACGCCGACGTCGCCGCGGTCCGACGCGCGGTGGGCGAGCCGGCGGTCGTGCCGCTCTACTCCGACGGCGCGATCGTCTCCGCGCCGACCGACCAGCAGTTCGCGACGGTGTACGGGGTCGAACGCCCGGGGCTGGCGTTCGAGGCCGCAGAGGGTGACCTTCCCGAACGCCACCGCGACGGGGCGATCGTCGGCGCGGAACTCGCCGAGAATCTCGGCGTCGGCGTCGGCGACCGCGTGGAGGTCGCGGGCGGACAGACCCGCGTGATCGCCGTGTTGGCCCAGAGCCAGACGTTCAGCCCGGTCGCGCCGGACGAGGCGGTGTTTCTCCCGGAGTCGGCGTTCGCCGCGGACGGGTACGACCAGGTGCTCGTCGTCTCGGAGTCCGGCGCGGAGGCGAGCGCGGCCGCCGAGTCGATCCGCCGGTCGGTGAACGCCCGCGAGGAGCGCGTCGACGTCTTCGAATTGGCGGCCGTCGTCGACGAGATCAACGAGTTCTTCGACCTGCTCGGCACGTTTCTGCTCGGTCTCGGCGGCATCTCGCTCGTCGTCGCCGGCGTCTCGATCCTCAACGTCATGCTCATGAGCACGGTCGAACGCCGCGAGGAGATCGGCGTGATGCGCGCCGTGGGCGTGACCCGGCGAGACGTGTTGCGCGTGCTGATCGCCGAGGCCGGGCTCATCGGCGCGCTCGGCGCGGTCCTCGGAACGGCGTTGACCGTCGTCGTCGTCGCCGGCCTCGTCGTCTCGACGTCGGCCGTCGACCCCACCGTCGCGCTCGACCCGACCAACGGCTACTACCTGCTTCTCGCGCTCGGGTTCGGCGTCGGCGTGGGGCTGGTGAGCGGCGCGTACCCCGCCTGGAAGGCCGCCAACGAGCGGCCGGTCGAGGCGTTACGAAGCTGAGTCGCCGGGCTCGCCGCCGTCCGCCCGGTCGCCGTCGCCGTCGGCGTCTGCCCACTCGCGCGAGACGGGCGTCTCGCTCGCGTTGACGTTCGCGAGCAGCCAGTCGCTCCCGGCGGCCAGCTCCGTCTCGTCGGTTCCGACGAGCTTCAGCCGGTTGTGTCCCGCCTCCCGGTCGGGATAACAGCCGACCGTGATGTCGTACCGCTCCATGGCCTCCTCTAAGGCGGGAACGATGTTGGCCTCCGGCTCGACCGTGTAGAGGAACCGCGACCGCCGCTCGCCGGCGAACTCGTCGGCGACGGACGCGAACATCGCTTTCAGCTCCTCGGGGATCCCCGGCAGGACGTAGACGTTCTCGAGCACGCAGCCGGGCGCGAGCCCCGCGTCGTTCAACAACGGACGGCTTCCCTCGGGCAGCGCGGCCTCCGCGTCGACGTCGACGTTCAGCTCGCGGTCCGGCAGCCGCGTCGCGATCTGCCGCAGCCGTTCTTCGACGTCGGTGCGGACGAGCTCGGACGCGACGAGACCGCGCCCGAACGCGGCCGCGACCGCCTCCATCGTCACGTCGTCGGGCGTGCCGCCGATGCCGCCGGTGACGATCACGCGGTCGAACGCGTCGCTGTAGGCCGCCACCCGGTCGGTGATCGTCTCTCGCTCGTCCGGCACGGAGAGGATCCGCGCGACGGTGACGCCGCGCTCGGCCAGCCGCCCGGCGAGCCAGTTCGCGTTCGTGTTCACGGTGTCGCCGGACAACAACTCGTCTCCGACCGTTAGCAGCGCGACCTCCATCCTGCGCCCGCTTGGGCCGGCGAGAACAAAGGTGTTCGTTCCGCCGACGCTCGGCCGCACCGACGGGGGCGTCGCCGCCTGCCGGTCTCGTGTCGGTCGGTCAGTCGTCGACCCGCTCGTAGGTGACGAACGCGAGGTCGCCGTCGGCTTCGCGGTCGGTCTCCGTCCACGCCTCGGCGTCCCACGTCGGAAACCGCGTGTCGCCGTCCGGTCGGTCCGGCACCTCGGTCAGCACCATCCGGTCGGCGACCGGCAGAAACGCCTCGTACACGGTCGCGCCGCCGATCACGTAGATCGCGTCGACGCCGCGGTCGGCGGCGATCGCCCGCGCCCGCTCCGTGGCCTCTGTGATCCCGCCCGCGGCGACGGCGCCCTCGGGGAGCTCCGGGTCGCCGGTGGTCACGACCACGCTCGGCCGGTCGGGGAGGGGACCGCCGATCCGTTCGGCGATGCTCTCGTAGGTGATCCGCCCGAGCACGACCGGGTGGCCCGTCGTCAGCCGCTTGAAGTGCGCGAGGTCGCGCGGGTAGTGCCACGGCATCTCGCCGTCGGCGCCGATGACGCCGTTCTCGGCGACCGCCGCGACGAGGACGATGTCCGCGTCGTCGCCCGCGCCGGCCGCGCCGGAGTCGGTCCCCGTCATCACTCCGCGACCGCGAAGGAGATCCCCTCGGCGCAGTCGTAGTCGACGAGTTCGACGTCGTCGTACGTCAGTTCGTCGAGCGGCACGTCGGCGATCTCGATCTGCGGGCGCTCGCGCGGGGTCCGCGAGAGCTGTTCGAGGAGGCCGGGAACGTGGTCGTACCCCGCCTCGGCGTCGGCCTCCGCGGGAGCGGTCGCTTCCAGCCAGGCTCTCACCTCGCGGTAGCCGGCGTCCGTCTCGACGTCCGCCAGCCGCCGTTGAAGCGCGGGCAGGTGATCGGCGTACCACTCGCCGCGCTCGCCGCGGCCGCAGTAGACGTGCGCGTCGACGACCGTGTGGCCGAACTCGCCCACTTCGAAGCCGGTGCGTTGAGCGAGCGCGTTCGCGAGCAGCGCGTACGCCGCGATGTTGAACGGGACGCCGAGCGCGATGTCGCCGGAACGCTGTGTGAGGTGGAGGTTGAGCCGGTCGCCCTGGACGGTGACGACGAAGGTGTAGTGACACGGCGGCAGCGTCGAGACGGCCGCGTTGGCGGGGTGCCACGCGTTCACCACCATCCGCCGGGAGCGCGGGTTCTCACGCAGCGTGTCGAGGACGTACGCGATCTGGTCGAAGGTGCGACGTTCGGTCCCGTCCGCGTCCGTCTCGACGGTCACCCATCGGTGAGCGTCGTCGGGCCACGTCTCGCCCGGTAAGGCGTCCGCCTCGCCCGGCACGGGATACCGCCGCCAGAACCGGCCGTAGGCGGTGTCGAGACGTCCCTCGTCGTCGGCCCACGCGTCCCAGATCGCGGTCTCCTCTCTGAGGTTTCGGACGTGTTCCTCGCCGGAGAGGTACCACAACACCTCGTGGATGAGCGAGTTCCAACGGTAGCCGTCCATTCGCTTGGTGGTGAGAAGCGGGAATCCCGCCGCGAGATCGACCGTGTACTGGCCGCTGAACGTCGCGATCGTGTCCACGCCGGTCCGGTTCGGCTTGTGCGTGCCCGTCGCGAGGGCGTCGGCGACGAGTTCGAGGTACTGTCTCATGTGGTGGGGTTCGACCCGACGTGTGCGCGCCGGGATCGCATGTACCGACGAGACGGCTGCGGGACGCATCAATGTACCCGTTCGCTCGGCGCCGTGGAGCAGGGCGACCCCGCGCCGGCGGCCGAACGGCGCCGACCGCCTCAGCGCCGCCGCGTCACCGTCCGAACCGCCCGGGAGACGCGCCGCCCGGCTCCGATCGCGGCGAACGTCCCGCGGACGACCCAGCCGGTCGGGATCCGGTCGGGGAAGGTGAACGGTCCGACCCGCGAGACGCTCACCGTCCGCGGCTCGACGAACCGCCGGATCCCCTCGGGACCGTGGCGACGGCCGATCCCGGACTCGCCGACGCCTCCCATCGGGGCGTCACGCGCTCCCCAGCCGACGAGGAAGCCGTCGTTCACACAGACCGTCCCGCAGTCGATCCGCCGCGCGACGGCCGCCGCGCGCTCGCGGTCGGCGCCCCAGACGCTCGCGTTGAGGCCGTACGGCGAGTCGTTGGCCGCCGCGACCGCGGCGTCGACGTCCGGCACCGCGGAGACGGTCACGACGGGGCCGAACGTCTCCTCACAGGCCACCGTCGCGTCCGGGTCGACCCCGGTCAACACCGTCGGCTCGAAACAGTACGGGCCGACGTCGGGCCGGTGGCGGCCGCCGGTCTCGACGGTCGCGCCCCGCTCGCGGGCGTCGTCGACGTGCGCCCGAACCCGGTCGAGCTGGTCGGCGTCGATCAACGAGCCGAGGTCGTCGCCGTAGCCGTAGCCGGTCCCCAGCGTCAGCCGCTCGGCCTCGCGGACGAACGCCTCGCGGAACGCGTCGTACGCCGACTCGACGACGTAGACGCGCTCGGCGGCGAGACAGAGCTGGCCGGCGTTGGAAAAACACGCCTGGACCGCGCCGCGGGCCGCCTCGTCGATGTCGGCGTCTCCGAGCACGACGAGCGGGTTGTTGCCGCCGAGCTCGAGCGAGCAGTCGATCAGGTTCCGACCCGCGCGCTCGGCGACGGCCCGCCCGGTCTCGGTGCTGCCGGTGAACGCGACGTGGTCGACCCGGTCGATCAGCGCGGGCCCGACCGTGGCACCGTCGCCGGTCACGACCGTGAGAACACCCTCTGGGAGCCCGGCGGCCTCGAGCAGCTCGGCCAGCGCGAGGGCGGTGTAGGGAGTCTTCTCGTCGGGCTTGAGCACGACGCCGTTGCCCGCGAACAACGCTGGAAGCGCGTCGGCCGACGCGAGCGTCACCGGGTAGTTCCACGGCGAGATCACGCCGACGACCCCCACCGGGTCGCGCGTCACCGTCGCGGTCGAGAGCCCCGGCAACGCGCTTCCGCGCCGCTCGTCTGCGACCGCGTCCGGCCCCTCGGCGGCGAGGTAGCCACACGCCATCGGCACCTCGAGCAGCTCCTCGACGGCGGTGCGCCGAGACTTGCCCGTCTCCAACTGAAGCAGGTCGAGCAGCTCAGTCCGGCGTTCCGCGACCAGGTCGCCGAAGCGGTCGATGACCGCCGCGCGCTCGGCGACGGAGCGGTCGGCCCACTTCGACCCGGCCTCGCGGGCGCGGTCGACCGCGCTCGCGACGTCGTCGGCGTCGGCGGCCGGCACGGAGCCGATCCGTTCGGTCGTCGCGGGCGCGAAGACGTCGAGGACGTCGCCGCCCGATCCCGCGGCGCGGTCGGCGAGGTCGGCGAGTCGATCCGGCGACACGGACGGCGCGGACGCGACCGCGGTCGGCGGCGAGGTCTCGGCGGACATTGAGTGTCGATTCTAGGGGTCACCGGGCAAAAGCCGTGTCGAAGACGGGGTCTCGGACCGTAGCACCTAACCTCACGCCGCGCGGACACCGTCGCATGGACATCGACCCGTTCGGTCTCGAGCGCTGGTTCGCGGAGTACGAACACGAGGCCGACATCATGCTCGCCGAAAGCGGGATCCGGTCGCTGGACGCGAGCCGGTTCGACCTCGATCCCGGCCGGCTGGGGTACGTGATTCCGACCAACGGCGACCCGGCGTTCCGCGACGACGTGGGCGCCCGATACGACCGCAGCGCGAGCGAGGTGCTGTTTACCTGTGGCACTCAGGAGGCGAACTTCCTGGCGTTCCTCTCGCTCGTCGCCTCGCCCGACCCGGTCGGCGACGACGGGATCGGCTCGGGGTCTCACGCGGTCGTCGTCACGCCGACCTACCAGGCGCTCCACGCGGTCCCCGAGGCGTTCGGGTCGGTGACCCGCGTCGAGCTGTCCCCGCCCGACTGGCGGCTGGACCCCGACGCCGTCGCGGACGCGGTCCGGTCGGACACCGCGGTCGTCGTCGTGAACAATCCGAACAATCCGACCGGCCGGTATCACGACGCCGAACGCATCCGAGCGACGTACGACGTCGCGGCCGACGCCGACGCCTACCTGTTGTGCGACGAGGTGTACCGGCTGCTGGCGACGGAGCCGCAGCCGCCGGTCGCGAGCCTGGGCGCACACGGCATCTCGACCACCAGCCTCACCAAGGCGTACGGGCTCGCGGGCCTGCGGTTCGGCTGGCTCGCCGGCCCCGAGCCGGTCGTCGAGCGCGCGTGGCGGTGGAAGGATTACACCACGATCTCGCCGAGCCTCTTCGGCCAACACGTCGCCAAGCAGGCGCTGGGCCGGCGCGAGGACCGGATTCTCTCGGAGAATCGCGAGCTGGCGGCGGCTCACCGCGACCGCGTCGCCGCGTGGGTCGACCGACACGGGCTCGACTGGTACGACCCGGTCGGCGTCAACGCCTTCCCGACGGTGCCGGACGGCTTCGCGGACGCCAGAACGTTCTGTCGGACGGTCGTCGAGGAGGCGGGCGTCGTGCTCGCGCCCGGCGACCTCTTCGGGTTCCCCGACCGGTTCCGGATCGGGTTCGGGCTGCCGACCGACGAGCTCGAGGAGGGGCTCGACCGGGTGAGCGGCGTCATCGACTCGCGCGCGGCCGGGTCGGCGACGGCCGCCGACGACGCCGCAGACGGCCCGACGCCGGACGGCAGCGAGGTGAGCCGCTGAGATGGGGCTTCTCGGCGATCTCAAGGAGGACGTCGTCGGCCTGATCCGCGACCCGACCGACGAACAAAAGACGCTTCTGGTCGCCGTGGCCGCCATCTTCGTCGCCGACCGCTACTTCCTCTGGATCGACTTCCCGTTCGTGGTGCGGACGACGGCGGCGGTCGGCGTCGGCTTCGTCGCGATGTTCGTCGTCAGCTACCTGCTCACGGGCCGGCTGGTTCCTCCCGACGAGGGCGACGAGGAGCCGTACGAGGACGAGTTCCACCCGTAGGCGGCGTGTTCCAAACGGTTTATACCCGCGCCGGCGGAAAGCCGATGTATGCCGCGAGAGCAGAAGCAGGTTCGAGAACTCCAGGAGGGGAGCTACGTCATGATGGACAGCTCGCCCTGTAAGATCAACCACTACAGCACCGCCAAACCCGGAAAACACGGGAGCGCCAAGGCCCGCGTCGAGGGGAACGGCGTGTTCGACGAGAAGAAGCGCTCGCTCTCGCAGCCGGTCGACGCGAAGGTGTGGGTGCCGATCATCCAACGGAAGCAGGGGCAGGTCGTCTCCGTCTCCGGCGACGACGCCCAGGTGATGGACCTCGACACCTACGAGACGTTCACCATGCG
>CAZKXC010000025.1:0-1653 GCA_964556645.1 uncultured Halobellus sp.
TTCGACGAGATCGACCGGGCTCTGATCGAGGCGATCCGTCAGCGAGGGGCCTGAACACACGACCCGGCGGCGCTCACACGGTGATCGCCGAATCCGATCGAACGCCGTCGAGACGCGCCAGCGCGCGTTCGATGTCCGGATGCCGCTCGGCCGTGTTCCGCATCACGACCGTCTCGCTCGGGAACAGGTGCTCGCCGACCACGAGCCCGTGATCGCGCGCGGTCGAGCCGGTCACGGTGAGGTACACCCCGAGTCCGGTGTCCGCGATCGCGGCCTCCTCGGTGACGTCGGAGCCGGGGTAGACGAACTCGATCCCGTCGAGCGCGTCCGTCCCCAAGACCGCGGTGATGAGCCGCTCGTACCGCGAGGAGATGCAAAGCGGCCCCTCGTACTCCGAGAGATACGCACGGTCGAGTTCGGCGTCCGGCGGCAACGCCTCCGGGCGCCCCATCAGGGTGTGATACACCGTGTCGCCGAGCCCGCTGACGACGCGCACGTCCGTGTCCATCGGGTCGATGCGCTCGTTGACGGCCGCCAATCCCTCGAGTCCGGACGGCCGTATGCCGACGACCTCTTCTAAGACGAGGTCGGCGGAGTCGAATCCGAGCGCGAACTCGTGGGTTCGAAGCGCTCGGAACGGCTCCTCGCGGCCGACGAGTCGGATCGTGACGTCTCCGACCGCCACCGTCGCCGAGTCGAACACGATCCGCCGCGGCTTCCCCTCGCGGTCGTCGCGCAACAGGGTGAACTCCGGGTCGCTCGGCTCGTCGACGCCGGAGTACTCCGCCAGCCGGCGGTACGGTCCCTCGTCGGCGGCGACCGACCCCTTCGTGACGGCCTTCTCGTACCGCAGAACGTTGCTCACCCGGTCGGCGAACGCCTCGAGATGGTCGGTCTCGCCGGCGGTGGCCAGCCGTTCGAGGACGGCCTCCAGCGGACGACCCTTGCGCGGCACGGCGACCGAGAGCGGCTCACTCATTGTCTCCTCGTGAGTCGCCGGCGGCAAAACGGGTTGCGCTTTCCGGCGGCTACGGTCCGAACGCCTCGTTGACCCGGCTCCGGAACGCCTCGAGCTCCTCGAGGTGATCAGCTATCTCCGCTAGCTCCGCGTCGACGTCCGCGATGTCGTCGCCCAGCCGTTCCTCGATGTCGGTCAGACGCGCGTCGACCGCTGCCAGGTCCTCCCAGATGTCGTCGAACTCCTCGTCGAAGCGCTCGAGCCGGTCGTCGACGCCGTCCGCCCTCTCGTGGAACGCGTCCACGTCGTCTCCGAGTCCGTCGACCGCCTCTCGGAGGGTCTCGGTATCCGCCTCGATCGCCTCGACGTCGCCCGCGAGCTCTGCGTGCGCGCGGTCGCCGGCCGCAACGCGGGTGTCGATTGCGTCGACCGCGGATTCGACGTCGGCGACGCGGGACTCGATCCCGTCGAGCATCTCGCGTGCGGTTCCGTCGTCGTCGATGAACTCGGCGAGCGCGTCGGCGTACGCCTCGATGTCGGCCACGCTCGACTGGAGGCGGCCGATCCGGACGTCGACGCTTCGGGGGACGCCGCCGTCGAGTTCTTCGCGGAGGAGTTCGAGGTCCGCCTCGTCGACGTCGCCGGACCGGATCTCGTCGGCCAGCGCGGCCGCGATCCCGCTTGTCGGCGTCGTC
>CAZKXC010000025.1:1753-24216 GCA_964556645.1 uncultured Halobellus sp.
GTCGGCGGCGGGATCTGACGCGTCACTCGGCACGGTGGCGGGGCCGTCTTCTAAATCTCCCATTCCGGGGAGCGTCGCTCTGTCGCCCGACAACGCCTCGCGAACCGCGTCGGTCTCGTCGACGCCGAGTACGTCTTCGATCTTCTCGTCGACGGCGACGTGCTCGACGGTGGGGTCTCCGAGAAACGCGTCTAACTCCGGGTCGTCGTCGCGGATTCCGAAGACGGTCTCGACCGATTCGCCGGGTTCGAGCACCCGCTCGAACTCCACTCGGTGGTCCTCGTAGGCGGTCCAGTGTTCGCTCTCGAACTCCGGGTGAAACCCGACGCGGTCCATCGGAAACGAGTCCGGTATCTGGTCGACAAGACGCGCTCGAACCGGCTCCTCACGGCGCGACGAGAGCTCGAACACCACCGCGGGCACCGGGAACGCGTCGTCGGTAAACGACTTCTCGACGCGGAGTCCGTCCTCTTCGACGGTCGTCGTCGCTTTCGCCGTCTGATCGTCCATACGCCCCTCTCCGCGAGCGGGGGGTTAAATTCCACGGGCGACGTCTCAGGCGTGATACTCCCGAGACCGCCGCTACTGACGCCGGCTCACAGATCGATCCGGTCGCCGATCTCGACGATCGTCAGCCGCTCCGGGTGGTCGAAGCTCCGTGCGTGCTCGTGAAGCGCCGTCGGGTCGGCGGTGAGCCCCTTCCACATGTCCCAGTGTGTCGGAACGAGCCGGTCGAGTTCGAGCGCGCTCGCCGCCTCGACGATCTCGGACTCGTTGCTGTACCACTTGGTTCTGGTCGGCTCGCCGGTCTCCTTGTCGGGGATTCGTCCGACCGACCCGAACGCGAGGATCCCGAGGTCGATGTCGTGTGTGTCGGCCAGCGCCGAAAACGACGGCGACGGCTTGCTGTCGCCGGCGTGAAACACCGTTCCCGTCGGGTGGTCGATCACGTATCCGACCGGGTGTGTCGCGTCCGCGTCGTGCGTCTCGACAACGGAGACGTCGAACTCGCCGATCCGTAGCTCGTCGCCCTCCGTGACCTCGAGGAACTGCTCGTCGTCGACGTCCCACGTCTCGGTCCAGCGTTCCGACTCGCGGGCGACCGAGAGCGAGTCGTCCGGCGCGATGAACTCCGCGCCGGTGTTCGCGAGGATCGGTGCCTGCGAGGGGCCGTGGACGTGATCCGTGTGTTCGTGGGTTGCGAACACCGCGTCCGCGTCCGCGACGTCCGCCGGGTCGAACGGGACCGGGATCATCCGAACCGTTCGCGGCGGGTCGCCCGTTCCCACGTACGGGTCGATCCAGAGCACCGTCCCGTCGCGTCCCTTGATCGCAAATCCGTTACAGCCGAGATACCATAGCGCCACCGTATCGGGCTCGGCGGCCGCGACCGCACGCGGCAGCCAGTCGCCCCAGTCGGAACTCGTCATGTGCGCCCGTCTCCCGGCTCCGTCCTAACCGTTCCGGAGTTCGGCGGGGACGTCCTCGGTCTCGCGTGTGCGACGCATACACCGTATGCGACGATATCGAATTCGCCGCGTCGCCTCCGATCGACGACTCGTCGACGACAGCGGAAAACGAGCGTTCACGACGGAGGGGTGAAGCCGACGCGTTCTGAGCGGATGTCGACTGTTGTAGAATATTTGTTTCTTCCGATGGCCATTAGTTCCCGTCGGGGAGTACGGGTCGCATGACCGGCGTCGGGACCCAGTTCGCCGGCGCGGCCGCCTTGTTCGTCGGAGCGACCGTCGTCGCGGTCATCGGCTCCGAGCACGAACTCGACGTGCTGCTGCTCGTCGGCGCGGTGACGACGGCAATCGCCGGCTTTCTGACTACCATCGAAGCCAGGTATCTCGTCGTCGCCGGCGTGGGATCGGCGGCGTGGTTCGTGGCGTTCCAACACGGAGCCCAACCCGTCGAATCGCCGGAGCCACACTCCGTCGGCGATCACCGACCGAGACCCGAGACGCACGACTTCTCGGCTGTAGGTGGAATGACCGAACTCAAACGCCGGCTTCGGGAGCGCGTTCTCGAGCCGATCGAACGGCCGGAACGATACGAGCGGTACGGGCTCGGCGCCGCCAACGGGATCCTGCTTTACGGGCCGCCGGGCTGTGGAAAAACGCACATCGCGGAGGCGTTGGCCGGCGAATCTGGATTCTCGCTGGTCGCGGTCACCCCGACGGACATCACGAGCAAGTGGGTCGGCGAGGCGGCCGACAACGTCAGCGCACTCTTCGAGACGGCTCGAGCACACCAGCCGTGTCTGGTACTACTGGACGAGTTGGACGCGATCGCGCCAAACAGATCGGAGACGGGAACCACCTCACAGCGACAGATGACGAACCAGCTGCTGATCGAACTTCAGAACGTCGAGGGGACCGACGTCGTCGTCGTCGGAACGACGAATCGGCTCGACGATATCGACCCGGCGATTCGTCGATCGGGTCGGTTCGACGATCGGATCGACGTGCCGCCACCGGACGCGGCGGCACGGCGAGCGATCCTCGAGGGACAACTCGAGGACCGTCCGACGACCGCGAACCTCGATCTCGCTCCGACGGTCGAGGCCACTGCCGGCTACGCGTCTAGCGATCTAGAGCTGGTCGCGACGCTGGCGGCACGCCACGCCATGGTCGCAGACCGCGAGATCGACTCGGACGCCCTGGCTGCGGCCGTCGATGAGACCTCTTCGAGCATCGGAGAGTGGCTCCCCCAGTACCGGTCGAGACTGGACGCGACCGACGGCGCCGTGAGGGTCGTTCAGCCGCCCGGAGTGAACCTCTCGGCGGCGGAGCTCGTGAACGTCGACGTCGAACGCCGGTTCGCCGACGTTCCGGGCCGGACCGCACAGAAGACGACGATCGACGAGCGGATTCTCGACCCGATACGCACCGTCGAGTCGCGTCGGCCGGTCGGCGTCGGTGACGTCGACGGGGCGCTTCTGTGCGGCCCACGAAAAAACGACGCCGACCACTTGGCACGGGCGGTCGCCGGAGAACTGTCCATCCCGCTGATTCCGCTCACGCCACAGACGATCGGCGGCCACCCGTCCGCCTCGCAGACGACTGTCGCAGAGGAGACCATCGCCATCGCCCGGGCGAACGCGCCGTGTGTCCTGCTCATCGAAAACATCGACAGGCTGACGCCAAGCGGCATCGGCGCCACCCAAGGAGCGAGCTTCACTGACCTGGTCGCGGGACTGCTCACAGAGGCGGCGACGTCGGACGCGGTCGTCATCGCGACCGCCGAAACCCCGAGCGCCGTCGCCGAGCCGGTTCGGAACGCGGACTGTTTCGACGAACGGATAGCGATCCCGCTTCCGGGCGCGTCGACGCGCGAACGGCTGCTTCGAGAGAGTATCGACGACCGACTGGTTCCGCCAGCGTTCGACTGGGAGCGGGCGGCGGCCGTCGTCGAGGGCCTCGGAACGGCGGCGATACGAGCCGTCGGCGAGGCCGCCGCCCGGACGACGCAACAAAACGGAGAGCGACTGACCGTGGACGCGGTCGCGACCGCGGCCGAGAAGCGCCGAGACGACGCCGGCGGCTCGCCTCGATACATCGAATGATACCGGATCGATGACTCACGATGACCCAGACGGCGCGGCCACCGCCCGGACGACGGGACCGGAAGCCGACGCCAACGCGAGCCAGAACGGAGCGAGTAGCCGGATAAAACGCGTCGTGTTGTGGCTGCTCGGGCTCGACCTGTTCGTTCTGCTCGTGCCCCGCAGCATCGAACAGCTCGCGCCGTACGTCGTCGGCCTCACGAGACTGCTCGACGCCGGTGGGATGGAGTCGGTCGTCGTGTTGTCGTTCGTCATCGGCTACGCCGAGATCGTCTGGCTGCTCGGCTGGCTGGTTCTGGCCGCGATCGCGGTCTGGTACGCCCCGAAACTCATCAGACCTGGGGCGACGACGTGGCCGAGTTCGTACCTCGTACGAGCGGTGATGGTGGTGCCGATCCTCTGGAGCGGTCTC
This sequence comes from uncultured Halobellus sp., assembly GCA_964556645.1. Lineage (GTDB taxonomy): Archaea > Halobacteriota > Halobacteria > Halobacteriales > Haloferacaceae > Halorubrum. Next base: position 5,737 of record CAZKXC010000025.1, read on the forward strand.
CTCGCAGAAACCGCCTACCGCTCGGTGTTAGACGGGATCGTCGGACCGATCGCGGTGCCGGTCGCCCTGCCGCTCACGCCGCTCACCGTCGGCGGGAATCTGGCGGCGGTGGCCGTGTTGTTCGCCTGGGTGTTACAACAGAGCGACGAGCGACTCTCGCCCGGCGAGCGCAACCCCCTCGGATACGTGCTCCGCGGCGTCGCGCTCGTGGCGATTCTGGGCCTCTTCTTCGGGTTGTTCAGCCTCATCACCCCGTTCGGAGAGGTGTTCGCCGTCGTCTCGTACCTGCTCAGCTCCTCTGAGATTCCGAGCGATCCGGCCGAGCGTCTGATCGAGGGCGCGACAACCATCTGGAAGCGGAACGCGCTCGCGGTGATGACGGTGTATCTGGCCGCGATGCTGGTCACCACCGGTAGCGTCATCCTCGCGGCTCGGCTCCGTGTGCCGGCCGGATTCGTCTCCGCCGCGCCGATTTCGGCTCTGATTCTCGTGTTATTCGGCGTCTCGGCCGGCGGATACACGTATCTCTACTGTGAGCGAACGCTCCGACAGTTCCGACAGAACTTCGATCCGACCGTCGATCCGACCGTCCGCGTCTCCGGGATGGTCATCCCGATTGCCGTTCTGATCAGCCTCGTCGCAGGCGAGTACGTGTTCGCGGATCCGACCGTCGGCCCCGGCCTCGCGAGCGGGATCGTCGGGGTGTTTGCCGTCACTGCTGCGACGTTCGAGCTCATCATAAACATCGGTCAAAAGCCCGACGAAAACGACGGTAAGAGCTCCGAGCAGTGGGAGATCTGCGACCGGGAACTCGCCGCGGTCGAGAAACACATGCGGACGGATCCGGACGATCCCCGGCGTACGCTCGTGGCGTTCGACATCGTGTCCAGACACGACGAGCCGTTGGACGTACGCGTTACGGACACCGTTCCGGCGTGGCTCGATCCGAAAACGATCGAGTTCGACGGCGACGAGCCCGGTGCGTGGGACGTCGAATGGGAGGAACTCAGCCACGAGACGACACTTCCGCCCGAGGGAAGCCGAACGCTCCGATACGAGGTGAGCGGACACGACCTCGCCATCGGACCGGAGCGGGGAACGAGAGATCTCCATCACGGAACTCACGTCGAACTCGGACGACAATCGGCGTCTATCGAGTCGGAGACGTGTCGCGACAACCCAGACACGATCAATATCCCGTCGTATCACCTTCCGCCGATCGCTATCGGGATCTTCTTCGGTCTCCTCGGCGCCGCAGCGCCCCTCGAGGGTGTGTTTCTGATCTCCGAGTGGGTCGACGGAACTCCGGGCGGCTATCCGCTCGGCGAGACGGGAGCGCGGTTCCTTCTCATCTCCTCGCTGGTGGTCTGCTCGTACGTTCCGTTCGGCATCTCCACGCATCTGGACGAACTCCGCGAATCCGGCGTTGACCTCTCGACTGAAACGACTCAGTGGGGGCCGTCCGCCCGGCGGTTTCGGCTGGTCTCTGCCGCGAGTCTGATCGCGGCCGTCGGGATCGCCGCCCGTCTCGCGGGTCCGCTGCCGGTCTCGGCTCCGTTCGACCGGTGGATCCCGTGGGTGTCCGGAGCAGGCGCAATCGTCCTCCTGTTCGCCGCCTACGGGGTCCGCGGCGCGTTCCACACCGCATGGGAGGTCGTCACGTTCCTGACCGCCTTCGTGTTCAGAGAACTGCTTTCAGCCATCATCGTGTTCTTGATGCTTCTATTCTCACTGTACAAAACTCTCAGGTACATCCTGAGCGCGCTGGCGACTCGCGTCGCGTCGGGATGAGACGAACTCCGGTCGTTGAACAGACGGCGCCGGACCCTCGGGCTCGAATTCGACCGCGCAGCGGCCCTGATCGTCTCAGTCTCCCGACCGGCGGTGTGGTATCGGGCGCTCGAATGATCTCGGCTCGCGGCGACGCGACCGCCGTCGTTACCGGGACGGCTCCGGCGAGCGGCGGCGCGCTCAGAGCAGTCCCGCGCCGCCGAGGACGAGCCGGATGCCGATGACCGTCAACAGCCCGAGCACGACGCCGCGGCGCAGGCGGTCGCTCACGCGGCCGCGGATCCGTTTTCCGACGGCGACGCCCGCGACCGCGGGGACCGCGGCGGCGAGGGACGCGGCGACGAGTTGGAGGTCGGGGTACAACCCGAGCGCGCCGGCGGCGGCGACGCGGAGCCCGTTGATGCCGACGAACACCAGCGCCACGACGCCGACGAACAGCCCGTGTGAGAGGTCACAGCTCCGCACGAACGCGACGAGCTGGACGCCGACGTTCGTTCCCCCGAACAAGAGCCCCGAGACGCCGCCGACGCCGGCCATCGCGAGCGGCGTCTCGACGAAACACCGGTCCGCCGCGCGCGACACCGCCGGAAGCGGGACGACCCGCTGGGCGGTCGCCACGAACCCGAGCGAGACGAGCCCGAGCAGGACGCGCAACGGCGCCTCCGGGAGCCGATCGAGCAGCGCCATGCCGAGAATGGTGCCGACCAGCGCGGAGACGAGCAGCGGCGCGAACCGGCTGCCGCAGCTGGCGAGCTCGTCTCGCGTGAGATCGCCGATCAGCGCGAGGTTGACGGCGAACATCGGCAGGATCATGAACGCGACGGCGGTCGCGGGGTCGAGCGTCGTCGCGAGCACCATCGTCCCGACGACGGCGAAGCCGAACCCCGCGACGCCGTTGACCGCGCCCGCGACCGCCACGACGAGGACGATCGTCGCCACGAGATCAGCAGAGAAGGCGAGAGTCATGCGTTCGGAAGGACAGAGGCACTCATAAAACGCTGCCGGACCTGTGGAGCCGAGACACACGCGGCTCGTCGCCCCCGATCGGTCTGCCCCGCTCGGGACCGCTCCGCGCGCCGCGGCGCTCCCGCAGTCTTATGAGCGTTCCCGGCCGATCGGCGCACATGGTATCGAGCAGCCGGATGGCGGCGGTCGACGCCAACGCGGTCGCCCTCGGCGTCCCGCGCAAACAGCTGATGGAATCGTCGGGCAACGCCGTCGCCCGAGCGGTCCGGTCGGTCACCGACCCCGGCGACGAGGTCGCGTTCGTCTGTGGCCGGGGGAACAACGGCGGCGACGGGTTCGTCGCAGCGCGGTTTCTCTCGGACCGAGCGGTCACCGTCCACCTGCTGGGGCGGCCGGAATCGATCGGGACGCAGATCGCCCGCGAGAACTGGGAGGCGCTCCGCGCGGCCGAGATTCCGGCGGTCGCCGTCGCCGACGCCGCCGACCTCGACCTCGGCTCGCCGGACGTCGTCGTCGACGCGATGCTCGGCACGGGGGTCTCGGGCGCGCTGCGCGAGCCGGAACGGACCGCCGCGGAACGGGTGAGTAAACTGGGAACCGCCGGGGGAACCGCCGGCGCGGCCGGCGCGACGGTGATCGCCGTCGACGTCCCGTCGGGCGTCGACGCCGACACCGGCGAGCGGACCGGCGGGCCCGAACGCCCCGCGGTCGCCGCCGACCGCGTGGTGACGTTTCACGATACGAAGCCGGGGCTCGACCGGCTCGACGCCGCGGTGACCGTCGCAGACATCGGTATTCCGGCGGCTGCCGAGCGGTTCACCGGTCCGGGCGACCTCCTCGGACTCGGCCGCGACGCCGACTCGCACAAGGGCGAGAACGGCGAGGTGCTCGTCGTCGGGGGCGGCCCGTACGCCGGGGCGCCGGCGTTGTCGGCTCGGGCCGCCCTGCGGGCCGGTGCCGACCTGGTGCGGGTCGCGTGTCCGGCGGGCGTCGCAAACGAGATTCAGGGGTTCTCCGCGGACCTCATCGTCCACGGCGTTCCGGGCGAGGCGCTCGCGCCGGTACACCTCGACCGGCTCCTCGACCTCGCGGCGACCCAAGACGTCGTCGTGATCGGGCCGGGACTCGGCGACGCAGACGGGACGGCAGAGCTCGTTCGGCGATTCCTCGCCCGGGTCGACGGGCGCGTGGTCGTCGACGCCGACGCCCTCCGGGTCGTTCCCGAGGTCGACACCGACGCCGAACTCGTCTGCACGCCTCATCAGGGCGAGCTGCGCGAGATGGGCGGCGAGACCGCCTCCGAACCGGGAGAACGGGGCGAACGCGTCCGGTCGTTCGCCGCGGAGCTCGGTCACACCCTTCTCGTGAAGGGAGCGGTCGACGTGATCGCAGGGCGGGCGAGCGGGCTCGACGGCGGGGGCGACGAGCCGACCGTCCGGCTCAACCGGAGCGGAAATCCGGGAATGACGGTCGGCGGAACCGGCGACGTGCTCGCGGGGACGGTCGGAGCGCTCGCGGCGCGAACGGGTCCGTTCGAGGCGGCCGCCGCCGGCGCGTACGTCAACGGACTCGCCGGCGACGCCGCCGCCGACGCGCACGGCCACGGGCTCGTGGCGACGGACTTAATCGACCGGCTCCCGCAGGCGTTGTATGACTGAGGAGCCCGAGACGGACCGGACGGAGGACGAACTGACTCACACGACCGCCGACGGCGACGTTCAGATGGTCGACGTGGGCGCGAAGCCCGACACGGCTCGGCGGGCGGTCGCCCGCGGTGAGATCCGGCTGACACCCGCCACGGTCGAGGCGATCCGCGCCGACGAGGTCGGCAAGGGCGACGTGCTCGCGACCGCCCGAATCGGAGCGATTCGAGCGGTGAAACACACCTGGGAGGCGATCCCGATGTGCCATCAGATCCCGATCACGAACGTCGACACGGCGTTCGCCGTCGACGACGACCGCGTCGAACTGGCGGTCACGGTGGAGACGACGGGCAAGACGGGCTGTGAGATGGAGGCCCTAGAGGGCGTGACGACGGGGCTGAACGTCGTGTGGGACATGGTGAAGGCGGCCGAGAAGACCGCCGACGGCGCGTATCCGAACACCCGAATCTCGGACGTCAGGGTCACCAGCAAACAAAAACGCGCGCTTGACCCCCCGGACGCGTAAATCTCAGAACAGCCCGGATATCTCGCCGTCGTCGCCGACGTCGATCTCCTCGGCGGCCGGTTCGGCCGGAAGCCCCGGCATCGTCATCACGTCGGCGGTCTCGACCACGAGAAAGCCGGCTCCGGCCGAGGGCGTGACCTCCCGTACGGTGAGCGTCCAGTCCGTCGGAACTCCCGTCGCAGAGGCGTCGTCGGACACCGAGTACGGCGTTTTCGAGAGACACACCGGACGATCGCCGTATCCCCACGCCTTGACGCGGTCGATGTCCGCGGCCGCGCCGTCAACGTACTCGACGCCGTCGGCGCCGTACACCGCGCGGGCGACCGTCTCGATCTTCGTTCTGACCGAGTCCGTCGGGTCGTACAACGGCGCGAAGTCGCCGGTTCCGGCCGCCTCACGGACCGCAGTGGCGAGCGCGAGTCCCCCCTCGCCGCCCTCGCGATACGCGGTCGAGCGGACGACGGGGACGTCGCCGCCGAGCGCCGACTCCAGCGCGTGAAGCTCCGCCTCCGTGTCGTCGGGGAACACGTTGATCGCGACGACGGCCGGGATCCCCAGCGACTCGACAATCTCGACGTGATGACGAACGTTGTCGACGCCCGTTCGCACCGCCTCCGGACCGGCCTCGGCGAGCGCGTCGAAGTCCGTCGGCCACATCTCGAGACCGTGGCGTTTGACCCCTCGCACCGACGCGACAACGACGGCGATGTCGGGAACGATCCCCTCGGGAGCCACGATGTGTGCGAACTTCTCCGCGCCGAGGTCCGCGCCGAATCCGGCTTCGGTGACGAGGTAGTCGGCGAGAGACGCGCCGACCCGGTCGGCGACGAGCGTGTTGGTGCCGTGGGCGATGTTGGCGAACGGGCCGCCGTGAACCAGCGCCGGAACGCCCTCCACCGTTTGGACGAGGTTCGGCCGAAACGCGTCGCGGAGCAGCGCCGTCACCGCGCCGGCGACCCCGAGGTCCGCGGCCGTGACCGGGTCGCCGTCGGCGTCCTCGGCGAGCACGATCCGGCCGACGCGCGTCTGTAAGTCCGCCAGGTCAGACGCGAGCCCGAGAACGGCCATCAGCTCGGAGGCGGCGGTGATGACGAACTCGTCCTCGCGAGGGACGCCACGGGTCGGGCCGCCGAGGCCGACCACCGTCTCGCGGAGCGCGCGGTCGTTCACGTCGAGCGCCCGCGGCCAGCGGACGCGACGCACGTCAACGTCCCGGTCGTTTCCCTGTTGAACGTGGTTGTCGAGCGCCGCCGACAACAGGTTGTGTGCGGCTGTCAGCGCGTGGATGTCGCCGGTGAAGTGCAGGTTGATCGCCTCCATCGGAAGCACCTGTGAGTGCCCGCCGCCGGCGGCCCCGCCCTTGATCCCGAAGACGGGCCCGAGCGACGGCTCGCGGACGGCGATCGCCGTTCGTTCGCCGAGCGCGTCGAGCGCCTGTCCGAGTCCGACGGTCGTCACGGTCTTTCCCTCGCCTTTGGGCGTCGGCGTCATTCCCGTCACCAGAACGACCGTGCCGTCGCTGTCGTCCGCGGTCGCCGACCGCACCGCGTCGAGGGTGAGCTTCGCGATCCCGTCGCCGCGCGGCTCTATCGCGTCGGAAGAGAGACCGAGGTCTGCCGCGACCGCCTCGATCGGCCGCGGCGTCACGGCGCGCGCGCCGGCGAGGTCGGACTCCGGGTCACCGCTCTCGTCGCCGGTCGAATCGGTCGGGTCCATGTCGGCCCTTCTCGCGGGGAGGATATGAGCCTTCGAGTCGTTCTCGCGATCCGAGATCCGCGTCGCTTACCCGGGAATCCGGCAGAAAATAGGTCGTCTGAGGCCGAGCGAGACGGCCGCGGTCAGTCGTCGGCCGGCTCGGGCTCGTCGCCCCCGTCGGCGACGGTCACCGCGATGTCCGCCGCGGCGGCCTTGTACTCGGGAATCTTCGCGCGGTCGTCGAGCACGTCGTTCGTGAGACGGTTGGCCGAGGCGGCCGCAAAGTGTGGCGTCGTCCAGACGACGCCTTCCTTGATATCCTCGGTCACCTGCGCTTTCACCTCGATCTCGCCGCGGCGCGACCGGAGCGTCACCGTGTCGCCGTCTTCGATCCCGTACGCCTCGGCGTCGTTCGGGTGGACGTCGACGAAGTTCTCGGGGTGTTGTCGCGAGAGCGTCGGCGACCGCCGGCTCATCGTCCCGGTGTTGTAGTGTTCTTCAAGCCGGGCGGTCGTGAGAATCAGCGGGTACTCCTCGTCCGGCACCTCCGCGGGCGGCTGGTGGCGGACGCCCTCGATCTGTCCGAGCCCGTTGTCCGTGTCGAACGACTCCTCGTAGAGGTACTGGTCGCCCTCGTCGCCCTCCTCGTAACAGGGCCACTGGATCCCGTCTTCGCCGAGCGCGTCGTAGGTCATCCCGTGATAGCTCGGACACACCTGTCGGAGCTCCTCGAAGACGGCCTCGGCGTCCGCGAACCGGAACGCCTCCTCGCCGAATAGACGGCTGCCGATCTCCATCAGAATCTCGAGGTCGTGTTTCGTGTTCTCGTGGACCGTCTCGACGCCGCGCATCAGCTGGACGCGCCGGTCGGTGTTGGTGACGGTGCCGCCGCGTTCCGCCCACGTCGTCGCCGGAAGCACGACGTCGGCGAACCTCGCGGTCTCGGTCATGAAGATGTCCTGAGCCACCATGAACTCGAGCGATTTCAGCCGTTCTTCCACCTCGTTGCCGTCCGGCTCGCTCATCACCGGGTTCTCGCCCATCACGTACAATCCGTGGACGGAATGACCCGCCTCGTGAGAGATTTCGACGTTGGTGAGCCCGGGCTCGTCGGGCACCTCGAACCCCCACACGTCCTCGACGCTTTCGCGCGCCTCGTCGTCGTCGACGAGCTGGTAGCCCGGCAACACGTTCGGCATCGCGCCCACGTCACACGTCCCCTGGACGTTGTTCTGGCCGCGGAGCGGATTCACGCCGGTTCCGGGCTTCCCGAGGTTGCCCGTGATCAATGCGAGGTTGATCTCGTTTTGGACGTTGTCCACGCCGCAGGTGTGCTGGCTCATCCCCATGCCGGTGAAGATGGCGGCGTTGTTGGCCATCGCGTACTTCTCGGCGGCGAGTTCGATGTCCTCGAGCGGGACGCCGGCCTCCTCGGCGGCCGCCTCCGCGTCGAAGTCGGCGAGCGTTTCTTTCAGGTGGTCGAACCCCTCTGTTCGTTCCTCGACGAACGTCTCGTCGATCCATCCCGCGTCCGGCTCGGCCTCGTGGCGGTCGAGAATCGTCTTGAGCACGGCGTTGAGAAGCGGGATGTCGGTGCCCGGGTTCAACTGGAGGTGCATGTGGCGGTCGGTCTCGTGGATGTCGAACGACCGGGTCGTCTTGTTGGCGTGGGGGTCGACCTGGATCACCGTCGCTCCCTCGAGCACCGCCTGTCTGAAGTACTGGCTGTTGGCGATCGGGTGCTGCTCGCCCGGGTTCGCGCCCTGGATCCAGAACACGTCGGCGGCCTCTTCGAGGTCGGCCATGCTGTTCGTCATCGCCCCCGCGCCGAGGCTGGTCCGCAGCGCCCACACCGTCGAGGCGTGACACATCCGGGTGCAGTTGTCGACGTTGTTGGTGCCGTATCGCCGCGCGAGCTTCTGGAGGAGGTAGTTCTCCTCGTTCATCGTCTTCGAGGAGCCGAAAAAGCCCATTGCGTCCGGGCCGTGTTCCTCGCGAATCCGTTCCATCTCCGAGACGATTCGCGAGTAGGCTTCCTCCCACGTCGCCTCGCGGAACTCCCCGTCCTCTTTGATCAGCGGCTCTGTGAGCCGGTCCTCGTGGTCGACGACCTGGGTCGCCGCGCCGCCTTTGATGCAGATCCGTCCCTCGTTGACCGGCGCGTCGCCCCACGGCCTGAAGTTCACGTCGCCGGGGTCGTCGCCCTGTTGTACCTTGATTCCGCAGCCGACGCCGCAGTACGGACAGATTGTTTTGACCGCGTCGTCGGTCTCACCGGACATGCGTCACACCTCGCATCCGTGCGTTCATATGTCATGATCGAGTGGGATGAATGATGAGTGTATCGGTCGGACGAACGACGGAGTCGAACTGGCCCGCGTGCGCTCGGGGACCCGATCCGCGAGTCGATTCGCCCGTTTTCGCGGCGTGAGCGTCGGGGCGGCCCGCAGAACGGTTTAACACGCGGGCGGCCGAGACGCTCGCCATGGAGCCCTCACAGGAGACGATCGACGCGGCGCTCGCGGCGTATCGATCGGCGGAACCGTTGTACACGGTCGAGGCCGAGGCCGTCGAGACCCTTCCGGCCGCGCTCTCCGACGGGGAGTACGGCCGCCGTGACACCCAGTGGATCGTCCGGTGGTACGGCCGTCGGTATCTCGGGGACGAGCCGCCGGGAATGGACCGGCGCCGGCGCGAGGAGGCGTTCGAGAACGCCGACTTCGAGGCGGTCCGCGACGCGGTCGCCGCCGCGGTCGACGCAGACCGGGACGGGTACGACCACGCGGTCGCGGCGTTGACCGCGCTGCCGGGCGTCGACCTCCCGGTCGCCTCGGCGTTTCTCGCGTTCGCCCACCCCGAGGAGTTCGTCGTCGTCGGTCCTCGCGAGTGGGAGGTCGCCTCCGACCTGACGGCGCTCGAGGAGCCGTATCCGGACCCGCCCTCTGTCGGCGCGTACGACGCCTACCTCGACGCGTGTGACGACCTCGCGGACCGCTACGGCTTGGACCCGTGGGAGGTGTACATGGTGTTCTGGCGCCTCTGGACGGATCGACACGCGGCGGAGTAACGCACGGGGCGGCCGGCGGCTACGGGCTTACACCCGGAGCCACGCCTTGGGATGGTTCTCGCGGAGGTGTGACTGATAGGATTCGATCAGTTCCGGGTAGGAGTCGGCAACGCCGTGCCAGCCGCAGTGTTCACAGCTCCGTTCGACCGCGTCGTCCGTCGACTGAACGTAGCCGCCCCGCCGATACGTCACCATTCCGTCTCGACCTGCCGAGCGTGAGCCATTCGGCTGTACGGAGGGTCTCTAAGGGTTTGAACCCTCCGTGAGAGTGTGTGTAGTACTCACAATGATATTATTTTCCATTATAGTCTTGTTAAGGGTAACTGACCTGTAAATAACCTTATTATATGTGACAAACATAGTTACTATGGATCACGCATGAAAGCAGTTGTCTATCAGGGACCGTACGAGGTCGCCGTCGAAGACGTCGACGAACCGGAGATCGAACACCCGAACGACGTCGTCGTCGACATCACGACGTCGTGTATCTGTGGCTCGGACCTCCACATGTACGAGGGCCGAACCGCGGCCGAAGAAGGAATCGTCTTCGGCCACGAGAACATGGGGGTCGTCAGCGAGGTCGGCGAGGCGGTATCCACGCTCGAGGAGGGCGACCGCGTCGTCATGCCGTTCAACGTCTCCTGCGGGTTCTGTCAGAACTGCGAGGAGGGATACACCGGCTTCTGTACCAACGTCAACCCCGGCTTCGCCGGCGGCGCGTACGGCTACGTCGCCATGGGCCCGTACCCGGGCGGACAAGCCGAGAAGCTCCGCGTCCCGTACGCGGACCACAACGCGTTGAAACTCCCCGAGGGGCGAGAACACGAGGACGCGTTCTCGCTTCTCGCGGACATCTTCCCGACCGGCTGGCACGGCACCGAGCTGGCGGATCTTCAACCCGGCGAGTCGGTCGCGGTCTTCGGCGCCGGCCCGGTCGGGCTGATGGCCGCCTACAGCGCGAAGATCAAGGGCGCAGCCGAAATCTACGTGGTAGACCAGGTACCGAGCCGGCTCGAACTGGCCGAAGACCACTGTGACGCCCACGCGATCGACTTCTCGGAGGGCGATCCGGTCGACCAGATCATCGAGGCGCACGGCGGGATGGTCGACAAGGGCGTCGACGCCGTCGGCTACCAGGCGACGGACCCCGCCGACGTCGACACCGACACCGAGGACTACTCCTACCAGCCAGCCAAGGAGAACCCGGCGGTCGTGATCAACAACCTGATTCGGGTCGTTCGCCCGACGGGCCAGCTCGGCATCCCCGGACTGTACGTCCCCGAGGACCCGGGCGCCCCGGACGACATGGCCGCACAGGGCCGACTCGGCATCGACTTCGGGAAGTTCTTCGAGAAGGGTCTCAAGTGCGGCACCGGCCAGTGCAACGTGAAGTCGTACAACCGGTACCTCCGCGACATGATCATCGAGGGACGCGCCGACCCGAGCTGGGTCGTGTCTCACCGCGTCGACCTCGAAGAGGCGCCGGAGATGTACGAGGCGTTCGACGCCCGCGAAGAAGGCGTGACGAAGGTCCTGCTCGAACCCTAACCCGGCACCGGCTCCCCGTTCTCGCGTTTTTTTCGCCCCCGGAGCGACCGCTCCGGCTCGCCCGCGCGACGACCGCCTCGCGGGGCGCCGCCAACGCTTATCTTCCGCCGCCGCGTTCGATCGCGTATGTGTAAGTACTGTAACTGGGCGTTTCACGACGGCTGGGGTGAGCTGCTGCAGTACGACGAGGTGTACCAGTCGGCGGTCGGCGGCGAGACGACATCCACCCACGGCTTCCACGACGACTGGGACGACCTCCAGGCGGAGCTCGGGATCTGACCCGCGCGTCGGCCGACCGACGACGCGACCCGCGGCTCGGCTTCGGTCCGCTCAGATCGGAAACACGTCGTCGGCGGTTCGAGCGTCCGGCTCCGTCGCCTCCTCGCGGGTCAACCCGTCGAGCGATTCGCGCAGGCCCGGCTCGTCCATCTCCTGGCCGATGAACACGAGCCGCGTCCGGCGGTCGTCGTCCGGATCCCACTCGCCGATGGGGCCGGCCTGGACCGACGGCCCAGCCTGACTCACGCCGATCACGTCGTCGGTGCCGGCGACGGAAGCGACTCCCTTCGCGCGGATCACGGAGCCGTCCCAGTCGTCGAGCCAGTCCGCGAACGGACCGGGCGCAAACGGGTCGGCGGCGCGGTAGACGAACGAATCGACGCCGTGAGCCGCGGCCGCCCCCTCAGTGTGGTCGTGACCCGACGCGTGGTCGCCGTGGTGGCTCTCGTCGCCGGCCTCGTTGTCGGCGATAGCGCGCTTCCACCCGGCCGAGCGTTTCGCGGTCTCGAAGTCGAACCGCCCCGTGTCGAGCACCGCCGCCGGGTCGACCTCTGAGTAGGTCGTCCGGATCCGCTCGGCGCGAGGGCCGAGGCGCTCGGCCACCGACTCGATCCGGTCGAGCACGTCGTCGGGAACCATGTCGGTCTTGTTCACCAAGAGCACGTCACAGAACTCGATCCCCTCGACGAGCACGTCCGCGAGCGGCCGGTCCGCTCCGGGGTCGGGGCCCGCGCCGCCCGGGAGGTCCTCGCCGGCGTCGAACTCCTTCCAGAACCCGTAGCTGTCGAGAACGGTCACCATCGTGTCCAGCCGGAACCGCTCCGTCGGGTCGATCGTCGACTCCTCGGTTCCCTCGAGAAACGCCCGGGCGATCGGGATCGGCTCGGAGATGCCAGACGACTCGACGAGCAGGTAATCGAACTCCCGGGACTCGGCCAGCGCGGCCGCCTCGGTCAACAGATCGTCTTGGAGCCGACAACAGATACACCCGTTCGAGAGGTCGATGACGCCCTCCTCGTCGTTCTCGCGCGCGACGCGCTCCGCGTCGACGTTCACCTCGCCCATGTCGTTGAGGATCACCGCGATCTGCCGGTCGCCCGGGTTCGCCAGCAGGTGGTTCACCAGCGTCGTTTTGCCGGCCCCGAGGTACCCGCTGAGAACGGTGACGGGAATCCGGTCGTCGCGTGTCATGTGTTCGCTATTCAGCCGTGCCGCGCGTATGAAACGATCGATCAGGCGGGTACGGCGACTGTCGCGGCCGTCCGGAGCCGCCTTCAGACCGCCGTCACGTCGAACTCGTGGCGGCCAGCTCCGCCGCCTTCGACCGCGCCCGGGCGACGATCGAGGGTCTCGCCTCGAACGTGACGGTGACGGTGCCGTCGGCGTACGTTTCTCCGTCGACGTGTGCGTGGTCGTGGATCCACGAGACCAGGCTCATCGCGTCGTCAGACACCGGCAGCATCAGCCGTTCTTCCTCCCACTCGGGGAGTTCGGCCTCCACGCGGTCGCGAAGCTCTGCGACGCCGGCTCCGGTCCGCGCCGACACGGCGACCGGGTTCGGCGCGAGCCCCGAGAGCGCGGCGCGTTTGTCCGCCAGCTCGCCGGGGTCGAGCCGGTCGATCTTGTTGAAGACGGTGACGATCGGCGCCTCGTTGCGCTCGTAGAGCGTGTCGTGGCTGGTGACGAGCTTCTCGCGCATCTCGGCGACGGGCTGGCTCGCGTCCACCACGAGCAACACGAGGTCCGCGCGGTACACCGAATCGAGCGTCGACTCGAACGACTCGACGAGCCAGTGGGGCAGGTCCGCGATGAACCCGACGGTGTCGGTGAGCAACACGTCGCGTTTGTCCATCTCCGCCCGCCGGGTCGTCGTCCCGAGCGTGGTGAACAACATGTCCTGCGACTCGGCGGTCGTCGCCAGGTCCGGGTGGCGGTCGTCGTTCTCGTCGACGTCGAGTTCGGCCGCCAGCTGTCGCATCAGCGTGGATTTGCCGGCGTTGGTGTAGCCCGCCAGCGCGACCAGGTCGAACCCGGAGTCGCGGCGTTGTTGCCGGCGGGCCTGTTCTTTCTGTGCGATCGATTCCAGCTCGTCGCGGATCTCCGATATCTGGCGTTTGATGTCGCGCTCGACGCTCTCGTCGTACTCGCCGAGCCCCATGAACCCGGGACGCTCGTCGCGTTTCGCGAGGCTGGCTTTCGCCTCCGCGCGCGGAAGCTCATACCGCAGCTCCGCGAGTTCGACCTGGAGCTGGGCCTTTCGGGTGTTCGCCCGCTGGCCGAATATCTCGAGGATGAGCGTGAACCGGTCGATCACCTCGACCCCCGCGGAGAGCTTTCCGCCGATGTTGAACGTCTGGTAGGGGCCGACGTCGTTGTCGATCACGACGCAGTCGGCCTCGCGGGCGCGAACCAGCTCGCGCAGCTCGGCGACCTTCCCCTCGCCGAACATGAACGCGGCGTCTTCGGTCCGGGTCTGGGTGAGCCGGCCGACGACCTCGTAGCCGGCGGCTCGCGCGAGCTCGGTGATCTCCGTCAGGTCGGCGTCGCCGGCGTCGACGCGCTTGGCGACGACCGCGCGGCGGTTCTCGCCGGCGTCGCCCCTGTGTGGAACGACGCCGCCGGTGCTCCTCTGGGTCGGTCCGTTCGCCGGCCGGTCGCGGTCGTCGGTCATCGCAACAGCCCTCGGGCGGCGTACGCGGCGTGGTGTGCGGCCTGCACTGTTTCACGCTCGCTTATGCTCTCGACGTATTTAAACTCGGGCTGGAAGCTCACGCCGATCCGAGCCGCGGGCTCCTCGTAGAACTCGCCGTGTTCGGAGACGATCGGACACGACGGGGGCTCCGGAAGGTTCCCGACCGCATCGGCGACGAGCGCGACGGTCGCCTCGAGCGTCGGACCCTCGCGAACGGCGGCGAATCCGATCCCCTCGACCGAGCGGATCCGGCTGGGGTCGACGCGGGCGTGAACCGCGGCCGCGACCATCAGGTACTCGCCGTCCTCCTCGTGGCGGCCGCTGATGTCCACGCCGACGACCTCAGGGGCGGGAGCCGGCCACCCCGATTGTGTGTGTTCCGACCGCGGGTTCTCGTGACACGGACCCACGTACACACCCCCCGGGCTTGAATTTCCCGCCCGGCGCGGCTCACCTGGCGAGCGGCATGTTGTAGCTCGTCTCCTCGGCCATGACGAGCTCCCACGTCGCCTCACACGCACACGAGACCTGCTCGAAGACGCTCGGGTCCTGGCGCCTGTCGAAGTCCTTGATCGCGGTCTGGACCCGGTCGTCACACTCGCCGCAGTTGTGTGCGCCGCGGTCCGAGCCGTGTCCGACCGGGTCGGAGACGACGATGGCGTCGACGTCGGCGGTCTCCGCGAGCACGTGGGCGACCGACCAGAGCCACGGCGGGCGGTAGCCGCCCTCGAAGAACAGCTCGTCGACCATGGTGTACCGCTGGACGTTACAGGGGTTCATCGAGACGGTGTGACACCCCTCGACGGCCGCACACCGACGGATCGAGTCGACCATGTCTTCGGCGGCCTCCGGCTCGGCGAGAAACGGCGGCTTCATCAGCAGGTACGCCTTGACGCCGACGTCCGCGTCGACGGCGTCGTCGGCGGCGGCGGCCTCCGCGCAGGCGGCTTCGAAGTCGGCGAACGCGAAGTACTTGTTCACGCAGTCGCGCCGGACGCGGTCGGTCGCGGTCTCGAGGCCGACGGCGACGTCGGTCGCGATTCCGCGCTCGGCGAAGTCGTCGATCTTCGACCGGTCGACGAAATCCGGCAGCGACTCGACGACGATCCGGTCGCGGTCCGCGAACGTCTCGGCGATCGCCCGTCTGGTCTTCGCGGGGACCTCTCGCTCGTCGAGAAACGAGCCGGAGGTGTAGATCTTGATCAGGTCGGCCGGCTCGTCGGCGTTTTCGGACTCGTGGTCGAGACACACCTCGATCTGGTTCATCAGGGCGTCGTGGCTCACGCTGCCGCCCTCGACCGACTCGGCGACGTACCCACACATGGTGCAGCCGCCGGCGCGGGCCCACCGACAGCCGCCGGTGTTCAAGATGATCGTGAGAGAATCGACGACGCCGTCGGGGGTGTTGTCCTCGTCGATCCAGACGCGGGTGGGTTGTGTCGGGTCGTACGTCTCCGACCGCTCCGCGCGGATGTCGCGCATGACCGCGTTGTGCGCGTCCATGCCGCGCCCCTGCTCGTACGCCTCGGGGCTCGGTTCGCTCATGTCGAGAGGTACGGTCGAGCGCGTAAAGCCGTGTCGTCACGTCGGGAGCGCGGCGAACATGACACCGAGCGCGACGACGACGAACCCGACCGACGTGACGACGGCGTACCAGACGACGCCGAGGCCGAGCGCGAATCGGCCGCCGAACCCCTCGCCGTCTGGCGACCAGTAGCCGCGAGACGGCAACAAGCGCAGCGACGCGACCGCCGCCGCCCCGGGAACGAGGAGGTTCGCGCCGACGACGCCGCCGACGATGCCGGCCGCGTCTCCGCCGGTGACCGACCCGGTTCCGGCGACGAGAAGGATCACGCCGAGATACGACACGCACTGCCCGACGACCACGGCGCTTCCCACGAGGAGGTAGTTCACGCCGACCGAGCGGGTCGGCCACGCGAACAACGCCCGGAGCCGCTCGATACTCAAAAGCGGCGCCCAGGCGAGCAGAACGGCGACCACGAACCCGACGACGACAGACACCTCGACGGGAACCATGCGCGTGGGTGTTCGGCGGGGACGGGTGATATATCCTTTCGACGAAGCGCGTGTCCGGTGGCGTCGCCGGGTCCGCTCACTCCGTGTGCCGCCGGTCGTCACGCATCGAGCCGGAGCGGACGCCGACGACGAGCGCACCGACCGACGCACCCAGCGCGTTGACCGCGGCGTCCCGCCACGCGAACGCCCGCCACGGAACCGCGGTCTGGACGAGTTCGACCCCGAGGCCGAAGCCGACCGTGACCCCGACCGCGACGCCGAGCCATCGCACTCCGTCCGGCATCGCTCGCGCCGACAGAGCCGCGAGAAGCGCGTAGCCGACGAGATGAAACGGGTCGGTCGGCGCGATACCCCCGAGAAGACCGTCGGCCGCCGCGCCGGGTCCGTCTCCGCCGCCCGGCACCGGAACGACCGACGCGAGGAGGACGACGCCGGCGAACGCGGCCGCTTTTCGCCATCGGTCGCGCGGATTCTCGGCCTCGGGATCGGGCGTCTCGCCGACCGCCGTAGCGTCGTCGCGAGTCGGGCCGCTCACGGGAACCGTTCGTCCGGAGGGCGCTTATCACTTCGCCGACGGAACGTCAGCGACGCGGTCGGCCCGCGTTCATCCGCCGGATGTAACTGTCACCGGTTTCGGTGGAACGTGAAGACATAACACGCTGTGGCACGTCTATAATGATCGAGTATTACATGACCGACATGGGTGGTTACAGAGACAGAGTCGCACAGGTCGACCTCGGCGCGGGCGAGGTCAACTACCGGCGAATCGACGACGCGGACGCGAAAAAGTACATCGGGGCGCGCGGGTTGGGCGTGAAGTACGTCTTCGACGCCGGCCCCGACGTCGACCCGCTGGGGCCGGAGAACCGGCTCGCGTTCATGACGGGGCCGCTGACGGGGACCCAAACCGTCATGAGCGGCCGGATCGCGCTGGTGACGAAATCCCCGTTGACGGGCACCGTCACCGATTCTCACCACGGCGGCTGGTCGGGGGCGCGGCTCAAGTGGGCCGGACTCGACGGCGTCCTGCTCGACGGGGCCAGCGACGACCCGGTGTACCTCGTCGTCGAGGACGGCGACGTGACGGTTCGGGACGCGTCCCACGTCTGGGGTGAGGGGGTCCACGAGACGATCGACGTTCTCGGCGACGAGGTCGACGGCACCGTCGGCAGAAACCTCTCGGTGATGGCGATCGGCCAGGCGGGCGAAAACGAGGTGCGGTACGCGTGTGTCATCAACGAGGACGACCGCGCGTCCGGCCGCGGCGGCACCGGCGCGGTGATGGGGTCGAAGGGGGTGAAAGCCATCGTGGTGAAAAGCGGGACCGACATGCCGAGGCCGGCCGACCCAGACACCTTCCAGAAGGGATATCAACAGGCCATGGAGGTCATCAGAGAGTCCGACGTCACCGCCCCCAACGAGGGCGGCCTCTCGATGTACGGCACCAACGTCCTGATGAACGCCACCGAGGAGATGGACGGTCTCCCGACGAAGAACGCGCAGTACACCTCCACCGAGGCGTACAACGGCACCGAGGGGATCGACGTCGACGCCGAGCGCGTCTCGGGCGAGAACGTCCGCGAGAACATCCTCGTCGACGAGCCGACGTGTCACTCCTGTCCGGTCGCCTGTAAGAAGGAGGTCGAAGTACAGATGCAACACAAGGGCCAGGAGATGAACGTCCGCACGGAGTCGTACGAGTACGAGTCCGCGTGGGCGCTCGGTCCGAACGCGGGCCACACCGACCGCGACGAGATCGCGGCGATGATCCAGCGGTGCAACGACGTCGGCGTCGACACGATCGAGGTCGGCAACACGATCGCGATGGCGATGGAGATGACCGAGGAAGGAAAACTCGACGTCGGCGTCGACTGGGGCGACTCCGAGCGCATGATCGACCTCATCGAGGAGATCGGCACCCGGTCGACCGACCTCGGCGACCTGCTCGCGGAGGGGCCCGAACCGATCGCCGAGCGGAAAGACGCCCACGACAACAAGCTCTCGGTGAAAGGCCAGAGCATCGCCGCCTACGACCCCCGGTGTATGAAGGGGATGGCGATCGCCTTCGCCACCTCGAACCGAGGCGCGTGTCACCTGCGGGGGTACACGCCCGCGGCGGAGATCCTCGGGATCCCGGAGAAGGTCGACCCGTACGAGTGGGAGGGGAAAGGCGAACTCACCGCCACCTTCCAGGACCTCCACGCGATCTCGGACTCGTTCGACATCTGCAAGTTCA
>CAZKXC010000026.1:0-11143 GCA_964556645.1 uncultured Halobellus sp.
AGAGCGTCGGACTTCTAATCCGATGGTCGTGGGTTCGAATCCCACCGTGCCCGTGAAGCCGCCGAGTGAACACGAGGCGTGCTGAACCGCAGCACACAGGGGATTCGAACCACGCGAGACGAGCGAAGCGGACAGTGGGCTGGGAGCGCCGAAGCCGCAGCGAGTCTCACTCCGGCCCCGCGAGGAACCATTTGACGAGTCGTCCCTCGGCCCGCCGAAGAACCTCGCTCACGGTGGATTTGTCCGCGCCGAGCGCGTCGGACAACTCGGCGAGCGTACACTCACGCGGGACGGCGAAGTACCCCTCCCGAACGGCGGCTTCGAGCACCTCGCGTTGCCTGTCGGTCACCAACGACTCCGGCTCGGTTCGCGTCACCAGCGACTCGAGCTCGTAGGGCCGTGGCGAGGCTTCGAGCGTCTCCCGCAGCTCGTCGAGCTCCTCTCGCGTCCCCGTGAGGTCGAACCGGTACCATCCGTTCGCCGCCTCGACGGGAAACTCGATCGGCAGCGCGGACGCCTCGGCGAACTCGTAGAGGTCCGTCTGTGGCGTCTCGTACTTCGTCAGCGCGCGACCCGGCTCCGACTCCAACACCCGATGAGACCTGATCGCCGGGTGGTTCTCCATTGCGTCGACGATCTCGTCGGGCGTCTCGGCCACGACCTCGCCGAGCTCGACCGCGTAACCGTCGACCCGAAACCCCGAGAGGAGGTCGAACTCCGCCTCCGGGAACCGCCGTGACAGCTCCGCGACCCACAGGTGTTCCGGAAGGCGGATCCGAAACTGCGCGTTAATCATCGTCGCCCGACCGTCGGCTCGCCGGACCGGCTCGTCTCCGGTGAGCTCGGACCCCCGTCGATCGGTCCTTCGGCGCCACGGCTGTTCTCTGCGGCCGTTGTTTCCTCTCACGTATAAACTTCCGGCGATCAGCCGGGTCGACGCGTCCGGGCCGCTACCTGCGGCTCTCGCGGTCGGCCTGGCGAACGCGCACGGTGTCGTCGGCGGCGAGCGCTTCGATCCGTCGATCGAACTCGTCGTCGGTCAGTTCGCCGCGCGCGTACCGCAGTCGAAGCGTCTCGAGCGCCGTCGCGGCGTCGCCGGCCGACGCGGTCTCGTCGCTCCGCTCCGTCTCCGCCCACCGGTACGAGACGCCTCCGAGCACGCCGGGAAGCACGACCCCGAACCCGACGACGAAGACGATCCAGAAGTCGTCGACGCCGGCCGCCAACAACCCGAACGCGGTCGCGAGCGTCGCCGCCGTGACCGCCGCCGACGCGACAAGTCCCGCGCCGACTCGATCGCCGGGAAACGACGGCCGTCCGCGCCCTCGGCCGGCGGCTCGCGATTCGCTCATCGGCCCCTCCAACCGGTCGCGGCGGCGACCGCGTCCGATCGGCGACGGTCCGTGCGAGAGGACCCGCCGGTCGCCGGCCACGTCGTCTCGGTACGCGTCGTTCGAGCTCCGAATCGGCCGTTCGTTATCGCCATGTTTCAACGAAAGGTCGCCCGACGATTGGGGCTTTCACCAACATGTTGGGACCGGCGAGCCGGCCGCGGGCTCAGTCCGCGATGCTCGGCGCCCCGAGGTACTCCTCGTTGATCTCGTACTCGCCCTCGTCGTTTTCGACCAGGTACTCGCCGTAGTAGGGGACCCGGTTGGCGACGACCGTCTCGAACGTCTCGGCGATCTCCGCGCGGCTCATCTCGCCCATCGACCGGAGGTCGTCGTTGCGGTTGAGACACCCCTTCAGGTACCCCTCGTGGGTGACGCGGACGCGCCCGCAGTTGGCACAGAACTGCTCGTTCTCCACGGGGTCGACGATCTCGACCATTCCGCCGCCCGTTCCGTCGTCGTTCTCGCCGACGAAGTACCGTTTCCGGTCGTGCATCTCGCGGCGTTCCACCCGGTCTGCGATCTCCGCCAGCCAGTCGTGGACGCGCCCGATGTCGATGTTCCACTCCGGCCTGCCGGTCAGCTCGGGCATGTACTCGATGAGCTGGAGCTGGAGCCCCTCGTTGTCGGCGACGTGGTCGACCATCTCCTCGACGTATCCCGCCGTGTGAGTGAACACCACCATGTTGAGCTTCACCGGGTCCAGGCCGGCGTCGACGGCGGCTCTGACCCCCTCGAGCACCTGCTCGTACGCGCCCGACTTGGTCACCTCGGCGAAGTCGTCCGGATCGAGCGCGTCCTGTGAGACGTTGACGCGGTCGAGTCCGACCGACTTCAGCTCCTCCGCGCGCCCCGGCAGGAACGTCCCGTTCGTCGTCATCGACACCTCCATCGAGTCGGGGGTGCGGTCGATGATCTCCTCGAGGTCCCGACGCAACATCGGCTCCCCGCCGGTGAACTTCACCTTCTCGACGCCGTACCCCTCGACGACCTCCAGAAAGCGAACCACGTCGTCGGTGCCCATCTCGTCGTCGCTCGGCTCCATCGGCCCCCGCGTGTCCCCGAGTCCCTCGTTGTGACAGTAGACACAGTCGAAGTTACACCGGTCGGTGAGCGACACCCGGACGCCGGTCACCTCCCGGCCGAACTCATCCGCGAGCGGCTCGGTCATACAGGGAGATGCGACTATGACTGCTTAAATATCCGGGTCGTTACGCGGGTTGTGAAACTTTATTTGGTTACGTGTCGTCTCGGCGCTCGTCGCCACCGGCGGCTCACGCCGACCACTCTTCGCCCGCGTACGCCATCTCCCAGAACGCGAGTTCGAGCCGGGCGCTCGTGAGAAACGCCTCGCGCATCGCGTCCTGCGAGCCGGGACGTGCGGCCGCGTACCGGTCGACGAGCTCGCGAACCGCCGCCGTCTCGGCGCGGAACTCCTCGCTCGTGTACGTCTCGATGAACGGGGTGTACCGGTGCTCGGCCTCGGCGCGCTCGGCCATGTGTTCTGCGGCGTCGAGGTAGCCGCGCATACACGGGAACAACGCGGCGACCGTCACCGGAACCGGGCGGTCGTAGGCCGTCCGGACGAGGAAGCTGGTGTACGCCTCACACGTCGGCAGCTTTCTGGTCTCGGCGAGGTCCGTCTCCGTGACCCCGTACTCGTCGGCGAACGACCGGTGAAGGTCGAGCTCCTCGTTCAACACGGCGTCGGCCCCGCCGAGCAGCGTCGCCATCGCGGCCTCCTCGCGCGCCTTCGCGCCCGCTATCGCGTACGTTCTGGCGTAGTCGAAGAGATACCGATAATCCTGTTCGAGCCACCGCCTGAACGCGGCGTCGTCGAGGTCGCCCGCGGCCAGTTCGCTCACGAACGGGTGGTCGAGCTGTGCCGCCCAGATCTCCGCGCCGGCGTCGAGGAGTTCGTCGCTGAACGCCATGCGATCCGGTTTCCGATGACGAATATAAGCGTGTGGTATCACCCGGACGTATCCGAGCCGATCTGGAGCCGAAGCCCGTCGGACGCCATCCGCACGTCCCCGTCGAAGCCAGCGTCTCGGACGGCGTTTCTCATCTCGGCCTCCCGTCCGCCGGTGTGCGGATACAGGTGTGACAACACCACCGTTCCGACGTCGACATCCGACAACGACTCGCCGAGCGACGTCGGCGTCGGATGGTTCGAGACGTCGACCCCGTCGGGAAACGAGCAGTCGTGGACGAACACGTCGCTGCCGTCCGCAAACGCCGCGAGCCCCGCGAACGCCTCGGAGTCTCCCGACAACGTCAGCGGGCCGTTCGCCGGGTCGTCGGTTCGGCTCGGCGGCGAGACGCGATAGGCGAGACACGGCATCGAGTGCCGCGTCTCCCGGCCGACGACGCCGAACCCGCCCGCGGTGAACGGCTGGCCGGCAGGCACCTCTCGGAGCGCGAGGTCGATCCGACCGTCCAGGTAGTCGTGGACCTCGAACAGTCCGTCGACGAGCGCCTTCGTTCCGGTCGGCCCGACGACCTCGAGGTGTTCCTCGCCCGCGAGCCACCGCGCTTTCACGAGCGGGAGCAGCGCGGCGACGTGGTCGAGGTGGTGGTGGGTGAGCAGGACGGTCGAGACGCCCTCGTAGCCGGTGTCGGTGCCGGCGAGTCGCCCGAGAACGCCGCTGCCGCAGTCGACGAGCAGCGACCGATCGCCGTCGTCGAGGAGGTATCCCGACTGGACGCGGTCGGGGACCGGCATCGCGCTCCCGCTGCCGAGCACGGTGAGTCGCATACGCCCCGATACGTCGCCGCGGTCAAGTAGCTTACCGACCGCTCCGGACGCGGTCACTTTATCAGAAACACCGGAACGGTCGCGTCGTCGGTGACGCGATCGGAGACGCTGCCGAGCGACTGGATCCGCTCGCGCGGGGATTTTCCCTCCGGGCTCATCACGATCACGTCGACGCCCGCCTCCTCGGCGTAGCCGACGATCACGGCGTCCGGCGTTCCCTGACGGACCTCGGTTTCGACGTCGAGCCCCGCCGTTCTGGCTCTGTCTGCCACCGCCGAGACGGCCTCGGCGCCCTGCGCTTCGAGGTCGGCGACGACCTCGTCGTGGAGGTCGGCCGAGCCGGCCGTCGCCACCCGGCGGTCGACGACGTACAACGCGTGGACCGTCGCGTCGTGGTCGACCGCCAGCGGGATTCCGTGGTCGAGCGCCCGGTCGACCGCGTCGCTCCCGTCTGTCGGGATCAGGAGGTCGTCGTACATGCGCGGCCGTTCGCGGCCCCCGCGTATAATACTGTGTCCGCCGGCGGCTACTTCCCGCGCCAGGGGCCGCCGATCTCCGCGCGGATCGTCGACTCCGCCTCGCCGTCTCGAAAGACGCTCACCCGGCCCGTCTCCTCGCTCAGCGTCACCGTCGCGACCACCTCCGGCCGAACCGAGGTCTCGATCGCGCTCATGTGTCGCGACCCCATCCACGGCTCGTAGCCGACGTCGTCGAAGAGGTCGGCCTCGCCGCTGCGGGTCCCGAGGTCCCTGAAACGGACCATCTGCGCTTCGATCTCGCCGTCGACGGCGACGACGATCCCGCCGTCCCGTTCGATGCTCACCGTCTCTGCCGCCTCGATAAAGGCGTCCTCCCCGAAGGCCGACCGACACCGGTCTCGCGGCCACCGGTTGTCGCCCATCGGATCCGCGTACGCCCCGTACTCCCGGTCGGCGACGACCGCGAAGTACAACCCCGGCCCCTTCACGTGCGTCTGTTCCCAGCCGCCGAACTCGACGCTGACGTGTTCGACACAGAACGTCAGGCGGTCGATCAGGGCCTGGACGCGGTCGTGTGATCCGTACTCGATCGCGAGGCTACTCATCGGTTCTCCTACAGGTTCGCTCGCCGCCGCTCGTCTCCATGCCAAGGGGACGAGCGGCCCGGGTATAAGTCGTTTCGAGTCGCGGTGGCGACGGACCCGGGTCTGGTCTGCCGGTCTGACGGATCCGGTCGACTCGCCGCGGCCGGCACACCGCGCTCGTGGGCCCGACGCGACGGTCGCTCACCGAGACGGGGTCAACAGACCCGCGTCGAACCGCTCGGTCCGGACGAGTCCGACACCGAACGCCAGCGCGACGAGCGCGGGGAGGTAGTTGCCGAACCAGACGTTTATGCCGCCCCAGAGAATCACGAAACTCACCATGTCGTCGAGCATGAACTCACAGCGCGCCAGCCGGGCGCGGACCGCCTGCGTGTCGAACGCGCGGTCGAGCGCGAGAACCGACACCGCCGCAGACAACACCCAGCCCGCGTAGTTCGAGAACGGCACGCCGTAGAACGCGCCGCCGCCGAACGTCCAGAAGCCGACCGCGACCGCGCCGGGGTCTAACACCACGTCCATCGCGACGACGGCCGCGATCACGGCGAACAACCGCACCCAGCCGTCTGCCGCCCGGTCGCCTAACAACAACAGACACAACAGGTAAGCGTTGATCACGAGCGGGATGAAAAACACCGGCAACGCGAGCGGCACCCCGCCGAGCATCGGACCGAGACCGACCGTGTACTCGAAGCTCCCGTACGGCCAGCCGGTCTGAACCCCGACGCTCTCGATGGCGTACGTGTACGCGATCAGCGCGCCGAGCCAGCCGGCCGCCCGTCGGTCGAAAAGCGGCAGCACCCCGACCACGAGCGGCGACCGCATCACGCAGACGCCGAACAACACGAACCAGGGGTGAAACGCGAACGGCTCGGGAATCCATCCCTCCGCGCTTCCGACGAGCGTGACCGCGCCGACCGCCGGAAAGAGCACGGCGATCGTGAACCGGTTCTCGCGGACGACGCGGTCGAGCGCCGCCTCGGTCTCCTCGCGGGTGTCCGGCACTCGGTCGCGGTACGTCTCCGCCGGCTCCGGCGCCGCTCCCGTCGCCGTCTCCGTCTCCGTCGTCGAGGCCGCAGAGGGGCCGTCGTCGCTCACCCGATCACCTCCCACAACGGGTAGACCCGCCACAGCCCACCCATCGCGAGCAGGGTCCCGACGGCGGTGTTGAGCGCGGGGAACCACCAGTAGGCGCGGTCGACGGCGACCTCACCGACCGCGACCCAGCTCACGAAGACCGGGTACACCCCGAGCAGGGCGCCGAGCCGAACGTCGACGGCGGCGAACGCGACCGCCGCCGCGACCCAGCAGGCGAAACAGTACGCGTACGTACGCGCCTCGCCGAGCACCGTCGCGGTCGTCCGGATCCCCGCCTCGCGGTCGGGTTCGATGTCGGGGATCGCAGAAAACGTGTGCATCCCCATCGTCCACAGCCACGCCCCGACGAGCGCCGCGGCCGGGGGCGCAACCCCCGCGACCGTCGCGTACGCGGCCGCGCCGGGAAGCACGTAGAGCCCGTTCGAGACCGAGTCGGCGAACGGGGTCGTCTTGAACCGCAGCGGCGGCGCGCTGTATCCCACGCCGAGCACGAGGAAGCCGGCGAGATACGGCCACGCGACCGGCGGCGTGATCGCGAACGTCTCGGCGCCGAGCGCGGCGGCGACGACCACCGCGGCGACGACGAGCCGATTCCCCTGCCATCGGGCCTCCCGCGTGTCTTTTTTCGGATTGTGCGCGTCGATGTCGGCGTCGTAGATGTCGTTGACGCCGTACAAGAAGACGTTCGCGGGAAGCAGAAAGTAGCTGGCGAGCGCGATCGTGGTGGGCGTAAACAGCTGGCTCACGTCGTCGATTCCGTAGGTGACGCCGACGGCGACCGGGCCGGCGAGGTACAGCCAGAAGCGCGGCCGCGAGAGCACGAGCAGGTACCGGAGGCTGCCGACGAGTCCCTCGCTCGCGACCCCGTCTGTCGACCGAGAATCGCCGGCCACGTCGCCGTCGCGGTGGCCGTCCGTGGCTCGATCGGGTTCGGTCACGGCTTCAGATCGTGTCGGCAATCCGCTCGGCCGTCAGCCCGCCGCTGATGAGACACATCGGGACGCCGATTCCGGGCGTCGTGGTGCCGCCGGTGAAGTAGAGCCCGTCGACCGCCGCAGACCGGTTCGGGGGGCGGAACAACGACGTCTGCCGGAGCGTGTGTGCGAGTCCGAGCGCGCTGCCCTGATAGCTGTTGTACCGGTCGGCGAAGTCTTCGACGCAGAACGTCTCCTCGAAGACGATCCGGTCGTGGAGCTCCGTCCCGGTGTTCTCGGCGATGTCGTCGAGGACGAGGTCTCGGTACTCCTCGCGAAGCGCCGGCGTGTCCTCCAAGCCGGGGGCGATCGGCACCAGCGCGAAGAGGTTGCTGTGGCCGTCCGGCGCCACCGTCTCGTCCGTCTTCGAGGGGACACAGAGGTAGTAGGCGGGGTCGTCCGGCCAGGCCGGGTCGTCGAAGATCTGTGCGAAGTGCTCCTCCCAGCGGGTCGGCAACACCAGCGTGTGGTGTGCGAGCTCATCGACGTCGCCCTCGACGCCGAGGTACAACAGAAACGCCGACGGCGCGAACGTCCGCGACTCCCAGTACTCCTCGGTGTACTGGCGCTTCCGTTCGGGCAGCAGTTCCTGCTCGGTGTGGGCGTAATCGGCGTTCGAGACCACGACGTCCGCGAGGTAGCGGTCGCCGCCGGCGGTGTCGACCGCGAACGCGCCGTACCGCCCCTCGATTCCCGTCGCCGGCGCGTCGGTGACGAACTCGACGCCGAGCTCCTCGGCGAGCGTCACGATCCCGTCGACGACCGCGCCGATCCCGCCGTCGGGGTAGTAGACGCCCATGTTGAAATCCACGTGGCTCATGAGGTTGTACAACGCGGGGGTGTTCGTGGGCGACCCGCCGAGAAACACCAGCGTGTACTGCATCAGCTGCTGGAGCTTGGGATGGTCGAAGTACCCCTCCACGTGGCCCTGCATCTTCCCCAGAAGCGAGAGCCCCCACGAGTAGCGCAACACGTCCGTGTCGACGTAATCGCGCAGCCGCGGGCGGTCCTCGTAGACGAAGTGTTCCATCCCGATCTCGTAGGTGCGTTTCGATTCCTCGAGGTACTCGTCGAGCGCGTCGCCCGCGCCGGGTTCGTACGCCTCGAACAGCTCTCGGTTGTGTTCCATGTCGGGCAGCACGTCGACCTGGTCGCCGTCCTTCCAGAACACGCGGTAGTGGGGGTCGAGATGCGAGAGGGTGTAGTACTCCTCGGGCGAGCGGTCGAAGTGGCCGAAGAAGCGCTCGAAGACGTCCGGCATGAGGTACCACGAGGGACCCATGTCGAACTCGAATCCGTCGGCTTCGAGGCGGCTCGCCCGCCCGCCGAGCTGTTCGTTCTTTTCGAGCACGGTCACGTCTGCGCCGGCGTCGGCGAGGTAACAAGCGGTCGAAAGACCGCCGAATCCGCCGCCGATAACCACGACGGATTCGCCGGCCGCAGCGTCGATGTCCGGGGCCGCGTCCATACGTGATCATCGGGCGGCGGCGGTATAAATACCACCACGACGCCGCCGGTAGACACCACTAAGTCGGCGACGCCCCTACCGGATTTCACATGGATCTGACGGTCGCGATCACCGGGGCAACGAGGGGAATCGGGCGAGCAGTCGCGGAGGCGTTCGTCGACGAAGGGGCGTTCGTCGCCGTCTCCGGCCGCGACGAAGACGCCGTCGACCGAACCGTCGCGGAACTGAACGGCACGGGGACGGCCGCCGACGGAGCCGACGAGACCGAAGACGACCCCGCGGGCACCGCCTGGGGAGCGCGCGTCGACGTCTGTGACGAGTCCGATCTCGAACGGTTCTTCGCGGACCTCGCCGACGAGGCCGGCGCCGTCGACGTCGTGTTCGCCAACGCCGCGGTCTTTCCGGGCGGACCGGGCGGGTCGCCGATCGACGCGGTCGGCTACGCCGAGTTCGACGACACCATGCGGACGAACGCGCGCGGCGTGTTCGCCACGGCGAGAGAGGCGGCTCCCCACCTCGCCGACGGCGCGCGGGTGATCGTTCCCTCGGGCTCCGTCGCTCACGAATCCAAGGCCGGAATGGGGTCGTACGCGGTGTCGAAGGCGGCCGCAGAGGCGGTCGCCCGCGGCTTCGCTGCCGACCTCGACGCGGCGGTGGGCGTCGTCGACCCGGGGCTCGTCGCAACCGACCTCACCGGGATGGAGAAAGCCCGCGCCCCCGAGGACGTCGCCCCGCTCTTTCTCTGGGCGGCGACCGAAGCCCCAGCCGAAGACCTCGACGGCGAGCGGATCGGCCTCCGCGAGTGGAAGACGGCGACCCGGTGAGCCGACCGTCACGGTTTATCCGATGACGACGCAGGTCCCGGCGTGATCCGTTCGATCGCCGCGCGGGCGAACGCGGGTGTGCGATGTGGCCCCGCGCGGAGTTCGGTCGGGGCGTCGGCGCTCCGACCGCGACGACCGACACACATCGCCTGTTCGCCACTCGGCCGGCTCGACGGCCCCGACACGACGCGCCGAGACCTGATCCGGCGGCTCCCTCCCGCGGAGTAACTCGCTCCCGCCACGAGAGACGCCCGGTACGTCGCCGCATCCGTCGGTAGCCGGGCGACACCGGTGTGTTCTGTACGCCGGCGTCGCCACCCGCCATCGCGGCGGGTATCCGTGCCGCGACGAACAGACCCAAACCCGTCACGTTCCTAGCGGTGTCCATGCGCTCCCGTCTCCGGACCGCCGTTGCCCGGCTCGGCGCGGCCGTCGCCGTCGCGCTCGACCGTGCCGGCGTCATCGACCGCCGGCGGCTCCGCGAGACGCTCGACCTCGCGTGGCCTCGCATCGTCACGGGGTTCGCGATCATGTCGAAGAACACGGTCGACCTCGCGGTCATCGGGGTCGTCCTCGGCGCGCCGGCCGTCGCCGGACTCGCGTTCGCGTTCGCGTACTGGCAGCTGGCGAAGTTCGTCTCTATCGGCCTGGCGGGCGGAACGGTGTCGCTCGTCTCACAGAACTACGGCGGCGACGAAGCCGACCGGGCCGCGCTCGTCGTCAAGCAGTCGCTGCTGGTCGCGGCGGTGTTCGTCACGCCGATCGTCGTCGCGCTGGTGGCGTTCGCCGAGCCGCTGGTCGCGCTCATCGGCGGCGAGGGAGACGCGCTCGGATACGGCGTCACCTACCTCGTCGTCACCGCCCCGGCGCTGGCTTTCGAGTTCTTCAACATGATCGCGAGCCGGACGTACGC
Organism: uncultured Halobellus sp.; assembly: GCA_964556645.1. Classification (GTDB taxonomy): domain Archaea; phylum Halobacteriota; class Halobacteria; order Halobacteriales; family Haloferacaceae; genus Halorubrum. The sequence continues at coordinate 10,508 of CAZKXC010000026.1, forward strand.
CGGGGTCGGAGACACGTTCACCCCGATGGTGTTCCGGGCCGGCGGCGCGCTTCTCAACGTCGTCTTGACCGCCGGGTTCGTCTTCGGGGCAGGGCTCGGCGTCACGGGAGCGGCGCTCGGCACGGCGCTCTCTATCGTGGCGGTAGCGGCCGGGCTCTCGTGGGGGATGACCGGGCGGTCCTACGTCGGTCACGGCGCGTCGCCCGTCCCGATCGGCCGTTCCGGCCCGTGGTTCGACGCCGAACTCACCCGCCAGCTGCTAAAGGTGTCGGCGCCGCTCATCGCCCGTCGCGTCGCTCAGGGGGTCGTCGTCTTCCCGTTGCTCTGGGTGGCCTCCTCGTTCGGCGACGCGACCGTCGCCGCCTTCGAGGTCGGCCGACGGATCAGGGGGCTGCTCGGCAGCTTCAGCTGGGGCTTCTCCATCGCCGCTAGCACGCTCGTCGGCCAGCGGCTCGGTGCGGGCGAGGAGTCGCTCGCGACGGTGTACGGCCGCGACGTGATCCGACTGTCGGCGCTCGTCTACGTGCTGGCATCTGCGGCGGTCGCCGCGGCCGCGGAGCCGGTCGCCGGCGTGTTCGTCGACGGGCCGGCCGCCGTGGCGGCGACGGCGACGTTCGTCGTCGTCGCCGCAGTGTC
>CAZKXC010000026.1:11243-24034 GCA_964556645.1 uncultured Halobellus sp.
TCGACGACCTCGACGCTGCCGGTGAGCTGCCGGTGGACGTACGGGATGTCGATGCCCGCCTCGTCGAACGCCTCCTTCACCGCGGTGACGTACTCCGAGCGAACCCGGACGAAGTCGCCCCGGTCGGGATCTGCGATCCACCAGCGAGATTGAAGTCCGACGTCGGAGCCGCCGAGCTCGACGAGCCGGACCGACGGCCCTGGATCGTCGAGGATGTCCTGGTGTTCCTCGGCCTTCTCGACGATGATATCGGTCGCCCGCGCGATGTCGTCGTCGTAGCCGATGCCGAAGACGAACTTCTGACGAAGGGTGTCGTAGGCGACCGGATTCGTGACCGCGCTGTTCGCGAGGTCCCCGTTCGGAACCGTGATCTGTTCGTTATCGAACGTTCGCACGCGCGACACCCGGAGATCGATGTCTTCGACCCGGCCGGTGTTGCCGTTCCACTGGATCCAGTCGCCGACCTCGAACGGCTTGTCCTTCAGAATGAAGATTCCGGCGACGAAGTTGCCGAGCAGGTCCTGTGCGGCGAATCCGACCGCCAACGCGATCGCGCCGCCGAAGACGGCAAACGCGGACAGAAACGCCCCGTATCCGGCCATCGTGAACCCGATGGCGACCGCCGCTACCCAGACGACGGCGTTCGCCACGCTCGATCCAAGACTCAAGACGGCCTCGTCGAACCCGCGAGACCCCAACACTCGCTTGATCCCCGGCACGAACGCGAGTTTTCCCAACGCCAACACGCCGCCGAATCCGACGAGAAACAGAATCACCGAGAACAGGATTCCAGTTACCGCAGCGCTCAACCCCCCGCCGCCGAACTGTAGTGGTACCATCGTCCACCTGTTTTTGAGCGATATATAAAGAATGTGGCGAGACGGCTAACGTTTGCCGGCTGCCGGAGCCGCGGAGCTACGCTCGCCGGGGATCGAGCGGTCCGTCTCCTCTGGCGACGCCGCGGAGCCGCCGGCCGTGTGCGTCCTCCTCGCGAATCCGGTCGTGGACCGCCGGCGGGATCCATTCGTCGCGAGTCGTCGGACTGGGGGCCGGATCGACGCCCGACGGCCGCACGTCCTCCGGGAGGTAGCGGGCGTACGTCGGAAGCCGCTCGACGAGCGAACACCCGCCCGCGTCGGCGACGGATCTGAGTCCGTCGAGGTCCGGCCAGGCGTACGCGGGATTGATGTAGTCGTCGGTCACCGGCGAGACGCCGCCGAGGTCGTCGATCCCGCAGTCGACGAGCTCGGCCGCCGGCGACAGGTTCGGAGGCACCTGAACGGACACTTCCGGCGGCAGCGCGGCTCGCGCCATCGCCACGGCGCGCCGCATCGTGTCTACGTCCGGCCTGGCGAAATCCGACCGCTCGTTCGGGACGACGTTCTGAACGATCACCTCCTGGACGTGGCCGTGCCGCTCGTGGAGCGCGCGGATCGCGAGCAGACTCTCCGCCCGGTCGCGCCACTTCTCGCCGATCCCCACGAGGATCCCCGTGGTAAACGGGACTCCCTGCCGACCGGCCGCCCGAATCGTGTTCAGCCGCTGGCCCGGCGTCTTTCGCCGTCCGCCGCTGTGGGCGTCGACGTCGGCGGTCGTCTCCAACATCACGCCCATCGACGCGTTCACCTCTCGGAGGTCCGCGAACGCCTCCGCCGTGAGGTCGCCGGGATTCGAGTGGGGGAGCAGCCCCTCTTGTAAGGCGATCTCACAGGCTCGATACAGGTAGTCGTGGATCGATCCGAACCCCCACTCCGCGAGCTGCTCGTGGACCGCGGTGTACCGGTCGTCCGGCTCGTCGCCGAAGGTGAACAACGCCTCCGTACAGCCCGCGTCGGCGCCGACGCGACACTGTTCTCGCACCTCCGCGGGCGACAACAACGTCGCCTCGCCCGGCACGTCGTAGTAGGTACAGTAGGTACACGTGTACCGACACGCGGTCGTCAGCGGAATGAAGACGTTGCGGGCGAACGAGAGGCGTTCGGCGGCGGCGACGTCGTCGGGCGTCACCGAGAGCAGCCGCTCGACGGCCTGCTCATCGACATCGATGTCGATCCCGTACTCGTCGGCGGCCGCGAACACGACCGGGTCTCTGCGGTCGAGTGTAAAAAACGTCGCGGCCCCGGAGAATGCTCGTTTCGACGGACGGCTCTGGTCGCCTCACTCGCGGGCGACGCCCACCCGACCACGACCGGTGTCGAGAACGAACCCCGCTTCTTGGAGCCACGTCGCGGCCGACCCCTCGCCGTGGATCAACAGCTCCGCGAGGTCGTCGCGCTCGTCGATGTCGGTCGCGAGCCGGTAGGAGTCGACCGTGCCGACCGACGCCGCGACGTCGGCGGCACGCCGTCGGTGATCGAGATAGGAGGCGCCGTGATAATCGACGCGGAAGGAGGGATCTCGGACGGCGAGGGCGTTGGTGCCGCCGCCGCGACCGGGAGCGATCGTTACGTCGGGGACGGCGTCGTCGCCGCCGGAGCGGCCGAACACCCGGCGGAGCGCCTCGGGTGTCGCAAGCGCCAGGTCGGCCATCACGACGCCGAGCGCGTCGACGTTTTCGCCCGGCCGACGGTCGGCGAGAACGGCGTTGACCGCCTCGGTGAGGGGTCGCGTGTCGACGGTGACCGGCGGATCGGCGTCGACGGGGGGGTTCCCGGTCGGGTCGAAGCTGTCCGTCGCGAGCACGCGCGGCTCGCCGCCGGCGTCGACGACCGCCGAGAGCACGTCGTCGAGCATCGCTCGCGCGAACGCGGTCCGCTCCGTTCGAGACAACACGCCGGCGAGCCGCGACTTCGGACGGGTGGCGGAGAACGGAACGATGACCTCCATTCGAGACGGGTCAGAACAACGATTCGAGCTCGTCGCTGTCGTCCGTGACGAGGTTTTCGAGGTTTTCTTCGCTTTCTTCGCGGATCTCGTCGAGGTTGTCCTGGGCCTCGATGGCGACCTGCTGAAGCTCCTTGATCCGGGGTACGTTCGTCACGCCCGCCAGCAGGATCGCGGTGGCGACGAAGCCCGCGCCGCGGTACGGGTAGTCGCCGCCGCGGACCTCCATCGAGCCGGTCTGTTCTTCGAGCCACTTCCGGCCGCGTTCTATCCCCTTCCGGTTGAGGTACTCCGGCGGCCCCGCGAGCACGAGCAGCGCCCGCTCGGCGCCCTCGATCTCACAGGGGAGCGTGAGCCGGCCCAGCGCCGCCTTGCGCACGAGACTCGTGATCCGGTTGGTGGTGTGTGCGCTGTCGAGCTCGTCGCCGTCGTCGTCGTTGCGAAGCCGCGAGAGCAACCCGCCGGAGGTGCGTTCTTCGACCTCTTCTTCGGCGTACCCGATCGTCGAGACCCCCCCGCCCGAGAGCGTGTTGATGATCTCAGAGGAGTCGACGACGCTCTCGGCGACCTCCTGGCCGTCCCGTATCTCGCCCGCGCCGAAGAGGATCCCGAACCGTTGGACGATCTCCTCGTTGATCTCCTCGTAGCCGCCCTGGACGGACTCGCCGGTCTTCCGCCAGGCGTCGTTGTCGAACACCATCAGGTTGTCCACCTCGCGGACGAACGTCTGGAACGAGCGAGCCGCGTTGAGCGTGTAGATGCCGCCCTCGTCGCTTCCCGGCAGGACGCCAAGTCCGTAGACGGGTTCGGTGTAGATCCGCTTGAGGTGTTTTGCGAGCACCGGCGCACCACCCGATCCCGTCCCGCCGCCGAGTCCGGCGACGACGAGGAACGCGTCCACCTCGTGGACCGGGATCGAGTCGATCGCGCCCTGGATCTCGTCGATGTCCTCCTCGGCGATCTCGGCGCCGAGTTCGTTGTCCGCGCCGACCCCGTGGCCTTTCACCCGCGACTGACCGATGAGCACGCGCTTGTCCTCGGGAATGTGTGTCAACCCCATCAGGTCCGCCTTGGCCGTGTTCACGGCCGTGGCCGCGCGGACGATCTCGGAGCCCGTCCGTTTGTCGTACTCGATGAACTTGTCGACGACTTTTCCCCCCGCCTGTCCGAATCCGATCATTGCAAGTTTCATGTTGAGCTCCCTCCGTGCGTGGAGTGAGGAGAGTGGGATCCGGCCAATAAGCCTTCTGATGGGGACACTCGGCCCGATATCTCCACTCTCCTCGTGTGACCGTCGATCGACGCGGCGGCCGACCGGGCACGGCCGTCGGTCCCGAGGGCGACGACGGTCATGCGACCCCCAGGTACCCGGCGAGCGTGGTCATCTCCGACTCGTCGACGCCGAACGCCGCGGCGTCGTTCGTGGCGGTCGTGTTGTCGAACCGCAGCGACCGATACTGGTCGCTCCCCATCGGAAACCCCGGGACCGCTCCGAGCACGCCGAGTCCGATCCGCGCGAGCGGCATCGGCAGCGGCACGATCGTGACGTTCCGCTGCTCGGCCTCGTAGACGAGCGTCGTCACGTCACGGAGCGTCAGCGTCTCCGGGCCGCCGACCTCGTACGTCTCGCCGACGTGGTCGTCCGACTCGACGGCCGCCACCAGCATCGGGACGAGGTCTCCGACGTGGATCGGCTGAAATCGCGTCCGTCCCCCGCCCGGCAGCGGATACACCGGCACGAGCGGGGCGAACAGCTTCTTGAGCCGCTTCGTGAACGAGACGAACTCGCCCCCCTCGCCGAAAACGACCGACGGGCGGAACACCGTCCAGTCGAGGTCGCTCTCGCGGACGGCCGCCTCGGCGTCTCCCTTCGCGCGGATGTAGGCCGTGTCGCCGTCGGAGTCGGCGCCGAGCGCGCTCATCTGGACGAACCGGTCGGCGCCGCCCTCCGCGGCCGCTCGGACGAGGTTCTCGGTGCCGGCACGGTGAATCCGGTCGTGCATGACGTTCCCGCCCGTCGGCTCGACCAACGGCGAGAGCGCAACCAGGTTCACCACCGCGTCGTGGCCGTCGACGGTCGGCGCCACCGAGTCAAACGCCGTGACGTCGCCGGCCGCGAACTCGACGCCGTCTGGCGTCTCCGAGGGCGACCGAGACATCGCGGTCACCTCGTGGCCTCCGTCGGCGAGCGCCCGGCAGAGGTGTGACCCGATGAACCCCGTTCCCCCGGCTACCAGCACCTTCATACGCTTCGATTGACGAGGAGCCACCGTAAACCTACCGCGGCGTCAGACGAGCGGATGACGCGCCGATCGGCCCGCGGCGTTCGACTCGGCGTCGGCCGCCTGCCGGCCGGCGACGCTCACGTCCACCGGTCGAGGCCGGTCTGGACCTGCGATTCGCGGATCCGCTCGAAGCCGCGCGCGACCTCTCCGGCGTCCACGCCCCACTCGTCGACGACGTACGCGCGCGCCGCCTCGACGTCGGGCTCGACCGTCGCATCGACCGACGCGTCGGACACCGGCGGGTCGAGGAAGAACTCTCGGACCGCCTCGGCGTTCGGTATCGCGGCGTCGCGGGCCGCGAGCACGCCCCACAGGTCGCCGTGTTCTCGCACCGCCGACACCGCCGTCTTCGGCCCGACGCCGCGGACCCCCTCGTTGAAGTCGGTGCCACAGAGCATGGCGACGTCGACGAGCCCCTCGCGGTCGAGCTCCAACTCCGCGAGCGTCGCCTCGAGCTCCATCAGCTCCGGATCCCCCTTGCTCGTCAGCTGACGGATGGTCGTGGGCGCGCCAAAGAGCAGGGTGTCGTAATCCTCGCTGCCGGCGTGGTCGACGCGACCCGTCGCGGCCATGTGCGCACACTGGGCCTCTCCCTCGGCGGGCGCCTCGACGACGGGCACGTCGAGCAGCTCGAACAGCTCGCGGGTCGTCTCCTGGATCACCCCGGTGAGCCGCTGGGTGCGCGCGGAAAGCCGGGCGGCCTCGACCGTGTCGCCGCGTTCTGCGGCGGCCGCCTGCCGTTCCTCGGCGCGCTCGCGCTTTTCTCGGCGGTCGGCGACCTCGTCGGCTTTCATCTCGGTCACCTCGCCGTCGAACACCATCACCGGAATCAGGTCGTGTTCGAAGAACTTCGGGAGCCCCTGGACGACCCCGATCAGGTTGGCGACCTCGGTGCCGTCTGCGGTCGTGTACGCCTCGTCGCTCGTCCACTTCACCGTCGTGGTGAGATACCGGTACAGCCAGTTGTGCGCGTCGACGGCGACGACGCTCTCCGCCAACTCCTCGAAGCCGACCGACCGGATCGACGCGAGGTCACGCAGGTCCGCGTTTCCCATTACCCGTTCGATCGGCTCCCGCCGTATTAAACGGTCGCGACGGACGGCGGCCCCGACGCGGCGTCGGCGGCGAGACGGTCCGACGACCCGGGATCGCGACTACTCCCAGACGACCGGGCGACATCCAGCCCGATACCGGCGGGCCGGACGGCTTGTGAGACGTTTATCTGTCTCGATCGGTTACACCCAATACTGAATGGTGTCGCCGTTCGACGTGTTGGGTCTCGACGACGACGCGGACGACGACGACGTCGAGCGGGCGTACCGCGAACGGGTGAAGGAAGCACACCCCGACACGGGCGGAACGATAGAGGAGTTCCAGCTGGTCAGACGCGCCTACCGACTGCTCTCTGAGCCCCGCCGCGACGAGAACGCGACGGCCGGCGACGGAGACGCTTCCGACGTCGACCTCACCGCGGACGCCGACGCCGACGGCGCCGGCCAGATCCGCGTGGAGTTTCTCGATTACGAGGCGATCGTCGACCGCGGCTGGCGGCTCGAGGACGACGACCTGTTCGCGAAGGCGAGCGACGCCGACCTCCCGGCGTCCGACCACGGCCGCCTCCTCGTCGACCCCGACGAGAGCCTGCTCGAAGCCGCGGAGAACCGCGGCTACTCCTGGCCGTTCTCGTGTCGCGGCGGCGCCTGCGCGAACTGCGCCGTCTACCTCGTCGAAGGCGAGCTCTCACAGCCCGCGAACCACATCCTCTCGGAGGACCACGCCGCCCGCGGCTTCCGGCTCTCGTGTAACGGCTACCCCGTCTCGGACGAGCTCAAGGTCGTATTCAACGTCAAACACGTTCCGGAGCTCGACGAGCTCCGACTGCCGCCGGGGCCGTTTCGACGGGCTCGCTCGCGGTGAGCGGTGATCCCGGCGAGAACGCGCCGGCGGTTAGAACTGTTCGGCGACGGCGGCGACGACCGCGTCCTCCACGGCGTCGCGCTCGCCCGAGAGGAACTCGATTTTCCCCTCGCGAAGCCCGGCGGTCGCGACGTCGGCGGTCGGCGCGATCTCGGCGGCGCGGGCGGCGACGTCTCTGATCGACAGGTCGGCCGTCGACCGGACGTACAGCTCGTCGGTGCCGATCCCCACCGTGGCGGACGCCTCGCCGTTCGCGCGCCGCCGGTGGAGGTCGTCCAACAACAACGGCGTCGGCGGGAAGTCGTATCGGTGGGTGTACGCGTCGGTGTCTAACACCGCGATCTCGACGCCGCCGACGGCCTCCGTTGTGACGTTCGCGCTCGCCGTCTCGATCTCGGTTTCGAGCTTCTCGCGGAACTGCTCGGAGACGTGTGCGGCGAGGTCACCGCCGTCGTCGAACAACAGGTCCGTGATGAGCTCGCGTTTGTCCTGATACGACTGGTAGTACGCCTCCAGGGCGACCGCCTCGCGGAGCGCGCCGACCCGGTCGCGGTCGTAGCCGGCGTCGCGCGCGAGGTCGACGTAGCGGTCGGGAGCGTCCGCCCAGTAGCTCACCGCCGGCAGGTGAACGAGGTCGGCACGCACCTCGTCGTTGACCGCCGACGCGAGCGACGCGGTGAGCGCGCCCGTCGAGAGGTCGTCGCCGACCGCCGCCAGCTCCGGCGAGACGAGCGTGTCGACCCGCTCGCGGGTCGCCGCGTCCGCGACCGCGGCGTCGACGACGACCGCCTCGACGCCGTACACCGAAAGCAGGTCGAGACCGTCGGCGGACTCGACGGTCGAGCCGGTTCCGACGAGCAAGAAGAGCGGCAGCTTCTCGTCGTGGCGGTCGCGGTCCTGGAGCATGCGGGTGGCGTCGTTCGTCGCGGCGTCCATCCCGTAGACGGGCTCCTCGGTCGGCCGCCGGGTGAAGTAGTGATACTCGGCGTCGCTTTTGGCGTGTTCGTCGCGGATCAACGGCAGCACCGCGCGCTCGATGGCCGCCCCGGCGACGTAGCCGTCGGCGGTGGCCGGATGGCGCACGACGATGGGCCGCGACTCGAGCACCGCACGGCGGATCGCCTCGGCGGCGTCCAACAACCCCTCGCCGAGTTCGGCGACCGCCTCGTCGCCGGCGAGCGGCTGGAGCCCCTCGGGCCGCGCCTTTGCGGTGAGCGCCTCGGCGAGCCGGCGACGCACCGTCTCGGCCTCGTCGCCGTCGAGCACGGCGAGCGCCTCCGTCTCCACCTGGATGTCGCCGCGGCGGCGTTCGACCTCGCCGTCGAGGCGGATCGCGTCGCCGACCTCGACTTCGGGATACGCCCGGACGCCCGGCTCGACGAAGGCGGCGGCGTCGACGACGCCGCTCTCGTCGCGAAGCTCGAAGATCGTCGGCCCGCCGGTCTGGCGCGTGCTCACGACCTCGCCTTCCAGCCGGACCGTGTCGCCGACGGCGTCCGGCAGGGCTTCGACCGCCACTCGGTCGTACTCCGCGTCCGTCTCGTCTGCCGAGCCCGTCTCGTCTACCGCATCCGTCGCGTCCGACTCGTCTTCGTCGGCGTCCGCTTCGCCGGGCGTCTCCGGCTGCTCGGCCGCCGACGTCTCTGGTGTCTCGGGCTCGGCCGTCTGCTCGTCGAGTTCTCCTCCGTCGACCGGGTCGTCGTCGGATCCGCCCGAGTCGTCCGACGCGTCGGCTCCGTCGGACTCCTCGGGACGCTCATTTCCCGCGGCACCCGTCGCCGCGTCGCCGTCGGTCGCGTCCTCCTCGCCGGGGACGTACTCGGCCTCTCCGTCCTGGACGAGCGCGCCGCGGAACTCGCGGTCAGCCTGGCGGATCGACCACGAGAGGTCGATGTTTCCGTTGTCGCGGACGCCTTTCACCTGAATGAACACGTCGTCGCCGGGCTCCCAGTCGAGGCTGTCGAGCCGCCTGTCGAGCTCCGAGCGGTGTAACAACCCGGTGACGCCGGGCGCGAGGTCGATGAACACGCCGAAGTCGGCGTACCCGTCGACGACGCCGCGGTAGAACCGGTTCGCAACGAGCTGGTCGGGGCTGTCGCCGCGGAAGTCGAAGACGACGTCCTCCTCGTGGGACGCACAGATACGACCGCCGTCGACAGCAGCGCCACAGATGACACAAGATCCCATTTGAGTACACCGAGAGGCTCACGCCTAAAACGGTTGTCGAAACCCGCCCGAGCGGCGGGCCGTTCCGGCCGATGTCGCCTGGGCGGTCCCGAGAACGGCTCGGGTCAGCCGCCGAACAACGTCCGCGTTGCGGCCACGACCCGGTACCCGACTCCGTAGCCGAACACCGCCGGCGGAAGCCCGCCGACCAGCGTTCGAGGCCACGTCGTCGCGTGGACCGTCCGGAGACCGATCAGCAACAGGACGGCGGCGTACAGCCCGCAGGCCAGCCGGAGCGCCGGCACCGCCGGTCCGGCCAGCGCCATCGGAGCGCTCGCGTACGCGACCACCTGTACCGTCTCGCTCACGCCGCCTCGGTCGCGCAGTGAAACCCCGTCGCTCACCTCGACGCTGGCGACGATCAGCGACACGGTCGCGACCGCGGCGGTCAGGTGAAGCCCGACGGGCGCGGCGAGCGCCGTGACGACGAGCACCACGACCGTCGCCGAGAGGACGACGTTCTCCGTGATCCCCGGGACGATGGCCGGGTCGCTCACGACCCAGCCGAGCGCGAAGACGCCCGCGACGACCGCGGCGAACGTCAGTCCGGGCGCCTGGTCGCCGGGACCCACGCCCGTGACGAAAAAGCGCCGCGGCCGACCGACCACCTCGATCCAGGCGCGCGCCAGTCCGCGAGGGCCGCGGGCGCGGCCGCCGTCGGGGTCCTCGTACCACGGAGTCACGCGCTCCGGTACGCCCCCGTCGAATAACCCGGTTCCGGTTCGTCCCGACGGCGGGTCCTTTCTCGGTCTCCGGGCCGCCGCCCCGGCGTTATCGCGACTGATACGCGGCGCGCAAGTACTTATACCGGCCTCCACGGAGGAGGAGACGAATGAACGGGTTCAGCGACGACGACCGCGCGTTCAGTCCGCTGGCCGGCGCGGGAGTGCTCGTCGGTGTCGTGGTGGTGTTGCTGGCGGTCATCGGCGCCGCGGTGTTCGGACTCATCGACGGCGTCGCCCAGCCGACGGCCGAGTTCGAGGTCGAACGCGAGGACGGCGATCTCGTCGTCACCGCGCTCGGACCGGATCCGGTCCCGACCGAGGAGCTGTCCATCCGCGGCGAGGATCCGGACGGCGAGGTGGCGTTCGGAACCTGGCCCGGCGAGGCCGGCGTCGTCCGGCCGGGCGACCGGGTGGTGGTGGCGAACGCCACCGGCAACGAGAAGATCGAGGTCGTCTGGGAGCCGGTCGGATTCGCCCGGACGGAGACGCTCGCCAGTTACGAGAACGAGGACGACTCCCCCGCCGGCGGCTGGACGGACGGGGAGGACACGGAGTCCGATCCGCTCGGCTGAGGTGTCGGTCCCGATTCCGTCGGTGAGACCCGCCGCGTCGACCACCCACAGCCGTCGACACTCCCGACACCGATGACCCGCGGCTACCGTCCGTGGATACCGGTGGACACTGGCCGCTGACCGACACTTTATTTACCAGACGCACGTACGGTGGACAATGATATCACGTGTCAAGAATGCCTGGCGGTGGGCAGTTGACTCGTACGTGTTATTCGTTGTTTTGGGTATCGTTCTCGGCGTGGCGCTGGTCCCGCTGGCCGTCGGAGTGGCCGGGTCCCCCGACGGCACCGTCGCCGTGGTCCACATCGACGGCACGATAAACGGCGACCAGGCGACCACGTACTCCTCGCAGCTGGCCACCGCCCGCCAGGAGGCCGACGCGGTGGTGCTCGTCGCCAACAGCGGCGGCGGCAGCGCGCCGGCGAGCGAGGAGATGTACATGCAGACCGTGCGGACCGAAGCGGAGATACCGGTGGTGGCGACCGTCGACGCCGCCGCTGCCTCCGGCGCCTACTACGCGATCGCTCCCGCCGAGGAGATTTACGTCAAACCCGCCTCGACGGTCGGCAGCGTCGGCGTCATCGCCCAGGCGCCGCCGCGGCTCGAGCCGAACGATCTGTTCGTGACCACCGGGCCGAACAAGCTGTCTGGCGGCGACAGCCGCCAGTTCGCACACGGTCTCGCGACGGTCCAGAACGCGTTCCTCTCGGCGGTGTACGACCACCGCGAAGAACGGCTGGCGCTCGAACGGTCCGAGCTCGCCAACGCCGGGACGTACACCGGGATCAACGCCGTCGAGAACGGGCTCGCAGACGAGGTCGGCGGCCGCGAGCGAGCGGTGAGCGCCGCGGCGTCGAAGGCCGGACTCGACCAGCCGGAGGTGGTCGTGATGCGGCCCAACGACGCGCAGGCGACGTTCCTCATGCGGAGCACCTACCTCGCGAGCGACGCCGCCGAGCGCGAACTGACCGACGCCGAGACGCTTCGGGGCGGCGACAGCGGCGTGCCCAACTACCTGATGGTCCCGCGTGCGGCCGTCGCCACCGACGCGACGGTCGTCTCCGGTCGGGAGGCGACCGAGACGCTCGACCGCACCGACGAGACCGGCGACGCGGAGCCGTCGCCCGCCAACAGCACGTCGGTGGACGCCTCGCTCGCGGGCGGCGTGACGACGTCACCCGCGCCGGCAGCCGGACTCGGAGGTAGCCGATGAGCTACCGCCGCGGACTGCTGGTGACCGTCGCCGTCGCGGCCGTCATCGCCGTCGCCGCCGCCGGCATCTCCGCCGCCGGCCAGTCGGGACCCACCGACGGGCCGGAGTTCGAGGAGTTCGAGACGGAGAGCACGATCAGCGACCCGATCTCGCAGTCGGGCGGCATCGACCCCGACTCGTCGGTCGCCGGCGACGGCGTGATCGTCGTCGACGACTCGAACACCAACCGGTTCTCGCGGGGCGACATCCAGCCGCTCGTCGAAGCGATCGGACGCACCGGCCACGAGGTTCGGTTCCATCGGCGCGGAAACCTCTCCGAGTCGCTCTCGGGGGCCGACGCGCTGGTCGTGATCGACCCCGGCTCCCCCTACAACGAGGACGAACTCGACACGGTCGACGAGTTCGTCGAAGACGAGGGTCGGCTCCTGATACTCGGCGAGCCGACGCGGACGTCCGTGAGCGCGGGCCTGTTCGGCGCGGAGATCACCCAACGCGAGAGCGAGCTCACGGAGATCGGCTCGCGGTTCGACGTGCAGTTCGACACCCAGTACGTGTACGACCAGACCACCAACGACGGCACGTATCAGCAGGTCGTCGCGGAGCCGCACGAGGAGGCGGCGCTCCCGCCCGACGACGGGACGTCGCTCGACGGCGTCGACGAGGTCGCGTTCGACGTCGCGACGGAGGTCCGAAGCACGAGCGACGGCGAACCCGTGCTCGTGACCAGCAGCGAGGCGCGGACGGCCGGCGCCGCCGACGGCCGCCGCCACACGCTCGCGATCCGCGACGACGACGTGCTCGCGATCGGTGACGCCTCGTTCATCAGCGCCGGGCGCCACAACGTCGGAGACACCAACGTGTTCCTCGCGAGCGTCGTCGAGTTCCTCGTGAGCGCCGAGGGCGGCGGCGTCGACAGCGGGCTCGACGACCCCGTCAGCACAGATACCGGGACCGACGGCAGCGACGACGCGAGCGGGAACGAGACCGACAGCGACGGCGGGAACTCGACGACGATGGGCTGATCGATCCG
>CAZKXC010000027.1:0-8390 GCA_964556645.1 uncultured Halobellus sp.
GATCCGCCGCGCCCGCCACGAACGCCCCGAGGCGGACGTCTCGTCGCGTTCGTCCTCACGCGAGAGCCACCCGTAGATGACCCGCAGCGTCGTCCATCGGCGGCTACTGAACGCCGAGCGATCGTGTTCGGCTTCTGGGCGTTCCCCGGCGAAGGTCGCGCGAACCGTCGCCCACACCGATACCACACCGAACTCAAGCCAATAAAACGCCAACAGGGCGGCCGCGGACACGTCGAAGGCGAGCAACCCGGCGACCGGTACGCCGTTGGCGACGAGGACCGAGAGCAACGTCGGGTCGAGACCCGACCACCGCGTGTCCGTCACCCGTATCATGAACTCGCAGGCGTGACTACGCGTGTAGTCGTCTCTCTCCGACACCGTCCCGGCGGCCTCCCGCCCGCACTGTGGGGTCGATTCGTGGACACCGGTGTGAACGCTCTTGTAGCCGCCCTCCATGGGCGCGGGGTGTACTGATCATTCGTCGACCGTGCGGCACACGCCGCCCTAAGTGTCATTGAAAGCTTCGGTCGTGTGTCTGTGCCACCGGTCGCCACAGCGGGATCCTCGCGAGCGAGGGTACATCGTGTGAGTGACGAACGTAGTGAGGAACGAGCACGATGGGATTCGAACCCACGACCATCGGATTAGAAGTCCGACGCTCTATCCTGGCTGAGCTACGTGCCCTCGTTCTCCCATCCGAGCGGGCGGATAAAAACGGTCGTGATCCGGTCCGCGCGCGTCCGGGATCGGCGCCCGCAACAGCAAGCCTAAGTCCGCGACGCCAGTAGCCCTCGGTAATGAACGTCATCGGTACCGTCGGCCTCCCGGGCAGCGGCAAGGGCGAGGCGGCGACCGTCGCCGAGGCGGCCGACGTCCCGGTCGTCGTGATGGGCGACGTGATCCGGGAGGAGTGTCGCGAGCGGGGGCTCGACCCGGCCGAACACCACGGCCGGGTGGCAGAGCGGCTCCGCGCGGAGGAGGGCGACGACGCCGTCGCCGCGCGGACGATCCCGCGGATCCGCGAGGCGGCCGACGCGGCCGGCGCGGGGACCGTCCTCGTGGACGGGCTTCGCTCGACCGTCGAGTTGGAACGGTTCCGCGAGGCGTTCGGCGAGGAGTTCACGCTGGTGGCGATCCACGCCCCGTTCGAACTCCGCGCCGAGCGGCTCGGCGACCGCGGCCGCGACGACTCCGACGCCGACCTGCCGGCGCTCCGCGAGCGCGACGCCCGCGAGATCGAACTCGGCTTGGACGAGACGCTCGCCCGCGCCGACGTCGACATCGACAACACCGGAACGCTGGCGGAGTTCCGCGAGCGGGTCCGCGAGGTGCTCGACGTCGCGGGCGACGGCCGGGCCGCGCCCGCGGAGTCCGACGCCGAACCCGCTCACGACGGAGGTCGCCCGTGATCTACAGCGTCGACGTCCGGATCGTCGCCCCCGTCAACGACACCGAGGTCACAGACCGGGTCGAAGACGCGGTCCGAACCGCCTTTCCCGAGACGGAGCCGACCCACGAGGCGGGCCAACTGGTCGCCGAGACGCACACCCTCGACGCGTTCTCGGACGTGTTACACGAACAGGAGATTCTCGACACCGCCCGTCGGGTGTTCTTGCGCAACAGCACCGACGACGGGTTCGCGTTCGCGCTGAAAAAACAGGCGGCCTTCGAGGGGATTGTCAACTTCGCGGTCGGCGACCCCGACGAGCTCGGCGATATCGACGTCGAGGTGCGCGTGCGGGAGCCGGACGTCGAATCGTTCATCGAGTACGTCGCGCCGGAGACCGACGAGGGACGCCCGGTCGACCCCGTCCGCGAGTACGGCGACCGGTTCGACCCCGAAGGCGGCGAGTACTGACGCGCCGGCGGCGGCCCCTGACCGCGCCGACTACGACCACACACGCGAGCCGGTCGCGACGCGATCGACCGGGCGTGAGCCTCACTCGCCTCCGAGCAGCGCCGCGGCCGCGCCGCCGGCCCCGCCGAGCACGACGGGATAGACGACTCCCGCGAGCAGCACCGCGGTCAGGAGGTCGGGGGCGATCGCGCCGTCGCCCACGGAGTAGCTGAACGCGACCGCGCCGACGGCCGCGAGCGGGAGGTAGCCGACGACGACGAAGCCGCCGGCACGGGCGCCCGCGGTGTGCGTCTCGGCGTTCGCGGCTCGCCCCGCGAGGAGACCGGCGCCGAGCAGCAGCAACGACGGGACGACGTACAACGCCGCGAGCGCCCCGCTCTCGGCGCTGGCGATGAAGTTCTCGGTGCGGACGCCGCCGAGCGGAGCGGGCAGTTCCGTCGCGACGAAGTGCGCGTTGTAGAAGACCCAGCCGACCGCCTGCCAGGCCGGAATCGGATCTCCTCCGAGCAGGTCGGCGAGGGCGTTGAACCCTCGAAGCTGTTCGTCGACCCGGCCGCGCTGTGTGACGTACACGGCGAGGTAGCCCAGAACGTACGCCGTGATCCCGCCGGCTGCGCCTGCGGCGAGGCGGCTCGTCGCGGTCGTGCGGTCGACAACGGACATGGGGGCGCTTCTCGCAGGCGTGATAAATGCTTGGTGGCTCGGAAGGCGTAGCGGTCGGTTGCGACCGGGCGTTCCGCCGCGGGCCGGGTCGGGTCGACACCCGTCCGCTCCGGCAGGTTAAAACCGATCGGGTCGTAGATACGGGTATGAGCGTCGAACACGCCCCGCTCGAGGAGCTCGGACACGAACTCGGCGAACAGATCGCCCGGACGCCCGAGTACGAGCGCTTCGAGGAGGCACGTGAGGCGGTTCAGCGCGACGAGGAAGTGCAAGAACGAATCGGCGAGTTCGAGCGAATCCGCGAGGAGTTCATGCAGGCCCGCCAAACCGGGGACGCCACGCAGGCGGACCTCCACCGTGTCCAGAACGCACAGGAAGAACTCCACTCGATGCCGGTGATGCGAGAGTTTCTCGACGCCCAAGAGGCGCTGACGGAGACGCTCGAGTCGGTCAACCAGGCGATCTCGGAGCCGCTCGCGGTGGACTTCGGCGGCGAGGCCGGCGGCTGCTGTCAGGACTGACCGGCTCGTCGTTCGGCCGACGGTTTATCACCGATGCCGACGCACCCAGCCGCGTGATAGCCGTCGCCGGCGGAAAGGGTGGAAGCGGGAAGACGACCACGACGGTCGGGCTCGCGCGTGCGTTCTCGCGACGCGGCGCGTCGGTCGTCGCCGCGGACGCCGACTGGGATCTCCCGAACCTCGCGGCGCTGGCCGCCGAGACCGACGACCCGGTTGCGACGCCCGCACGCGCGAGACGCCGCGAATCACGGGCGAACTCGGGCGGCTGTGCGTCGGCTCGGGCGACGGCCGATCCCGCGGGCGATCGTCCGACCGTCGCCGACGTGGGTCGGCGCGGACGACTGCCGCCGTGGGACCGGTCGGTGCCGCTCGTGCTCGACGCGCCGACCGAGCCGCGAGATGTCGACGCCGAGGCCGTCTTGACACGGCTCGACGCGGCGGTGCCGGCGGAGACGCCGCTGCTCGTCGATTGTCCGGCCGGCGCGGCTCCCGACGCGGCGGCGCCGTTCAGAGCGGCCGACCGGTGTGTGCTGGTGACGACGCTTCGTCGTCCCGCGCTCCGTGACGCGGTGAAGACCGCCGCGATCGCCCGCCGTCTCGGCTGTCGCCCTCTCGGCGTCGTCGTCGCTCGCGCCGCATCGGCGCCCGACGCGCTCGCGCGTCTGCTCGCGTGTCCGGTTCTGGCGAGCGTGCCGTCGGCTCCGGCGGCGCCGCTCGCCGACGCGCGAGTCGCCGCGGCGTACGACGAAGCCGCCCGGCGGCTCGTCGAGGCGTACGGCAGAGGCCGGTGGCGGATCGCGTGATCCGCCGCGGGAATCGGGGGCCGGGTCGCCGTCGAACCGCCGCCATCGACAGAGCCAAGCCGCCACGGGAGCCAGGTGCGCGCATGCAGCGGCTGCCGACCGGGATTCCGGTGTTGGACAGAGAGCTCGACGGCGGGCTCCCCGCCGGGAGCGTGGTGGTACTGAAAGCCGACCCGGCGAGCCAGTCGGAGCTGTTTTTGAACACGTTCACGCACGTCAGAGAAACGGTGTACCTAACCAGCGTCAGGTCGGCGGACGCGGTCGTCGACGGAATCGACGACTCTGCCGTCGAGACGGGTGATCCGGTCGTCGAAGCCGTCTACCACGAGGACCCCATCGAGGAGACGCGCGACAACCTCGGAGCGCTGCCCGACAACGGAACGCTGATACTCGATTCCGCGGAGCCGCTCGAGGACGCGGCGCCCGAGCGGTACCGGCCGCTGCTCGCGGACATCGGCGAACGCGTCGAGGAGGCGGAAGCGACGGCGGTGATTCACGCGCTCAAGGGCGGCGGCGCACGGTCGCGGAACCGTCTCGCGACCGAGCAGGTCGCCGACGTCGTGTTCGACCTGCGGACGAGGGTCACGAGCACCGCCATCGAGAATCGGCTCGCCGTCACCAAGTTTCGCGGCGGAGCCGCGCTCGAAGAACCGGTCAAGCTCACGCTCACCGACACCGTCTCCGTCGACACCAGCCGCGACATCGCGTGATCGGCTGAGAGAACCCTCTCGGTGCGGCTTACAACGCCCCGACCACGAGCACGACCGCGCCGGCGACGAGCGCCAGCGCCGCCCAGTTCCGCGGCGTGTCGATCGACCCGTACGGGCCGCCCTTGCGCGAGAAGCGATACGCGATATACACCACGATTGGGGCGAGCGCCGGGAGGGTCTCGACGGTGAGAGCCGAGACGAGACTCGAAGACACGGCGACGACGACGCTCGCGAGACAGGCGCTCGCCGCGACGGCGACGTCCTCGCGCGCTCGTTCGATCGTCATGCGGGATACCTACGGGAAATAAAAGCGCTGCGCGGCGTTTCGGCTCTACTCTTGGTCGAGTTCGTCGGCGATCTCGTCGGCGTCGACGTCCATGTCTTCGAGCGCGTCTTCGATGTCGCCGCCGCCGGCACCGCCCATGCCGCCCATCATGCCGCCGAGACCGCCCATACCGCCGCCCTCGATGACCTCTTCGATGACGACGCGGTCGAGATCGAGCCGGCCCATGAGGTCTTGGGCGATCTGTTGTTTCTGGAACATCCACTGCTGGTTCATCTGCATGGCCTGTGTCGCCGTCACGTAGAGCGCCTCTTTTTCGACGTCTTCCGTCTCGACGATCTCGTCGCCGTCGTCGGTCTCGGTGACGGTCTCTTCTTCCTCGACGACGGTCTCGATCCGGACCTCGGGAGCGTCCTGGAGGTACATCCCGAGCATGCCGGCGGCCTTCTGTTCGCGGTCCTCGATCGCCTCGACGACCTCGTACTCGTACTCGAGGTCCTCGCCGGCGAGCGGGTGGTTGAAGTCGACGCGGGCGCGGCCGCCGATGATCGTCTCGAGGTGTCCCTGGCGGTTGTCGATCTGGACCTGCGCGCCGGGATACCGGCTGTCTTCGGGGATCTTGTCGGCTTTGACCGTCTCCACCTCTTCGGGGTCGTACTCGCCGAAGGCGTCGTCTGCGGGGACGTCGACGGTTCCTTCGTCGCCGACCGACTCGCCGATCAGCGCTTCCTCGACGGACGGGAAGACGTGGCCGGCGCCGAGCGCGACGATCCGCGGCTCGAACTCGTACTCATCGGTGTCGATCTCGGCCTCCTCGGCCGTCTCCTTGTCGGTCGTGTCGATGACGCGGCCGTCGTCGGCCGTTCGGATGGTGTACGCGAGTCGGACGAAGTCGCCGTCGGCGAGCCCGGCGTCGTCGGGCTCGGCGTCGGCGTCAGTCTCGGGGTCGGCGTCCGGTTCCGCGGCCTCGTCGGCCGTGTCGGCGTCCTCGGCCGCGTCCGCCTGCTCCTGGTCGGTCATAGCGGAACAACACCCGTTGTACCCTTAAGAAGCACGGTTCGCCACGGACGCCTCCCGTCGGGCTTTTTGCTCCTCTCGGCGAGTCGTGAGTATGTACGAAGTCGAGATCAAGGTTCCGGCCGAACTGGAGGCGGTTCGAGAACGGCTCCGTCGAGTCGACGCCGAACGGGTCGGAGCCCGCCGGCAACGAGACGTCTACTACGACGCTCCGCACCGCGAGTTCGCCGAGACCGACGAGGCGCTCCGGATCCGTCACGAGACCGTGCGTCCAGGCGGGGACGAGACCGCCACGGACGGCGAGAACTCCGACGGGACCGAGACGACGCGGCTCACGTACAAGGGACCGCTGCTCGACGGCGAGTCGAAGACCCGGTCGGAACACGAGGCCGGCGTCGACGACCCGGACGCGCTGGCCGAAATTCTCGACGATCTCGGCTTCGAGCCGGCGGCGACGGTGACGAAACGCCGGGAGTGTTGGGCGTTTCGGGAGTTCACCGTGACTCTCGACGACGTCGACGGCGTCGGCGAGTTCGTCGAGATCGAACGGGAGATACCGGAGGCCGAGGGCATCGACGCCACCAGAGAGGCGGCCGTCGAGTCGCTCTCGCGGCTCGGGCTCGACGCCGACGAGCAGGTGCGGACGTCGTATCTGGGGCTGTTGCTGGCCGACGGCTAGTCGCCCGCGGGATCGGCGTCTCCCGTCGGCCGCTTCATCGAGAGGGCGGTGCGTTCGAACGAACAGACCAGAACGTCGTCGTCCCCCTCGGTCACGGTGTACGCCTCGACGCGCATGGTGACGACGCCGCGTTCGCCGTCGCTGGTTTCGCGTTTGTCCACCACCGTCGACTGCGCGCGGATCGTGTCGCCGTGAAAAACGGGGTTCGGGTGGTCGACGTCGTCGTATCCGAGGTTGGCGACGATCGTTCCGTCGGTCGTCTCCGGAATCGAGAGCCCGACGGCGAGCGAGAGGGTGTACAACCCGTTGACGAGGCGGTCTCCGAACTGCGTTTCGGCCGCGAACGCCGAGTCGAGGTGCAACGGCTGCTGGTTCATCGTCATATCACAGAAGCGCTGATTGTCCGCCTCGCTTATCGTTCGCCGCCGCTCGTGTGTGATCGTCTCGCCGACCTCGAACTCCTCGTAGTAGCGTCCGGTCATGTCCGTAGCGTTCGCGGGCGGCCACATATCGCTTGCTCCGTTCGCCCGCGGGACCGGCGCGCCGCAATCGGGGTCGGCGGCGGCCGCCAGCGTTAACTCACGGGCCGGAAATCTATCAACATGGCTGACGAGGCGAACCCGTACGAGAGTCTCCAAGAACAGATCGACGACGCCGCGGCGTACCTCGACGTCGAGGAGGGGGTGATCGCCCGGCTGAAAGCTCCCGAACGGGTGTTGGAGACGAACCTGACGTTCGAACGCGACGACGGATCGCTGGAGACGGTCCGGGCGTACCGGTCGCAGTTCAACGGTGACCGCGGCCCGTACAAGGGTGGGATCCGGTATCACCCGGGCGTCACGCGCGACGAGGTGAAGGCGTTGTCGGGCTGGATGGTGTACAAGTGTGCCGTCGTCGATATCCCGTACGGCGGCGGCAAAGGCGGCATCGCGATCGACCCGGGCGACTACTCGGCGGCCGAGCTGGAACGGGTCACCCGCGGGTTCGCGACGGAGCTCCGGCCGTTCATCGGCGAGGACCGCGACATCCCCGCGCCGGACGTGAACACCGGCCAGCGGGAGATGAACTGGATCAAAGACACCTACGAGACGCTGGAGAACACGACCGCGCCGGGAGTGATCACCGGAAAGGCGATCGACTCGGGCGGCAGCGCGGGACGCGTCGAGGCGACCGGGCGGTCGACGATGCTCGCCGCCCGCGAGACGTTCGACTGGCTCGGGCGAGACATCGAGGACGCGACCGTCGCGGTACAGGGGTACGGAAACGCCGGCTCCGTCGCGGCCGCCCTTCTCGACGACCTCGGCGCGACGCTCGTCGCCGTCTCCGACTCCAGCGGCGGCATCTACGACCCGGGCGGGCTCGACGCCCGCGCGGTCAAGACCCACAAGACCGAGACGAGTGCGGTCTCGGGATACGAGACCGCCGAGGAGATCACGAACGACGAGCTGTTGACGATGGACGTCGACCTGCTCGTGCCCGCGGCCCTCGAAAACGCCGTCGACGCTGAACTCGCGGCCGACGTCTCCGCGGACATCGTCGTCGAGGCGGCGAACGGCCCGCTCACGCCCGACGCGGACGACGTGCTCACGGAACGGGGCGTGTGGGTCGTTCCCGACGTGTTCGCGAACGCCGGCGGCGTCACGGTGTCGTACTTCGAGTGGATACAGAACCGCCAGCGGTTCCACTGGACCGAAGAACGGGTCGTCGACGAGCTCGAGCGGATCATCACCGACGCGTTCGAGGGGATCATCGACGCGTACGAACAGAACGAGCTTCCGAACCTCCGGACCGCCGCGTACGTCGTCGCGCTCCGTCGGGTCGTGAACGCCTACGAACAGGGCGGCAACTGGCCGTAG
>CAZKXC010000027.1:8490-23822 GCA_964556645.1 uncultured Halobellus sp.
CCGTAGCCGACACCGCGGCTGGCCGTGGGTCGACGCGGCAGCTGGTCGTCTGCCGACGGGTCGTTTCGGACCCTCCACCGGATCAGACCTCGAACAGCCGCTCGGCGTCGTCGGCCTGTCGTCTGTAGATCCCACGGCCCTTCAGCCGAGGTACCGGATGGATGTGAAGCGCGTCGGCGTCGGTGTCGTACACCAGCGGGAACACGTTCGTCCGGCGCTCCGCCACGGTGTACGACGTCGCCGCCGAGACGAGGTCGTCGCCCGGCTCTGACAGCGCGAACACGAGATACCCGATCGGGGTCGCGGTCTCGCCGTCGTCGGTCAGCTCGGCGACGGTCCGGCGGAGCCGGTCGGCGTCGCGTTCGATGTCGGCCGCGTCGTGGCCGTTCGCGTCCGTGACGGTCGCAAAAAGCGAGACGCTCCCCACCGTCGGATCGTCCTCGTGTGCGCTCCACAGCCGGTCGAACCCAGACCCCTCCTCGTCGACGGTGTCGAAGCCGTGTTTTCGTCGGTTCGCGTCGACGGCCTCACGGTACCGATCGAAGTCCATGTCACCGACATCGGGCCCATCTGATAAAAAATGATATACATGCTGGTTGCCTCGTTCGGGCGCGACGGTGCCGATCGGCGGCCGACGCGCCGCGACCGGTCGGGCTCAGCCCAGCTCCGCGTCCGTCACCTCGATGTGGCCGCGGTCGCCGTGCCACACCGTCTCGTATGAGAGGCGTATCCGACGGTCCATGTGCGGGCCGTCGACGACGTACGTCTCGAACTCGCCGCCCTCGCCGAGCGGGTGAACGCCGTACTCCGACCGGAGCGCCAGCAGGTCATCGAGCGCGTCGGCGTCGTAGCGCCGTCCGAGCCACGACTCGTCGAGACCGTAGGCGGCCACCTGAACGATTCGGATCTCGAAGCCCGCCTCGAACATCGCCTCGGCGAGCGCGACGGGGTCGTTACCCCACAGCGGCGCGAACAGGTCGACGCCCAGTCGGTCACACATCGCCCGGATCCGGCTCGTCTGGAACTCGCTTTCGACCGCCCCCGCGGTGACGCCCGCCAGGTCGACGCCGTCCTCGGCGGCCACCTCGCGGAGCGCGGCCTCCATCGGCTCCAGTTCGGCGTCGCCCTGTGCGCCCGCGTCGTCGACATCGTCGGCTCCGAAGTCGTCAGGCTCGACCTCCACGAGGTCGATCCCGACGCTCTCGGCGGCGAGGCCGGCCAGCCGCGTCGCCGGCGTGTGATACATGTACGAGTCACCGGCCGGATGAACGGTGAGGAGCCGCGAGACGGTCTTTCCCGTCTCGAGCGCGCGGTACAGCGCCCACGAGGAGTCTTTGCCGCCGGAAAACAGGCTCACCCAGTCGTCGGTCATACGGCCCGTAGGCGGGCGAACGGGTAAAACGCCGAGGAAATCGCCCGGCGGTCGCGCGCCGGGGGGTGCGCTGGCCCGTCTCCGGACCGGCGGTCGCGCCGGGAGATCGCCGTCAATCGCTGATGAACTCGTTGTCCCGCCAGTTCACGCCGCCGTCGCCGTCGCCGGCGCCTTGCGGGCTCTCGACGACCTCGATGCTCGCCGGGCGAGACTCGCCCTCGACGATCCGGGTCGCCTCGAGGTCGCCGTCGGACTCGGTGATCGCCGTCAGCGTCCCCTTCTCGGCGCGGGTGGCGAGCTCACGAAGCACGAGAAACATGGGGTACTGCAAGGCGGTGTTCTGAAGCACGGTCTCGCGGTCGCCCTTGAAACAGGCGAACTCGACGAGCTCGGACGGAATCTCTTCTTCCTCGTCGTCCATCCACTGTGGACCGCCGGCGCGGGGCGGCTCCTCCTCCCAGACGCGCGTCTCCGTGACCGATGCCTTCAGCTGGGCGGTCGGGGTGTACTTGCTGATGTCCTCGTCGTCGGACAGGGCCTTGATAATGAGAGTGTTGTTTCGACGCGTGATGTCGATGTCGTCGATCTCCCGGGGAAGGTCGGGGTCTTCGTCGAAGTACGTCTCTACGTCTTCGAGTGGCAGTTCGAGCGTCGAATGGAGTCGGAACACGCGGCCTGTCATTGTTTACTGGGATACTGATGTGTCGGACCGGTCGTCGCGACGCGGGCGGTAAACGGCAGCACCTACCCCACGTAGGCGACGTAGGTTTATATGGGCTACTCTTCGGCGGGTGATGCCGGCGGCGGTCGCCGGCTCACGGAGACGCGGTCTACTCGAGACCGAGCTCCGCGGCCAGCTCGCCGCGCTCGTCGAGCTCGGCGAGCACGTCGCTGCCGCCGATGAACTCTCCGTCGGCGAACGTCTGCGGAATCGTCTCCCAGCCGCTGTGGTCGGCGAGCGCCTCCCGGTACGCCGGCAGCGCCGGCAGCACGTCGATCGTTTCGAACTCCTCGACGTGCTGGCCGATCAGCTCGACCGCACGCTGTGAGTAGCCGCACTGCGGCATCAGGCGGTTCCCTTTCATGAAAAGCACCACGTCGTTGTCGGCGATCGCCTCGTCGACCTGGTCGCTCACCGCGTCGGGGTCGGTGTCGCTTTCGGGCTGGAACGTCATGCGGGCAGATACGCGACGACGAGGCAAAGGGGTTCCGGCCGACTCACTCGCGGTCGACGCTCACGACGTCGACGAGCGAGTAGACCGGGACGTCGTCGATGTCGTCGTACCCCATCTTGTCGACGAGCACGACGCACGCGACCGGCGTCCCGCCGTGTTCGCGGATCGCGTCGATCGACTCGCGCATCGTCGTCCCGGAGGTGATGATGTCGTCGACGACGTAACAATCGCGGTTCCGGATCGCCGCGAAGTTCCGGGAGAAGCCGCCGCCGTGGTCGGCGATGTCGCCTTCTTCCCACTGGTGTTTCGCGGGGGCGTACGTCCCGAGGTCGGTGTCGAGCTCGCGGGCGACGGCCGTCGCGAGCGGGGCGCCCGCCTTCTCGATGCCCACCGTGAGGTCGACCGCCTCTCCCTGTTTCGCGAGGAGGTCCGCCATCGCCCGGGCGGCGTACGCGAGCCGAGTGGAGTCCCGGCCGATCGCCGACCAGTCGACGTGGATGTCCGCGCTCGGTCCCGACGCGACCGCGGCGGTGCTGGCGTCGTTCCCGCCGCCGCGTTCGACGAGCCAGCTCGCCGTCTCCCGGGAGACGTTCAGCTCGTCGGCGATCTCTCCCTTCGAGAGGCCGTGCTCGGCGAGCTCGGCCGCGCTGTCGATCAGGTCGTCAACGTTTTTCATACGTGTCGAATTCGACCGCCGTTTTAATAGTCGTGTCGTCGTCGACGAACGCGGCCTCGAACTCGTCGAGCGCGTGGACGCCCGTGACGAGGTCGGAGAGAAACGCCCGCGAGAGCCCCGCGAGCGAGTCGGCCGCCGCCTCGAAGTGTTCGTACCGGGAGTTGACGTTGCCGACGAGCGCCTTGTTGTGTAACACGAGTTCGCGGTGGAGCCGTCCGGCGTCGACCTCGAGCGCCCGGTCGCCGGGGACGCCGAGCAGCGCAGAGACCCCGTTGGGCGCGAGCGCCTCGATGCTCTCGAAGGCGTGCGGCGCGTACCCGGTCGCCTCGAAGACGAGGTCCATCGGCTCGTGGGCCGCCGGGACCGACGGCACGTCCGTCTCGTTCGAGTTCACGTACGTGGCGCCGAGCGACTCGATCACGTCGATCGTCGGGTCGGGCCGTTCGCGGCGGCCGAGACAGTAGGTCCGCGCGAACGTCGGATCCAGCATCGCCAGGGTGAGCAGTCCGAGCGCGCCGTTACCCAACACGAGCGCCGATTCGGGCTCCCAGTGGAACGCCGACCGGCTCGCGAACGCGTTCTCGACCGCCTTCTCCGTGATCGACGCCGGCTCGACGAGGAACCCCCACTCGGCGAGCGACGGCGGGATCTCGACGAGAAACTCCGCCGGGCTGGTGAAGTACTCCGCCATGAAGCCGTGTGCCCCCACGATGCCCCGCTCGTGGTACTCGCCGTCGGGAGCCATGTCCGGCTCGCCGCGCGCGAAGTACTCGTTTGCGCCGTTCGGGGGACGCCGGACCGTCGGGACGACCACGTCGCCGGCGTCGAACGGCGTGTCGTTCGGGTCTTCCACGACGCCGACCGCCTCGTGACCCAACACGATGTGGTCGTCGCCTGCCGGTGCGCCCCCGTGTCCGCCGGCGATCACCTCGTGGTCGGTGCCGTCGACGCCGACGCGAAGCGTCCGCACCAGCGCTTCGCCGGCCGCCGGCTCCGGCCGTGGCTTCTCTATCACGACCGGCTCGTCTCCCTCCGATAACACAGCGATCGCCTTCATGTACCCACCGACGGTCCGAGGGCTCAAAAGATTTCTTTTAATACGAGTAAACCGCCGCGGCGACGAGCGCGAGCCCGGGCCGGCGGCGGATTTTTGCCGCGAGCGACCCCAGCGGAGATCGTGTGTACGCTCGCGCTCGCCTGGCAGGTCTTCGATCCCCCGGTGGCGCTCGCCGCCACCCGCGACGAGGCGCACGACCGCCCCTCGGAGCCGCCGGCCGTCCGCGGAGACGGACAGCGGTTCATCGCCCCCCGCGACGCCGAGGCCGGCGGAACCTGGAT
This sequence comes from uncultured Halobellus sp., assembly GCA_964556645.1. Classification (GTDB taxonomy): domain Archaea; phylum Halobacteriota; class Halobacteria; order Halobacteriales; family Haloferacaceae; genus Halorubrum. The sequence continues at coordinate 13,052 of CAZKXC010000027.1, forward strand.
CGGACTGACCGAGACCGGACTCGTCGCCGCCGTCACGAACCGCTGGCTCGACGTCGACCGCGACGGAGACCGCTCGCGCGGGCTCCTCGTGGAAGACTGCCTCCGCCGGCCGTCGGCCGCGGCGGCCGTGCGGACGGTCGAACGCGAGGTCGACCGCCGGAGCTACGACGGCTTCAGCCTCGTGCTCGCCGACGACACCGCCGCGTTTCGCCTCTCGTACGACGGGTCGCTCGCGGTCGCCCGGCTCGAGCCGGGCGTCCACGTCGTCGGCAACGTCGGCGGAGTGATAAACGGCGTCGACCGCTTCGCGGTGCCGGCACGGCGCGGGTCGGACGGCGCCGAACGCGCCGACAGCGCCCGCCGGGTCGCGGACGCGGTCTCGCCAGAGCCCGGCGAGTCCGCCGCCGAGTGGCTCGACCGCGCGAGCGACGTCCTCGCGGACCACGCGTACGGGGCGTGTCTCCACGGCGACGGCTTCGGAACACGCTCGTTCACGCGGATCGTCACCGGCCCCGCGCCCGCGGTGGCGTTCGCCGACGGGCCGCCGTGTGAGACCCCGGCCGAGCCGGTGTCCGTCCCGCCGGCGTTCGGGCCCCACCGCGACGGAGCCAGCGACGCGACGGAAAGCCAGTTTTAAGCGACTCGCGGGCGGATCTGCCGGCATGAGCGTGTCTGAACTCGAGTCCGAGCTGTCGGCAGACGAGCGCGCCGGCCTCGAACTCATCCGCGAGACCGGCGGGATCCACCAGAGCGACTTCTGGAAGGAGCTCGACGTCTCCTCGCGGAAGGGAAGCCGCATCGCGGAGGCGCTGCAGGAATCCGGGCTGATACGGCGGGAAAACGCCGTGTACGACGGCCACAACACGTACTACCTGGAGCCGGCGCCGCGTGACCTCGACTTCGCGCTGCTGATGGCCGGCGACATGTTGTCGCCGTTCATCGGCGAAGAAGAGATCGACCCGCAGTCCGACGCGTTCTCGCAGTGGCTGATGAACCTCGCGTACGAGGAGTACTGAGCCGCGGTCGGCGCCCCGGCCGGTCACATCGCGAACAGAACGAACAACGCGACGGCGGCGACTATCGCCAGCGTGAGCACGCTCCGGCCGATGCCGAACCTGACCTCGGCGTCGAAGCCGGCGCGCTCGACGGCCGCCTGCGGGTCGGTGACGACCCGCACGGAGCGTCTGGCCGCCTCGACCACACCGCGGTCGACGGCGGCGTACAGTTCGGTGACGCCGACGACGAGCGCGCGGGTTCCGTAAAACACCGCCGGGTTGTACAGCGAGTCGACGTCCGGAACCCGTCCGAGTTTCGAGAGCGGCTTCTTCGTCGCGGCGAACCCGACGAGACCGGCGGCCGCGAGCACCACGCCCTCGAGCACGTGGTCGGTCGTGTACGTCACGTACGCGTGTGAGACCACGGTTTCGGTGGTCACGTCGAACGGCAGGATCGCGAACAACGCGCCGTCGAAGACGCCGTACGCCACACAGAGGACGGCGACGCCGACCATCGCGACGCTCTGGCCGCGGTTGGCGTCCGCGACGGCCGCGTCCGCGGTGCCGTGGAAGAAGGCGTAGTAGCCGAACTTGATGAACGACATGAACGTGCCGACGCCGCCGATGAGCAGCAGCCACTCGAGGGTGGTCCGCCCGCCGAATCCGAGCGGTCCAGCCGCGAAGTCGTAGTGGCTCGCCGAGATGACGATCCCCTTGCTGACGAAGCCGTTGAATCCGGGGAAGCCGGCGATGGAGAGCGCGGCGACGGTGAAGACGGCCGCGGTCAGCGGCATCTCGCGGGCCAGCCCGCCGAGTTTCTTCAGGCTCTCCTCGCCGGTTCGGTAGATCACGACGCCGGCGGTCATGAACAACAACCCCTTATACAGGATGTGGTTGAACACGTGTGCGAACGCGCCGGCCTGTGAGAGCGCCGTCCCGATGCCGACGCCGGCGACCATGTAGCCGACCTGTGACTGGATGTGATACGAGAGCAGCCGGCGCATATCGTTCTGGAACAACGCGAACGTCGCCCCGAACACCGCCATGCCGCCGCCCATGTACGCGATCGCGACGTGGCCGTCGGGGAACGCCCGGTACATCCCGTAGACGCCGGTCTTCGTGGTGAACACACAGAGGAAGACGCTGGCGGCGATGTGGGGACGCGGATAGGTGTCCGGAAGCCACGCGTGGAGGCCGATGAAGCCGACGTTGACGCCGATGCCGATCGCCGCGAGCGCGGCCGGCAGCCCCACGGCGATCCCCGCCGTCGCCGGCCCGCCCGGCACCGACGCGAACAGGAACGTCCCCTTCGCGACGTAGGTGCCGAGGACCGCCGCCATCAGCAGCGTGCCGCCGAGCCCGTGGAGCAGCGCGTACCGGAAGCCGGCCCGCACCGCCTCGCCGCGGTAGTGCCAGACGAGCAGCGTGCTGGTGACGGCCATCAGCTCCCAGAAGAACAACAGGGTGAGCCAGTCGCCGGCGAACACCGCGCCGAAGCTCGTCGCGACGTACGAGAGCGCGAACCCGGTCTGGAGGCTCTCCGCCTCGCTCGCGTACGAGTAGAGCACGGCCGCGACGCCGATGATCCCGAATATCAGCCCCATCAGCCGCGAGAACGCGTCGACGTTGAGCAGGACGGCGTCGAAGCCGAGGAACGTCGCCTGGAGGTGTGCGCCGGCCGGCACGGTCCACGCCCAGACGACCGCCGCGCCGGCGGCCGCGACGCCGAGCGCGTGGCCGACGCGACGCGAGGCGAGCGCGACCGCGACCGCGACGACGAGCAGCACCGGTCCCGGCGGAAGGAGGGTCAGCGCGCTCGTCATCAGCCGACCACCCCCGGCAGCGAGCCGACGACGGTCTCGACGATCCGCAAGAACACCACGGTCCGGGGGACGACCCCCAGCAACACCGAGAAGCTCGCGGCCGTCAGGATCGGCCCGAGCATGAACCACGTGCTCTCCGCGCCGCGCCAGCCGCGGGCCTCCCAGCCGCCCGCCGGCGGGCCGCCGTGGTGGTCGGCGTGTGCGTCGGCGTCGTCGGTCTCCTCGACGCCGTCGGGTGTGGTGTCGTCAGTCGACCGGTCGTCGTCGGCCGCGTCGGCCGCGTCGTCCTCGGCCGGCTCGGGCGACCGAATGGCGCCGGCGGAGTCGCCCGCGGCGTCGCGGCCGCCGTCGGGGCGCGATCCGCCGTCGACGTGGGCGGCGCCGCGGCCGCCGAGCGGCGCGCTCACGAGCGGCTTCTCGTCGTGGCGTGCGGGCGACTCGAAGTACGCCTGGTAGACGATCGGCCAGAAGTACGCGATGTTGAGCACGCCGGAGACCAGCAACGCGGCGGCGAAGACGAGTCCGCCGCCGTCTAACGCGCCGATGACGATGTACCACTTGCTGACGAAGCCGGCGATCAGCGGGATCCCGGCCATCCCCGCGGCGGCGACGCCGAAGGCGGCCATCGTCAGCGGCATCCGGTCGCCGATGCCGGCCATCTCGCTGATGTTGTCCGTGTGCGTCTCGACGTGGATGGCGCCCGCACAGAAGAAGAGGGTGAGTTTCATGAACGCGTGTGCGGGGATGTGCAACAACCCGCCGACGAGCGCGTCCCCCTCGAGCAGCGCGAGCCCGAGCACGATGTACGACAGCTGGCTGATCGTGGAGTACGCCAGCCGGCGCTTGAGGTTGTCCTGTCTGAGCGCGATGACGCTCGCGGTCAACAACGTGACAGCGGCGACGGCCGCGAGCGGCACCGCCACGCCCAACGCCGCCATCGTCTCCGTCCCGAAGACGTCGAGGACGACACGGGCGATGCCGAACACGCCGCTTTTGACGACCGCGACCGCGTGGAGCAGCCCCGAGACGGGCGTCGGCGCGACCATCGCGTCGGGGAGCCACGAGTGAACGGGCATCAGCGCGGCCTTCACGCCGAAGCCGCCGGCCAGCAGCGCGAACGCCGCCCGCGCCAGCGTCGGGTCCACGCCCGCGAGCGCCTCGATGCCGCCCGGGGTGAACGCCGTCGTCCCCGTCGCCACGTACACGAGCGCCGTCCCGCCGAGCACGGCGACGCCGCCCCCGAAGGTGTACGCGAGGTACTTTCGGCCGGCCGCGCGCGCCTCGTCCGTCTCGTCGTGGCTCACGAGCGGGTACGTCGATACGGTCAACAACTCGTAGAAGACGAACACCGTCAACAGGTTCGCGCCGAAGGCGACGCCGACGGCGGAAGCCAGGCTGGCGGCGAAGGAGGCGAAGTACCGGGTCTGTGCGTGCTCGTCCAAGCCGCGCATGTACCCGATCGAGTAGAAGCTCGTGACGATCCACAGGAGGCTGGCGAGCAGCGCGAACAGGAGCCCGAGCGGGTCGACGCGCAGGACGAGCGAGACGCCGTTGCCGAACTCGCCGAGCCGGGTGACGTACGTGGTGCCCGCGAGCACGCCGGGAACCATGCTCGCGACGAGGCCGAGTTTCGTCACGGCGACGGCCACGGTAACCCCTTCTCGGACGTTCGGGCGCGACCGCAACGAGAGGATGACCGGAATGGCCACGGCCGACACGAGCACGGCGAGCAGCGGCCGAAGGGCGGCGACGTCTGTCATCCGGCGATCACCTCGAACGCCGTCCGCTCGAGCAGTCCGTCGACGACCGGCACGGCGGCGGTGAGCGCGACCGCGAGGACGGCCGCGACGACGACCGTCGCGATCATCGCCGTCGAGACGGCTTCGCCGCCGTCGGCGGCGGCGGCCGGCTCAGACCGGATCGTCGGCTCGGCGAAGTAGAGCCGCTCGCCGAGCCGGGCGAAGTACGCCAGCGTCAACAACGTGCTCGCCAGCAGAACGGCGACGACCGGCCAGAGGCCGGCGTTGACCGCCCCGAGCACGATGTACCACTTGCCGACGAAGCCGACGGCGGGCGGCACGCCCACCATCGCGAGCGCGAGCAGCGTGAACATCCCGGCGGCGAGCGGCGTCCGTCCGCCCATGCCCGCGTAGCCGCCGACCGTCGTGGCGCCGGTCTCGCGTTCGATGATGCCGGAGGCGGCGAAGAGGCCGCCCTTCATCACCGCGTGGCCGACGAGGTGAACCGTCGCGCCGACGACGGCAAGCGGCGTCGCGACCGCGAAGCCGGCGATCACGAGGCCGAACTGCGACACCGACGAGTACGCCAGCATCCGTTGGACGTCCGTCTGTGCGACCGCGAGGACGCTGCCGGCGATGATGCTGACGCAGGCGACGGCCACCAGGGCCGCGCGCGCCACGGGCACCGCCCGGAGGAAGTCGACGGTGAACACCGAAAACAGGATGCGGGCCAGCGCGTACGCCGAGACCGTCGAGACGAGCGCGGCGATGAACGCGCTCACGCTGTCCGGCGAGTCGGCGTACGCGTCCGGCTGCCAGGTGTGAAGCGGGAACAACGCGACTTTCACCGCCAGTCCGGCGACGATGAGTCCGAACGCGGTCAACACGAGCGTCGAGTCGTAGCCGACGTCGGCGAGTTTGACGCTCAGGTCGGCCATGTTCAGCGTGCCCGTGGCGGCGAGCGCGTAGCCGACGCCGAGCAGGTACAACGACGCGCCGATGGTTCCGATGATGAGGTACTTGAGCGCCGCGACCGCCGAGCGCGCTCCGCGGCCGCTCGCGACGAGCCCGTACGCCGCGAGCCCGGTGATTTCGAGGAAGACGTACAGGTTGAACACGTCGCCGGTCACCGTCATCCCGGACAGGCCGGCGACGAGCAGCAGGAACTGCGCGTAAAACGAGTTCGCGTGCGGGCCGGCCCGGCGGGCGTACGCGAGCACGCCGAGCGAGACGGCGCTGATGAGCGCGACGAGCAGAACCGTCAGCCCGTCGGCGACGAGTTCGATTCCGTACGGGGCGGCGAACCCGCCGACCGCGTAGCGCACGACGCCGTCGGTCCAGACGGTCCAGGCCAGACCGCCGGCGAGGACGGCGTGAACGAGCGTCGTTATCGTCGCGACGAACCAGCCGACGCGGTCGTAGCGGAGGCTTGCCAGCGTCGGCACGGCGCTGCCGAGAATCGGGGCCACGACCAACAGGACGACGAGGTGATCAATCATGGTAGAGTTGTTCCAGCGTTTCTTCGTCGAGCGTGCCGTACTCGGCGTAGACGCGCACGACGAGCGCGAGCGCGACCGCCGTCAGGCTCACCCCGACGACGATGGCGGTCAGGATGAGCACGTGTGGCAACGGGCTGACGTACGGGCCGGCACCGTCGCTGACGACCGGGGGGGCGGCGTCGGCGCGGAACGCGAGCGTGATGAAAAACAAGAAGATCCCGGTCTGAAACACGTTCATTCCGATGACCTTCTTGATGAGGTTCGGCGACTCGATGATCGTGTACAATCCGATGCCGAGCAGCACGACGACCGCGTAGTAGTTGTAATGGGTCGTCAGCAGTTCGAGCGTCATGCGTTCTCCTCCTCGGTGACGTGGTCGAAGCCGGCCGCGAGCAGGAAGAAGAGCCCGATGGCGACGCCGGCGACGATGGCGCCGATCCCGAGCTCGACGAGCTCGATGCCGTACTTGATCGCGTGGCCGAACAACGTCTCGTACGCCGCGTACTGGAGGAACTGTCCGCCGAGCGCCATGGCGCCGAGGCCGATTCCGACGAACACGAACACGCCGCCGGACGCCAGCGCCGGGACCGCGCGGACGTCGAGCCACCGGCGGGTCGAGTCGATTCCGTAGGCGAACGCGAGCATCATCACCACCGAGCCGGCGATGACGCCGCCCTGGAAGCCGCCGCCGGGCGAGTCGGCTCCGTGGAACATGACGAACAACGCGAACGTGAGGATGAACGGAGCGACGAACCGGACGGTCGTCATGATGATCGTCGACTCGACGTACAACCCCCGCTCGTCGTCGGTCGGGGCGGCCGGGTCGGCGTCGGTGCTCATGCGACCACCTCCCGGCGGAGCACCGAGAGCGCGACGACGACGGCGGCGAACACGACGACTCCCTCGCCGAGGGTGTCGAAGCCGCGGTAGGCCGCCAGCACCGCGGTCACGGCGTTTCGCACCTCGGTCTCCGCGTACGCGTTCGTGAGGTAGTACTGGGTCACCTCGCCGCCGGCGACCGCCGACCCGGGGTCGCCAATCGCCGGAAGCGCGGGAACGGTCACGCCGATCAACAGGGCGAACCCGCCGACGAGCGCCACCGTCCGCCACCGGACCGGCTCCAGCAGCCGGTCGACGTCCGGCGAGCTGGTGTTCGACAACGCCAACAGGAACAACACGGTCATGATGCCGGCGCCGACGGCCGCCTCCGTGAGCCCGACGTCGGGCGCCTGGAGGATGAGCCAGAGGACGGAGACGCCGAGGCTGTACGCCGCGAAGGCCATCACCGCCGCCAGGGTGTCTTTCAGCAGGGCCGCGCCGAGCGCACAGCCGACGACGAAGACCAACACCGCGCCCTCCAGGAGCGTCAGCGTCATGCGTCCTCCTCCTCCTCGACGGTCCACGGCGTGATTCCCTGGTCCTGTGCGGCGCGGGCGATGGCGTGTGCGGCCGTCGGGTTCGTGACGAAGGTAAACACCAGCAGGAACACCGACTTCGCGGTCGAGAGGCCCGACTGTAGCGCGAGGGCGGCCGCGCCGACGGCGAGAACGGCTCCGAGGGTGTCGCTCTTCGAGGCGGCGTGTGCGCGGGTGTACACGTCCGGGAGACGAACGATGCCGACCGCGGCGACGCCCGCGAAGAACGCGCCGCCGACCGCTAACGCGACGATCGCCCACTCGGCGGGCGTCACAACACACCTCCGCGCTCGACGTTGAACTTCGAGAACGCTATCGACAACAGGAAGTTCAACAGGGCGTACACGAGCGCCACGTCCAGAAACGTCGACTGCTGGAACGCGGCGGCTATCAGCGCGATGGCGACGACGGTGTTGGTTCCGGCGACGTTCACCGCGATGACGCGGTCGTGGGTGGTCGGTCCGACGTACACCCGGTACAACGCGACGACCGCGAAGGCCACGAACGCCCCGGCGACGGCCAGAAGCGCCGTCTCGAACTCAACCATCCTCTCCCTCCCCGGTGTCGCCGCGCTCGCGCGGCGTCGGTATCCGCGCCGCCGCCCGGCCGTAGAAGACGAACCGGACCGCCCGTTCTAACCCGCCGTCGAAGAGGTCGGTTCGCGACCCGGCCGTCAGCGAGTGGATGTCGAACGAGCGCTCGGAGACGCTGACCGTCAGCGTGCCGGGCGTGAGCGTGATGCTGTTGGCGAGCGCCGTCACCGCGGCGTCGTCCCACACCGCCGCGCGCAGCTGGACGATTTTGGGGTCTATCGGCAGGTCCGGGTGGAGGACGACGTAGGCGATCTGGAGGTTCGCAACCGCGATCTCCTTGAGCAGGTACGGAACGTACACCACCAGGCGCACGAGCCGCTGGAGCGTCGCCGTGAGCGGCGACGCGCGGGTCGAAACCACCGGCGCGAGCACGACCGACACGATCGAGGCCGTCACGAATCCGGTGGCGAAATCGAGCGGCTTCCACGCGCTCAACGAGAGATAAAAGAGGTACGACGCGACGAAGACGGTGAGGTACTTCGAGAACGGCGCCGCCCGCGTGAGCACCGTCGCCTCGGCCGGCCGGTCGACGGACGCCGTCTCGACCGGCAGGTCGGCGCGGGCCAACTCGGCCGCCACCGGCCGCAGCATCGACGCGGTGCCGCCGGGGTCGTACTCCGGATCGACAATGATCTGGTCGATCCGTTCCGCCGCCGCGTACTCGAGGAGCACGTCGGCGTAGTCGCCCGGGCTGAACAGGTATCGGTCGGCGCCGACGATGTCGGTGACGACGGCGAACGGGCCGGTCTCCCGCACGGGCGAGTCGCCTCCCGTATCGGCCGTCGCGGCGGCGTCTCCCGTCGGGGTGTCGGCGGCGTCTCCCGTCGAGTCCGCGACCGGGGTGTCGGCGTCGGCCGTTTCTTCGCGCACCCAGGCCTCGACGCGCTCGATCAGTCCTCGCGCGGCGGCGAGCGCCTCCGGAGCGTCCGGGCTGACCGACTGGGTCCTGGCCGCCGCGACGAAGTGAACCTCGACGGGCCGGTCGGCGGCCGCGGCCGTCGCCCGTTCGACGACGTACGAGACCGTGTCTCGGAGCGTCACCGAGTCGCCGACGGGAACGAGTATGCGGAGGGCGTCTGTGTCTGTCATGTGTGAGCGTTGCTCGCGTCTCCGACCGAGAGCCGCGAAACTGCGTGTCGTAACCGAGCGACGGCAAACGCAAAACTATTTCGCAATCACCCGCTCTCCTCCAAGAAGTCGGCGAGTTCGTCGGCCACACGTCCGCCGAGACCCCGCTTGCTGCCGACGTACTCCTCGGGGTCGGTTCCCGACTCGCCCACGAGCAGGGCGCGGGTCTCGTCGCCGCCCATCACGCTCGCGTCGTTGGCGACGACGAACGCGAGCCCGACGCGGTCCCGGATCCGCTCGGCCTCCGCGGCCATCGCCGCGTCGTCGCCGGACGTCTCGGCTTTGAACCCGACGAGCGGAAGCGACGGGTTCGCCTCCCGGACGGCGTCGAGCAGCTTCGGCGTCGGCCGCAGGTCGACCGACAACGGCGACCCCGACCGGATCTTCTCGTCGACCGCGTCGGCGGTGAAATCCGATATCGCCGCCGCCGACACCAGCGCGTCGGCGGTGACGGCCGCCTCACGGCAGGCCGCGATCATCTCGTCGGCGGTCTCGACGGCGACGACGTCGGCGTACGGCACCGACGAGCCGTGCTGAACCAGCGTCACGTCGGCGCCGCGGACGTAACACGCCCGGGCGACCGCCCGGCCGGTCTTGCCCGAGGCCCGGTTCGTGAGGATCCGGATCGGGTCGATCCGTTCGGCGGTCGCGCCCGCGGTGACCACGACGTGCGTGCCGGCCAGGGCGTCCGGCGTCGTCGCGCGAGCCACCTCGGTCACGATCGCCGACTCGGCCGCGATCTTCGCTTTCCCCTCCTCGAGGCGGGGGTCGGCGAACGTCACGCCCCACGCCTCCAGCGTGTCGAGCGCGGCGAGCACGCCGGGATGGTCGTACATCGGCTCGTGCATCGCGGGGGCCATCACCACCGGAACGCCCGCGCCGATCGCGGTCGTCGCACACGTCGTCACGGGGGTGTCGTCGACGGCCGCCGCGACCTTCCCCGCGGTGTTCGCGGTCGCGGGCGCCAAGAGCAGCACGTCCGCCCACCCCTCGCGCCCGCAGAGCTCGACGTGTTCGACGTCGCCGGTGATCTCCGTGACGACCGGCTCGTCGGTGGCGAAGTCGACCGCCCACGGGTGAATGATCCCGGTCGCAGCCGACGACATCACGCCGCGAACGCTCGCGCCGTGCCGGCGCAGCTCGTGGGCGATCTCGACGACCTTCACCGCCGCGATGCTGCCCGAGACGCCGAGCGCGACGTTGACCCCTTGGAGCATTACAGAGATGCTATCCGCCGCGATGGTTTATAAGATGTCGTTGCGGAACGGACCCGCGCGACCGAACCCGGCGCGTCCCCCCGAAGTTGGTCATAAACGGTCGACGCGGTGGCGCGTGCCGACGAGCGCCCGAAGGGCGCGAGTCGCACGCGCGAGGGAGTCGGTGGTCCGGAGCGAAGCGGAGGACCACCGACGAGGCTGGGGAGGCGTGAGGCGCGGGGCGGTGCCGTGCGGGGCGGGGCTCAAAGGGGCAGCCGCGAGGCGGGCGCAGGCGACGTAAGGACCGCAGGGAGGGAGCGAAGCGAGCGACTGAGGACCGCAGCGAGCGTGCGCCCGCCTCGCGGCTGGGGCTTTGGCGGTGT
>CAZKXC010000028.1:0-145 GCA_964556645.1 uncultured Halobellus sp.
TCAAAGTTATACAACTCCGGTGTGAAGGGATCGAATCGCACGACAGCGCGGCTCCGACCGATTATGGATCGGCTTGAAACGAACTCCGCCCTCCCCGAACTGAACTCGCCGAGACAGTCCGGGCGTGCGGCTCGCTCCGCTCGCC
>CAZKXC010000028.1:245-23820 GCA_964556645.1 uncultured Halobellus sp.
GTTCCGGGCTGTGACTCGTCTGCTCGATTCGGTCGGTGAGACTTCTGGCCGCTCATATTTTCACAACAGAAGTCCGCCCTCCCCGAATTGAACACCGAAAGACGTGCTCACTGCGTTGCGCGCGACTTTCGAGCCCTCGTTCGCTTCGCTCACGAGGACGGGGGACAAGCCAATCTACAGTCGACTACAACCCGACCTGAAAGGAAGTCCGCCCTCCCCGAATTGAACTCGCCGAGACAGTCCGGGCGTGCGGCTCGCTCCGCTCGCCGTTCCGGGCTGTGACTCGTCTGCTCGATTCGGTCGGTGAGACTTCTGGCCGCTCACGTTTTCACAACAGAAGTCCGCCCTCCCCGAATTGAACGGGGGACAAGCCGATCTACAGTCGGCTGCTCTACCAGGCTGAGCTAAGGGCGGTCACCGAATTCTAGCCGCCCGATCCGATTTAAGCGTTCCCTTTCGGTGCGCCGTCGCGCGCGGCGAATCCGCCGACTGCGACACCGAGCGGCGCGCCGTTTTTATGCCGGTCGACGCGGGAACTGGGAGCATGACCGACGACGGGCCGGAGCGACAGGCAACGTTCGGAGCCGACGGCAGCCTCGAGACCGACACCACTCCGGAGGCGACCGGCGAGAACGACTTCGGCGAGCCGAAGGCGGAAAACGAGACCGACGGCGGCTACGACCGATACGCCGTCTCCAGTCTGCTTCAGAAGGCGGTCAGACGCTCCGACGAGGAGGTCGCGGCGTGGGCGGCGTGGGAGCTCGCCCGCTCGGGGTTCGCCTGGAACCTCTGGGACCGGCTCACGCTCTACGTCGTCGAGGACCTCCGCGCCGGCAGCGACGTCGCGCTCCTGATCGACCGCTACGAGGAGCTCGCCACCGACCGCTGGGAGCCCGACGGCTGGCGTGGACGGCTGTGTGCGGTTCACGGGGCGCTCGCGGCCGCCCGGGCGCGGTCGACCCGCGAGTCGGCGAACGCCGACGCGTGCTTTTCGGCGGTCGCCGACGAGCGCGCGGCGGCCCGCGAGCGCGGTGAGACGCCGGACGTCGACTTCCCCGCCGGCGACCTCGACCCCGGCGGCGCGTTCGACGTCGCCTTCGACGGCCACACCGGCGAGGGTGCGCGGCTCGACCGCGGAACGCGCTTTTTCACGACCCGCGGAGCCCGGGTCGGTCCCGAGGGCGAAGACGAGCAAAGCGCCCGCTGGCAGCGGCTCGCGATGACGCTCGACGACGAGGTTTCGTACGCCGACGCCGAACTGGACCACGCGGTCGAGCCGGTCGACCCGGACGACCCCTGGACCGAGCCGGACGAGATCGGCGATCCGACGGATGCCGGAGGCGCGGACGGGGCGACCGCCGAAGACGCCGAGCACGACGCCGACGAGAACGTCGACGGCTCGCTCGCCGACTTCTCGGAGTAGCGTTATCGGCTAATCGGTGTGACCGACCAACCGCCCGCGTCTTTCTCGACCCACCTGCGAGCGGAGTCGACCGTCGGGCCGAACCGTCGAGGCTACCGGAGCGACCGCGCCGGCAGCGCAGACGGCGAGTCAGAGTTCGACCCGTCCGACGGCCAGACATCGCCTTCGTTCGGGCCGTGAGACGGAGCCGGCCCGGGCGACGCAACCGATTTCCCTCCGTGGACCCAGACGTTGGATCGTGACCGACCGCACGGGCGATACGGGGTCGTTCGACGCCGACGAGCCGGCAGATCCCGACGCCGAGGCGGCGGCGAGGCGGCTGCTCCGCGAGGTCGGAGCCGACCGCGACTGGCCGTTCGACCCCGAGACGGTCCCGATCGACGACGCCGCGCTGCTCGACCGGCTCTCGCCGCCCGTCAGGCGATGGTGGGCCGAGGCGTTCGGCGGGTACGTCGAGGAGAACGGCGGGTTCTTCACCCCGCCACAACGCGAGGCGATCCCGCACATCGACGCCGGCCGGAACTGCCTCATCGCCTCGCCGACCGGCAGCGGCAAGACCCTCGCGGCTTTCACGGCGGTGCTCGACGACCTCTTTGCGCGCGACCGCGCCGGCGACCTCGCGGATTCGGTGTACTGTTTGTACGTCTCGCCGCTCAAGTCGCTCGCCAACGATATCACGCGCAATCTCGAGACGCCCTTGGAGGGTATTGCCGAGCGGATGCGCCACGAGCCGTCGGTTCGCCAGGCGATCCGCCACGGCGACACCAGCGACGCGGACCGGGCGGCGATGCTCGAGGACCCCCCACACGTTCTCAACACGACGCCGGAGACGCTGGCGATTCTGCTCAACTCTCCGAAGTTCAAGGAAACGCTCCGGAGCGTGGAGTACGTGATCGTCGACGAGATTCACTCGCTGGCGGCGAACAAGCGAGGAACACACCTCGCCGTCTCGCTGGAACGGCTGACGGAACTCGCGGACGGCTCGCCGACCCGGATCGGGTGTTCGGCGACGGTCGAACCCTTGGACACGGTCGCCGAGTTCCTCGTCGGACGCGAGCGCGTCGCCGGCGAGGTTGGAGACATAGACGGGCTCGAGACCCGCGAGTACGAACTCGTCGACACGCGGTTCGTCCGGGAGTTCGACCTCGAGCTCCGGACGCCGGCGGCCGACCTGATCCACACGCCGAGAGCCGCCGTAACGGACCGGTTTTACGACGACCTCCACGAGCTCGTCACTGACCACACAAACACCCTCGTCTTCACCAATTCTCGGTCCGGCGCCGAACGCGTTCTCCAGGGGCTCAGAGACCGCTTCGACTACGACGAGTCGAACTCCGGCTGTCACCACGGCAGCCTCGGCGAGAGCCAGCGGGTCCGGATCGAGGAGGGGTTGAAATCCGGCGAGCTCGACGTGGTCACCACCTCGACGAGTTTAGAGCTGGGCATCGACATGCCGCACCTCGACCTGGTCGTCCAGGTCGGCTCGCCGAAGTCGGTCGCCGCGCTGCTCCAACGGGTCGGACGAGCGGGACACAGCCCCGGCGAGACCGTCGAGGGACGGGTGTTCGCGCTCGACCGCGACGAACTGGTCGAGTGTGCGACCACGCTCGCGCGCGCAGAGGACGGCTTCGTCGACCGGGTGTTCGTCCCGGAGAACGCCGCCGACGTCGCCGCCCAACACGTGTACGGGATGGCGATAAACCGGATCCGGCCCGACAGAGAGGTCCGCGAGGTGCTCCGGCGGGCGTGGCCGTACCGCGAGTTCGACGCCGACCGATACGAGTCGTTGATGCGGTACCTCACCGCCGACTACGAGGGGTTGGCCGACAAGAACGTGTACGCGAAGGTGTGGCGAGACGCCAACGACCCGCCGGGCGGCGACCACCACCACGAGGGGTTTCCCGTCGGCGAGACGCTGGTGGGCAAACGCGGCCGGCTCGCCCGGGTCATCTACATGACCAACATCGGCACGATTCCGGACTCGTTCAGCTGTGAGGTGTACACCCGCGACGACGAGTGGGTCGGCACGCTCGACGAGGCGTACCTCGATACCGTCGAGGCCGGCGACGTGTTCACGCTCGGCGGCGAGCGGTTCGCGTTCCGCTACCGCCGCGGCTCGAAGGTGTACGTCGACCGGACGGCGGAACGAGCGACGGTCCCCTCCTGGTACGCCGAGCGGCTCCCCCTCTCGGCGGACCTCGCCCGCGAGGTGCTCGCGTTCCGAGAACGGCTCCTCGACCGGCTGACGGACGGCGGTCCGCCGGCGGTCCGCGCGTGGCTCCGCGACCTCCCGCTCGACGAGAACGCCGTCAGGGCGATCACCCGGATGTACGACGAGCAGGTCGCGTACGCCGGGACCGAGGGAGTCTCGACGCCCTCGCGGATCGTCGTCGAACAGGAGCTCGACCGGAACGAGTACAAGCGGCGGTACTACGTCCACACGCTTTACGGCCGGCGGTTCAACGACGGCCTCTCGCGGCTGGTCGCCGCCGAGTGTGCGAACCGAACCGACGCCAACGTCGCGGTCGCGGTGGCCGACACCGGCTTCAGCCTCTCGGTTCCGTTGAACCGAAAGGTCGACGTCGCGGGTGTGCTCCGCGGTCTCGACCCCGAAACCGTCCGCGAGGACCTCCGTTCGGCGCTCGACGGGACCGACCTCCTGAAGCGGTACTTTCGGATCGACGCCGGGCGGGCGCTGATGATCCTGAAACGCTACAAGGGATACGAGAAGACCGCCGCCCAACAACAGGTTTCCGCCGAGATGCTGCTCTCGTTCGCGAACGACCTCGAGGAGTTCGCCGTGATGGAAGAAACCTACCGCGAACTGCTCGAAGACCGGCTCGACGTCGACGGGATCCGGGCGGTCCTCGAGGAGATCGACCGCGGAGAGACCGCGGTCGTCGGCCACGTCGTCGAGTCTCCGACCCCGTTGTCGTTCGGGCTGGCGACGCTCGTCGACTCCGACGTGGTGCTCGCAGACGACGAGTCGGCGGTCCTCAGAGAGTTTCACGCCCGGGTGAAAGAGGAGATCGGCGCGGACGCCGGAGGCGACGTCGACGTCGGCAGCACGCAGCCCTCCGAGGAGTGACCGCGCGCCGGCCCCCAACGGGTCGTCCGGCCGCCGGTCTCACCCGATCAGTCGGTCTCGGGGGCGGGCGTTCCCGGCCGCCCCAGCGGCTCGCCGTCGACCGGCTCTTCGGGGTTCGCCTCGCTCGCCGCCGTCGGCAGCCCGAGTCTCGGCTCCAACTCCGCGTCCTCGCGCACGTGAACGGTGCCGCGGTGAACGACGACCGCGTCCGCGAGGTGGAGCCGAACCGCCTCCAAGAAGACGTCGGCCTCGAGCGGTTGGCCGCGGCGTTTGATCTCGGCGACGTCTGCGCCGTCGGGGACGTCGAACGCGCGCTGGGCGATCACCGGTCCCTGATCGAGGTCCGTCGTCACGTAGTGGGCGGTGACGCCCGCGATCCGAACGCCGGCGTCTTTCGCCTGGCGGTACGCCTCCGCGCCGGGAAACGCCGGCAGCAACGAGGGATGGACGTTGATGATCCGCCCCTCGTATCGGAAGACGACCTCCGGCGAGAGAATCCGCATGTACCGAGCCAGCGCGACGAGGTCGATGTCGTACTCCGCCAGCAGGTCGAGCAGCCGCCCCTCGTCGGTGCTGCCGCTGCCGTCGCCCACGTCGTAAAACGGCTTGTCGTAGCTCTCGGCGAGCGAACGGAGGTCGCCGCGGTTGCCGATCACGACCGGAATCTCGGCTTCGCCCTCCGCGGAGAGCTCGCCGTTCGCCTCGGCGTTCAACATCGCCTCGGGGACGTGTGTCTCCGCGGTGACGAGCAGCGCGATCCGCCGGCCGTCTCGGTCGCTCGGGAACCGAACTTGGATGTCGACGTCGAGCTCGCGGCCGAGTTCGGCGAGCGCGCGGCGAAGCTCGCCGCGAGAGGTGGTCATCTCCGCGGTGTCGACCTGCGTCGTCATCCGGAAGACGCCGTCGCGAACCGCCTGGTCGAGCCCTTCGATGTTGATTCCGCGTTCGAACAACAACGAGGTGACCCGAGCGATGAGTCCGGTCTCGTCTCCGCCGACGACCGTGATCTCTGTCAGCTCGCGGCTCATACGCCGATCACCGCCGCGGGTTCGAACGGTGGCATACACCGGACGGAGGCTCCG
The DNA here is from genome assembly GCA_964556645.1 of uncultured Halobellus sp. Classification (GTDB taxonomy): domain Archaea; phylum Halobacteriota; class Halobacteria; order Halobacteriales; family Haloferacaceae; genus Halorubrum. The sequence continues at coordinate 5,839 of CAZKXC010000028.1, forward strand.
GTGGGCTTTGCCCTTTTCGTTCTCCCTGCGTCGGGCACGCGCGCGCCGTCCCGCGGTCTGTATCCACGTCCGTGTATAGACGCCCCGTTCCAAAACGATTTTTACACACGACCCCGCACTCTCGCACGATGACCGAATTCACCGCGACCGTGACGGTCCGGCTGAAACGCGGGGTGCTCGACCCGGAGGCCGAGACGACACAACGGGCGCTCGAGCGCCTCGGGTTCGAACTCTCCGCGCTCCGGTCGGCCGACCGGTTCGAGGTCGACCTCGAGGCGGCCGACGCCGACGCGGCCGAGGAGCGGGCCACGGAGATGGCAGAACGGCTGCTCGCGAACCCAACGATCCACGACTACGATGTCGCGGTGGCAGAACGATGACGGTCGTCGTCGTCGAGTTCGGCGGGTCGAACTGCGACCGCGACGCGGTCCGCGCCCTGCGGCACCTCGGGATCGACGCCGAGCGCCGCTGGCACGAGGACGGGCTTCCCGCCGACCTCGACGGGGTCGTCCTCCCGGGCGGGTTCTCGTACGGCGACTATCTCCGGGCCGGAGCGATGGCGGCGCGCGCGCCGATCATGACCGAGGTTCGCGAGGCCGCCGCGTCGGGCGTCCCCGTTCTCGGCGTCTGTAACGGCGCACAGATCGGCTCCGAGTCCGGGCTCACTCCCGGCGCGTTCACGACGAACGCCTCCGCGCGGTTCCAGTGTGAGCCGGTTCACCTCCGGGTCGAGCGCGCGGACACCCCCTGGACGGCCGCCTACGAGGCGGGCGACGTGATCGAGGTTCCGATCGCCCACGGCGAGGGACGGTTCGAGGTCGACGACGCGGCCTACGACGACCTCGTCGCCGACGACCGCGTTCTCTTTCGGTACTGTGATCCGACGGGTGAGGTCACCGACGCGGCCAACCCGAACGGCTCCACCGGCAACGTCGCCGGCGTGCTCGGCGAGCGCGAGACGGTCGCGGTGTTGATGCCGCACCCGGAGCGCGCCACGCTGCCCGACGTCGCGCAAAGCACCGACGGCGCGGGAATCTTGACCGCGTTCGCGTAACGCACCGGGCGATCATCGGTGCGTCGAGCGCACCCGCTCGGCGTCGACGCTCGCGGCGACGCCGCGGTCGCTCTTTTCTCGCCGACGAGGGCCACACGGTTTTTGCGCCCCGACGCCGAAACTCCGGTCGTGAACGCACGCCACATCGATCACGTCAACCTCCGGATCCCGGCGGACGGCGCCGACGACGCCCGCGAGTTCTACGGCGACCGGCTCGGATTTGGCATCGAGGACACGTTGTACGAGGCCGACGAGAAGCCGTTTCTCGACGTGCGGCTGTCGGCGACCGGCGTGCTCCACCTCTGGCCGACCACGGAGTTCGAGCCGCCGACGGCGACGAACTACGACCACGTCGCGATCGTCGTCGAGGAGTCGGTCGAAGCGATCGAGGCCGACCTCGACGCCGCCGGTGTCGACGTCGACCGAACGCTCGACTCGCCGCTCGGTGCGACCGGCGAGGCCGGCGCCGTCTACGTCCGCGATCCGTTCGGCTACCGGGTCGAACTGAAAGAACGGGTGTAGCGGCGACGGCGACGGTGACGGCGACAGCGGCGTCCGGAGGTCCGGTCGAGCGGTTTCGGCGGCCGGCTTCCGGCCGGACTTGTTCGGGTGCGGCCGTTTAATATCCCCGGGCGACTGGTACGGATATGAGCGAACAACAGCCACAGCCGGACGGAGACGACGCCGCCCGCGGCCGAGACGACGCGGACCGATTCGCGGGCAGCAAAGACGAGGACCTGCGCAGCAGAGACGTGACGGAGGGGGCCGACCGCGCCCCACACCGGTCGATGTTCCGCGCCATGGGATTCGACGACGAGGACCTCTCGTCGCCGATCGTCGGCGTCCCGAACCCGGCCGCCGACATCACGCCGTGTAACGTCCACCTCGACGACGTGGCGGACGCCGCACTCGACGGGATCGACGCCGCCGGCGGGATGCCGATCGAGTTCGGCACCGTCACCATCTCCGACGCCATCTCGATGGGGACCGAGGGGATGAAAGCCAGCCTGATCTCCCGAGAGGTGATCGCCGACTCGGTCGAACTCGTCTCCTTCGGCGAGCGGATGGACGCGCTCGTCACCGTCGCGGGCTGTGACAAGAACCTGCCGGGGATGATGATGGCGTCCATCCGGACGGACCTGCCGAGCGTCTTCCTCTACGGCGGCTCGATCATGCCCGGCCAACACGACGGCCGCGACGTGACGATCGTCCAGGTGTTCGAGGGCGTCGGCGCGTACGCGGAAGGCGACATGAGCGGCGACGAACTCGACGAGTTAGAACGCCACGCCTGCCCCGGCGCGGGCTCGTGTGGCGGGATGTTCACCGCCAACACGATGGCGTCCATCTCGGAGGCGCTCGGTCTCGCGCCGCTCGGGTCGGCCTCGCCGCCGGCCGAAGACGAGGAACGGTACGCCGTGGCCGAGCGCGCCGGCGAACTCGTCGTGGACTGTATCCGCAACGACCGCCGCCCGTCCGACATCCTCTCGCGGAAGTCCTTCGAGAACGCGATCGCCTTGCAAACCGCGATGGGCGGGTCGACGAACGCGGTGCTCCACCTGCTCGCGCTCGCCGCGGAGGCCGATATCGACCTCTCGATCGAGGACTTCGACGAGATCTCGAGACGGACCCCGAAGATCGCCAACCTCCAGCCCGGCGGCTCGCGCGTGATGAACGACCTCCACGAGATCGGCGGCGTCCCGGTCGTGATCCGCCGCCTGCTGGAGGCGGGGCTGTTCCACGGCGACGCGATGACCGTCACCGGCCGCACGGTCGAAGAGGAACTCGCCGAACTCGACGCGAACGGCGACCTGCCGGCCGACGAGACGATCGAGGCGGACTTTCTCTACCCGGTCGACGACCCCAAGGAGGCGGAGGGCGCGATCAAGATTCTGCGAGGGAACCTCGCGCCCGACGGCGCGGTGTTGAAGGTGACCGGCGACGACGCCTTCTACCACGAGGGGCCGGCGCGGGTGTTCGAGAACGAGGAGGCGGCGATGGAGTACGTCCAGTCCGGCGCGATCGACTCCGGCGACGTGATCGTGATCCGCAACGAGGGACCGACCGGCGGCCCCGGCATGCGCGAGATGCTCGGCGTGACCGCCGCCGTCGTCGGCGCGGGCCACGAGGACGACGTGGCGCTGCTCACCGACGGCCGGTTCTCGGGCGGAACCCGCGGCCCGATGATCGGCCACATCGCCCCCGAGGCGGCCGTCGGCGGCCCGATCGGCCTCCTCGAGGACGGCGACCACATCACGGTCGACATTCCGAACCGCGACCTCTCCGTCGGCCTCTCCGACGACGAACTCGAGGCGCGCGCGGACGGCTGGGAGGCGCCCGACCCGGCCTACGGAGGAGGGGTGCTCGCGAAGTACGGCCGCGATTTCGCCTCGGCGTCGATCGGCGCCGTGACGAACCCGCGGCTCACCCCGGACGAGTAACGCCCACAGACGCGGGGGAGTACCAGTAAAAAAAGAACGGCCGGCCGCGAGGGTGTCGACCGGCCGCGACGCGCGCGGATCCGGGCCCGATCAGTTCTCGGCTTCGTCGACGGCGACGCCCCCGTCGGTCTCGGCGACGTTGACCGACTCGGCACACCAGACGTTGCTCCGGCGACCGGCGCGCGACAGCTCCATCTGGACGACGGAGCCGGCGGGCAGATCGGCGACGCGGTCGCGGGCCGTCCGGTCCGCGTAGTCGACGATGTGGTACGTCTCGTTGCGGGGATGGGCACGTACTGCGGCGTGATCGTGATCGTTTTGTTCAGAAACGACGGTGAACTTGCTGGATTCAGCCATCTTAACTCCGTATTGTTGGACACCACACTTCAAGACTTCGTATAGTGACTCGGGTCGTGCGGAAAGAATTTTAGGAATATAAGGCGATGAGCGTCCGATTCCGGGGCCGTGTGCCGGCGCGACAGCGGAGGCGGTCAGTCGTCGGTCTCAATCGTGCCCCCCTCGCGCTCCCACTCGGTGAGGCTTCCCTCGTAGAAGGCGAGCTCCGGGTAGTCGAGCGCGCGGAGGACGGTGTAGGTGTGGCTGATGCGGCGCGCGGTGTTGCAGTAGAGCACGACGCGGCGGTCGGGGGTAATGCCTCGGGCTTCGAGCACCGACCGCAACGCCGACTCGGAACGGACCGTTCTGGCGTCGGTGTCGACGAGTTCGCGCCAGTCCAGCCGGACCGCCCCGGGGATGTGACCCTCCTCGTACTCCCACTCCTCGCGGGTGTCGACGACGACCGTGTCGGCGGCGTCGACCGCGGCCGCCATCGTTTCTCTGTCGACGAGCGGGCCAGCGGCGTCGAACGCGGCGGCGTACGCCGCGGCGCGCGGCTCCGGCACGTCCGTCGTCGTCGGCTCTGACCGCGTCCAGACCGAGTAATCGCCGTTGAGCAGGTGGAGTCGCTCGGGGTCGTGGCCGTACAGTTCCGCGGTGACGAGGAGCCGAGCCGCGAAGACGCCGTGGGTGTCGTCGTAGGCGACGATGCTGTCGTCGCCGGTGATCCCGGCGTCGCCGAGAATCTCGGCGAAAACGGCGGCACCGGGCAGCATTCCGGCCTCGGCCGCGCCGTGTTCGTCGGCCCGAAACGCGTCGAACGGGACGTTGACGGCGCCGGGAACGTGGCCGATCCCCTCGTACTCCCAGGCGTCGCGCACGTCGACCACAGCGACGTCGGGGGCGTCACGGCGGTCGGCGAGCCATCCTGTGTCGACGAGACGGTCGTTCATACCCTCCCATCGGGTGCCGCCGAGTTAACCCCTGCTTTCGGCGGCGCGGCCCGGCCCGCACGGGGGGCGTTTTCTCCCGTCCGTCCGGCGCCGTCACCAGTAGATGTTGCCGGAATCCGCGAGGAGCGGCCGAGCGTGCCGTGATGATGGCGCATATACCCGCCGCGTGTGTACGGGTGATCGTAATGAGTGAGTCAGATTACGCGAACGACGTGCTCGTCTCGGCCGACTGGGTCGAGGAGCGACTCGACGAGTTCGGCACCGACGACCCGGCCCACCGCCTGGTAGAGGTCGACGTCGACACCGAGGCGTACGACGAGGAACACGCTCCCGGCGCGATCGGGTTCAACTGGGAGACCGACCTCCAGGACCAGACGACCCGAGACATCCTCGAGAAGGAGGACTTCGAGGCGCTGCTCGGCGACCACGGAATCACGGAGGAGTCGACGGTCGTCCTGTACGGCGACAACGCCAACTGGTTCGCGGCGTACACCTACTGGCAGTTCAAGTACTACGGCCACGACGACGTGCGACTGCTCGACGGCGGCCGCGAGTACTGGCTCGAGAACGGCTACCCGACGACCGACGAGGTCCCCGAGTACTCCGGCGTGGAGTACGACGCCGCCGGCCCCCGCGAATCGATCCGGGCGTACCGCGACGACGTCGAGAACGCGATCGACCGCGGGCTTCCGCTCGTCGACGTGCGGTCGCCCGAGGAGTTCAGCGGCGAGGTGCTCGCGCCGCCGGGACTCAACGAGACCGCCCAGCGCGGCGGCCACATCCCCGGCGCACAGAACGTCTCCTGGTCGGTCGTCACCAACGACGACGGGACGTTCAAGACGGCCGAGGAACTCGCGGATATCTACAGCGACTACGGCATCGACGGCGACGAGACGACCGTCGCCTACTGCCGGATCGGCGAGCGCTCCTCGGTCGCGTGGTTCGCGCTCCACGAGCTGCTCGGCTACGACGACACGGTCAACTACGACGGGTCGTGGACCGAGTGGGGGAACCTGGTCGGCGCGCCGATCGAGACGGGCGACGCCGACGACTGAGCGAAGCGAACGAGTGGGCGTCGAAGAATCGAACGGGGAGCGACCGACCCGTGAGACGGGCGACGCCGACGACTGAGCGAAGCGAACGAGTGGGCGTCGAAGAATCGAACGGGGAGCGACCGACCCGTGAGACGGGCGACGCCGACGACTGAGCGCGTTCCAGACCGGACCGGCGTCGTCGTGACGGCCGGTCGCCACGCGGTCGGAGGCGGCACCGCCGGCACCGACCGTCGCATACAATTACTCCCCGCCGTTATGAGAGTACATGGACCCAGACGCGTTTATCGACGCGGTTCGTCACGACAACGAGACCGCGCTCTCGCGGCTCGGCTCGTCGAAGTCGTTGTTCGCCGACACGGACGGCGAGATGGAGCCCGAGGCCGTGCTCGCGGCGGCGGCGACCGCCGAGCACCACGCGGCCGAGACGTACGCCTCGTGGGCGGAGACGGAGACGGGAGCCGTCGCCGACGCGTTCGCGGAGACGGCGCGCGAGGAACGGGACCACTACGACACCGTCGCGGGCGAACTCGACGCACACGAGCCCGGCGAGACGCCGGCGATCCAGACGTACCTTCGTACTCTCGACGGAACCGTCGAGCGGCTCGGCGGCTTCGTCGGCCGGACGCTCGCGGCCGAGCGGTCGAAGACCCAGGTGACCGGCTTCTTCGTCGGCGACGCGGACCCCCAGACCGCGAGGCTGTTTCGCGCGATGGGCGACGACCTCGACGCCCAGCTCGCGCGGGCGAGCGAGCGGCTCGACCACGCCTGTGGCGACGACGATGCGGCCTGGGAGCGCGCCCGCGAGGCCGCCGCCGGAGCGATCGAGGCGGCCTACGAGGAGTACACGGACCGGCTCGAATCGATGGGCGTCAACCCGAAACCCGTCTGTTGAGGCTCGTTCGGTGTGGCCCCGGCCGCCGGGCCGGATCGGACCGGACCGGATCAGCACGCCTTTTTTATCTGCCGGCGAGGGGCGAGTATGGAGACCAGCAGCCGGGACGACGACCGGGTCGGTGTCGCGTTGTTCGTCGACGGGCCGAACGTGTTGCGCGAGGAGTTCGACGTGGACCTCGACGACGTTCGAGAGGCGGCGGCGGCGGAAGGACAGCTCGTCACCACCCGACTCTACCTCGACGAACACGCCACGCCCGGGCTGATCCAGGCGGCGGAGGCGCGCGGCTTCGAGGTGGTCGTGACCAGCGGCGACGTGGACGTAAAGCTCGCCGTCGACGCGGCTCGGTTCGCGGCCGAGGGGCGGATGGAAACGCTCGCGATCGCCTCGCGGGACACGGATTTCAAGCCCGTACTGGAGGTCGCAAACGGGTACGGGATTCGGACGCTCGCGGTCGCGCCGGGGGCGTTCGGCCGTTCTGACGCCCTCCGCAACGCCGCGAGCGACTCGGTGACGCTCGACGGCGACGCGCGGGCGGACGCCGGCGACGACGGACGATCGACCGACGACTCCGGTGGCGACGAGGGAAACGGGAACGGCGGCGCTGGTGGCGGTGACCGCGCCGACGAGACCCGGTGACGCCGGCGTTACACCGTGTGACCCGACGGGGCGTCGTCGTTCCGGCCTCGTTCTTCCCGCCGGACGGGCGACGGGTCACGGCTCACACAGCGGGTGGACCGGAGTTGAGATTGTCGCCGACGGCGGGCACAGAGACGACGGGAAGACACACGTCGCGAGCGAGCGGCGGGCGGTCGATGACAAGACATTAGGCGCGCCCCAGAGTGGTGCCGGCATGACCGACCGAACCCCTCCGCTTCACGGCGTTCACGAGGCGCGCGGCGCGACGTTCACCGACTTCGGCGGCTGGGAGATGCCCGTCGAGTTCGACTCGATCCGCGAGGAACACGCGGCCGTCCGCGACTCGGTGGGCGTCTTCGACGTCTCACACATGGGCGAGATCGAGGTGTCGGGGCCGGACGCGACGACGCTGATGACCCGGCTGACGACGAACGACGTGGCCGCCCTCGATCCGGGCGACTCCCAGTACGCCGCGATCACGAACGCGGACGGCGTCATGCTCGACGACACGGTCGTCTACCGGCTCCCGGACGGCATCGAGGCCGGCACCGCGACCGAGGCGGTGTCCGACCTCGGCGGTGACCTGACCGAACCGACCGGCGACCCGGCGTACCTCTTCGTTCCCAACGCGGGCCACGACGGCGAGACGGCGGAACGGTGGACCGCGTACCGCGACGAGCACGACCTCGACGCCGCGGTCGCGAACGTCACCGACGAGTGGGCGATGTTCGCGCTCCAGGGACCGGCGGCAGTCGAGGTCGCCCGGGACGCGATCGGCGACGGCTCCGAGACGGCCGACGAGGCGGACGTCACCGCGTTGTCGAAGTTCCAGGCGACCGTGGCGGCGGTCGACGGCGTCGCGGGGTGGGTCGCCCGCACCGGCTACACCGGCGAGGACGGCTTCGAGGTGATGTGTCCCGCAGACGACGCCGAGTCGGTCTGGTCGGCGTTCGACGTCCAGCCGTGCGGGCTCGGCGCGCGCGACACGCTCCGGACGGAGATGGGGTATCTCCTCTCGGGACAGGATTTCGACCCGGACGAGGAGCCGCGGACGCCGTACGAGGCGCAGATCGGGTTCGTCGTCGACCTCGACACGGAGTTCGTCGGCCGCGACGTCCTGGCGGCCCGGCGGGCGGAGGGCGAGCCCGCAGACCGGTTCACCGGCGTCCGACTGCGCGAGCGCGGCGTGCCGCGGCACGGCTACGCCGTCACCGACGGCGACCTGACGCGGATCGGTCACCTCACCTCCGGGACGATGAGCCCGACGCTCGACGAGCCGATCGGACTCGGCTACCTCGACCGGGAGCACGCGGAGCCGGGCACGGAGGTGAGCGTCGTCGTCCGCGGCGAGGAGAAGCGCGCGGAGGTCGTCGCGCCGCCCTTCCTCGACACGTGAGGCGGCCCGTCGGCGACCCGGACCGGGTCGGCGTCGTCACGCCCCGACACGCTTAACTCCGAAACCCGTCGAGGGGCGTGTAATGAGTGCCGACGCGCCGAGCGACGCGGAGTCCGGCTCGGAAGCGGTCGAGTCGGAGGCGTTCACAGACGCCTGTGAGGAGCTCGTCGACCGGATACTCGCGGGCGAGGTCGGCCGCGACGACCTCGAAGCCGCCAAGCTCGACGCCTGTTCGGAGTTCTCCTCGCCGAAGGTGCCGAAGAACACCGAGATTCTCGAACACGCCCCCTCCGAGGCCCGCGACGACGTGATCGAGGTGGTTCGCCGCAAGCCGGTTCGGACCGCCTCGGGCGTCTCGCCCGTCGCGATCATGACGTCGCCGAAGCTGTGTCCACACGGCAAGTGTCTCTACTGTCCCGGCGGGCCGGCCTCGGAGTTCTCCTCGGCGCAGTCGTACACCGGCCACGAGCCGGCCGCCGCCAGGGGCGAACAAAACGACTACGATCCGTACGGTCAGGTCACCTTGCGGCTCGAACAGCTCCGGAAGATCGGCCACCCGGTCGACAAGGTGGAGCTCATCCTGATGGGCGGCACGATGACCGCCCGCTCGCACGATTATCAGGAGTGGTTCGTCAAGCGCGCGCTCCAGGCGATGAACGAGTACGACCTCGACGAGGATCCCGAACCCGCCGAGGAGGAGTCGTTCGCGCCCGCCCCCGAGGAGACCGAGTTCGAGTACCTCGAGGACGTGATCGCCGAAAACGAGACCAACCCGATCCGCAACATCGGGACGACGTTCGAGACGAAGCCGGACTGGTGTGACCCCGAACAGATCGACCGCATGCTCGATCTGGGCGGCACCAAAGTCGAGGTCGGCGTCCAAACCACCTACGAGCGAATCAACCGCGAGATGCACCGCGGCCACGGCAACGAGGCGTCGCGCAACGCGAACCGTCGGCTCCGCGACGCCGCGTTCAAAGTGGGGTTTCACATGATGCCCGGCCAGCCGGGGATGACCGCGGAGATGTGTGTCGAGGACTTCCGCCAGCTGTTCGAGAACCCCGACTGGCGGCCCGACTACCTCAAGATCTACCCGACGCTCGTCGTCGAGGGAACCCGGGTGTACGACCGCTGGCGTCGCGACGACTTCGAGCCGCTCTCGAACGAGGAGGCCGCAGACATCGTCGCCGAGGCGATGGACCACGTCCCGAAGTACACCCGGCTCCAGCGCGTCCAGCGGGACATCCCCGCCGACTTCATCGAGGGCGGCGTCTGGAAGTCGAACCTCCGCCAGCTCGCCGACGAGCGGGCCGACGCGAAGGGGATCACCCAGCGCGACATCCGCGCCCGCGAGGTCGGCCACAACGACGCCGACCCCGACCCGGACGACGTGGAACTCGACGTCCTCACCTACGAGGCCGGCGGCGGAACGGAACACTTCATCTCGTACGAAGACCCCGTGCGCGACCTGCTCGTCGGCTTCTGTCGGCTGCGGTTCCCCTCGTTCGCGCCCGACCAGCCCGGCGCGCCGGGGACGGACGACGACGCGGTCCGCCGCGAGCTCGAGGACGCCGCGCTGGTGCGCGAGCTTCACGTGTACGGCAGCGAGGTCGCGATCGGCGGCGACGGCGACTGGCAGCACCAGGGGTACGGCCGGAAGCTCATCGAGCGCGCCGAGGCGCTCGCCCGCGACGCGGGCTACCGGAAGATCGCCGTCATCTCGGGGATCGGCGCGCGCGAGTACTACCGGAACAAGCTCGGCTACCACCAGGACGGGCCGTACGTCTCGAAGCGGCTGTGACCGGCCGGGCGCTTCCCCCGTAACCGCCCGCACAACGACACGCCTTTTCCCGGCCCGCGTGTGAAACGCGTATGGACCCGAAGCAGGAGTTATCGAGCATCGACCTGCGCGCGCTCGTCACGGAGCTCGGCCGGTACGAGGGCGCGAAGGTCGACAAGGCGTACCTCTACGGCGACGACCTGCTCCGGCTGAAGCTGCGCGACTTCGACCACGGCCGCGTCGAGCTCATGATCGAGGTCGGCGAGGTGAAACGCGCACACGCCGCGGACCCCGAACACGTCGCGGACGCGCCCGGTCGGCCGCCCAACTTCGCGAAGATGCTCCGCAACCGGTTGTCGGGCGCGGACTTCGCGGGCGTCTCACAGTACGAGTTCGACCGGATCCTCACCTTCGAGTTCGAGCGCGGCGACGAGAACACCACGCTCGTCGCGGAGCTGTTCGGCCAGGGGAACGTGGCCGCGCTCGACGAGACCGGCGAGGTCGTCGGCTCGTTGTCGACCGTCCGGCTCAAATCGCGCACGGTCGCCCCCGGCGCGCAGTACGAGTACCCCGCCTCCCGGATCAACCCTCTCGACGTGAGCTTCGACGCGTTCGCCCGCCACATGGACGAGTCCGACACCGACGTGGTCCGGACGCTCGCCACCCAGCTCAACCTCGGCGGGCTGTACGCCGAGGAGGTGTGTACCCGAGCGGGCGTCGAGAAGGAGACCGCCATCGCCGACGCCGACGAGGAGACGTATCGCGCGCTCCACGACGCGCTCGAGCGGATCGCCGCCCGGCTCCGTTCCGGCGACATCGACCCGCGCGTGTACGAGGAGCCGCTCGACGGCACGGCGGACGAGTCGGAGACGACCGACCGTCCCGTCGTCGACGTCACCCCGTTCCCGTTGTCCGAACGCGAGGGACTCCTGAGCGTCGGCTTCGACTCGTTCAACGCCGCCGTCGACGAGTACTTCTACCGCTTGGAGACAGCCGACGAGGGGGACGCTCCCGCGGACGCGTCGGCGTCCCGGCCGGATTTCGAGGCGGAGATCGCCAAACAAGAACGGATCATCGAGCAACAACGGGGGGCGATCGAGGGGTTCGAAGAACAGGCCGAGACGGAACGCGAGCGCGCGGAGCTGTTGTACGCCCACTACGACCTCGTCGACGAGGTGCTCTCGACGGTGCGGTCGGCCCGCGAGAACGAGGTTCCCTGGGAGGAGATCGCCGAGACACTCGAGGCGGGCGCGGAACGCGGGATCGCGGCCGCGGAGGCGGTCACGGACGTCGACGGAAGCGCGGGGACGGTCACCGTCGAGCTCGGCGACGACGACGTCTCGGTCGTGCTCGATGCCGACGCCGGCGTCGAGGTGAACGCCGACCGGCGGTACCAGGAGGCGAAACGGATCGAGGAGAAAAAACAGGGCGCGATGGAGGCGATCGAGTCGACCCGCGAGGAGCTGGCGGCGGTGAAAGAACGGAAGGCCGAGTGGGAGGCCGCCGACCACGACGAGCCGGCCGACGACGAGGCGACCGACGAGGACCGCACGGTCGACTGGCTCTCGCGCTCGTCGATCCCGATCCGGACGCCGGACGACTGGTACGAGCGGTTTCGGTGGTTCCACACCTCGACGGGGTACCTCGTCATCGGCGGCCGCAACGCCGACCAGAACGAGGAGCTCGTCAAAAAGTACATGGGACCTCACGACCGGTTCTTCCACACGCAGGCACACGGCGGGCCGGTGACGGTGTTGAAGGCGGCCGGCCCCTCCGAGTCGGCCGATCCGGTCGACTTCGCCGCGGAGACGCTCCACGAGGCCGCGCAGTTCGCGGTCTCGTACTCCTCGGACTGGAAGGCGGGGCGCGGCGCGGGCGACGCGTACATGGTCGACCCCGATCAGGTGTCGAAAACCCCGGAGAGCGGCGAGTATATCGAGAAGGGGAGCTTCGTGGTTCGCGGCGACCGAACCTACTTCGAGGACGTGGCCTGCCGGGTCGCTGTCGGCGTCCAGTGTGAGCCCGTGACCCGCGCGATCGGCGGGCCGCCGGCGGCGATCCGCGAGCGGGCGGCGGCGTCGGTGACGGTGGAGCCGGGGATGTACGCACAGAACGACGCCGCGATGATGGTGTACCGGAAGCTCAAAGAACGGTTCGCCGACCAGTCGTTCGTTCGCAAGGTCGCGAGCGCAGACCAGCTACAGGAGTTTCTTCCGCCGGGGGGCTCCGAGATCGTCGAGTGAGCCGGGAGCCGCGGCCGGTCCGGAGCGCGACGTTTTCAAGCCCGGCGACCCGAGAACGGGCATGAGCTTCGAGCCGCTGCCCGACGGCTGGCGGGTGTGGAACGAGGAGCCGAGCGGGCGGGTCATCCTCACCTTCCGGCCGGACGTCTTCGACGGGAGCGCGCTCCCGTCGGCGTGTCTGCCGACGATCTACCTGACCAACGGCTCGCGCCGCTCGCGGCCCGGCGCGGGCCAGTACGCGACCGACGAGTGGCACGTCGTGTTGTTCTTGGAACCCGAGATTGAGGCGGTCGCGGAGACACACGAGACGCGGCCGGCGGCCGTCGACGCCGCGGTCGCCGTCGCCGAGCGCTTTGCCGCCGGCGACGTGGACTACCGCGACGCGTACCAGGTGCCTCGCGAGGCGTACTTCGAGCGGTTAGACGAGTTGGTCGGCGACGACTGATGGATCCGTGCGGTCCCGTGCCGCCCGGCATATATGCGCGATCGTGGATACATTCTGCGTGTCAGGGCCGACAGAACGCCACGAACACGGGGGTTTTTTATTTGAGCCACCCGCAGGGTCATCCATGTACTCCGGTGGTGACCACCCCGGCGACGAGCCGCGAGAAAAGTGCGGTATCGTCGGCATCTCCCTCGGTGATCGACCGGCTGCCCGGCCGCTGTACTACGCGTTGTACGCGTTACAACACCGCGGCCAGGAGTCGGCGGGAATCGTCACACACGACGGCTTCCAACAACACAGCCACGTCCAGCGCGGGCTCGTCGGCGACGCGTTCGAGCCGGACGACGTAGAATCGCTGGCCGGGTCGACCGGAATCGGCCACGTCCGCTACCCAACCGCGGGGAGCCTCGACAAGAGCTGTGCACAGCCGTTCTCGGTGTCGTTCAAGTCGGGGTCGCTGGGGCTCTCACACAACGGCAACCTCGTGAACGCCGACGAGGTGCGCGAGGAGCTGGCGGCGGCGGGTCACGCGTTCACCTCCGACGGCGACACCGAGGTGATCGCCCACGACCTCGCGCGGAACCTGCTCGAAGAGGACCTCGTTCGTGCGGTCAAACACACGATGAACCGGATCCACGGCTCCTACTCGCTCACGATCACCCACGACGACACCGTCCTCGCCGTGCGCGACCCGATGGGCAACCGACCGTTGTGTCTCGGCGAGCTCGAGGACGGCTACGTGCTCGCGAGCGAGTCCGCCGCCATCGACACCCTCGACGGCGAACTGGTCCGCGACGTGCGTCCCGGCGAGCTCGTCGTTCTCGAGCCCGACGGCTCGGGGTACGACACGTATCAGCTCGTCGAGAACGAGTCGACCGCCCACTGTTTTTTCGAACACGTCTACTTCGCGCGGCCCGATTCGGTGATCGACGGCGAGCTCGTCTACGAGGTGCGTCGCGAACTCGGCCGGAAGCTGTGGGAGGAGTCCGGCGTCGAATCCGACGTGGTGATGCCCGTTCCCGACTCCGGCCGCGCGTTCGCTTCCGGCTACGCCGACGCGGCCGCTGAGACGGCCGCCGACGGGGCGCCCCGCGAGGACGGCGAGGGGATCGAGTTCGCCGAGGGGCTGATGAAAAACCGCTACGTCGGCCGGACGTTCATCATGCCGACACAGGACGAGCGCGAACGCGCCGTCCGGCTGAAGCTCAACCCGATCCGGTCGACCGTCGAGGGCAAATCGGTCACGATCATCGACGACTCGATCGTCCGCGGGACGACCTCGACGCAGCTCGTCGAGTTGGTTCGGGAGGCGGGCGCCGAGGAGGTCCACCTCCGGATCGGCGCGCCGCCGATCATCGCGCCGTGTTACTTCGGCATCGACATGGCGACCCGCGAGGAGCTCATCGCGTCCGACCAGTCGACCGAAGAGATCCGCGAGCGGATCGACGCGGACTCGCTGGCGTACCTCTCGATCGACGCGGTCGCGGAGGCGCTTCACGCGAGCCGTGCGGACCTGTGTCTGGGCTGTGTGACCGGCGAGTACCCGTTCGACGTCGAGGGCGAGGCGACCGACAGACCGGTCGACAACCCCTCGGCCGGCGCGCCGGCGGCCGACGACTGAGCCGGTCTCGCCGCCCGGAAACCGGGCGATCCGCAGATCTCCAGTCCACGAGGAACGTATCGCGGGGTTGAATAGCCGGACGGACCGAGGTCCGGGCATGAGACCGAACGCCGACGACGCGTCGATGACCCGACGCGGCCTGTTCAGGGCCGGCGCGACCGGCGCCGCCCTCGCGACGGGCGTCGCCCTCGGCGCCGACGGCGCCGCCGCTCAGTACGGCGGCTGGCTCGACGACGTCGACAACTACGACGGCACCCACGACCGCCGGGGAGAAGACGAGGTCACCGTCGAGGTGGGGACGGGCGAGAACGGCCTCCGGTTCGGCCCGGCAGCGGTGCTCGTCGACCCCGGTGCGACCGTCGTCTGGGAGTGGACGGGGCGGGGCGGCGCACACAACGTCGTCGCCGAGGACGAGACGTTCGACAGCGGCGAGACGGTCGACGAGACGGGGTACACGTTCGAGTACACCTTCGCGGACGCCGCGGAAGGCGACGTGTTCAACTACCGGTGTACGCCGCATCAGGCCGTCGGGATGAAGGGGGCGGTCGCGGTCGGCGGCGTCGACGACGAGATCGTGAGTCCGGATGCCGAGGGCGGGAGCGGCAGCGGCGGCGAGGACGGCAGCAGCGGGACCGGCGGCGGCAGCGACGACGGGGGTGGAGGCGACAGCGGCGGAAGCCGTCGTCTCACCGGCAACGACATCGCGGCGCTCGCGCTCGGCCTCGGCGTCGCCGGGGCGCTTCTGGTGCCGTTGTTCTACGCGGCACACCGAAAGGCCGAAGAAAATTAGGTCCACTCCGGCGGGCCTCCCGCTCCGACCCGTGACGGATTGACCCCGCCGGCGACGCGGCGCTCAGTAGAGCTGGTACAACAACAGATACACGCCGATCCCCATCGCGAACGAGACCAGCCAGAGGCTCGCGCCGACGAACCCGGCCTGTGCGTGACGGGTGTGATACAGCTCCTCGTACGGGCGCGTCGCCGCCAGCAGCAGCGCGTAGAAGACGAACGGAATACACACGATCGCAAACAGGATGTGGACCGCGAGAAACGGGAGATACAGGTAGGTGTAGACGGCGTCGGGCCCCGGAAACGACGCGGTTCCGACGAGAATCAGCCGATAGAGGTAGCCGACGAGAAAGGCGACAAACAATCCGAACGACGTCAGCATGAACGCCCGGTGGCGCTTGACGTTGCCGCGGGCGATCGCCCGCCAGCCGAGGAGGATCGTGCCGATCGCCGTCGCGGAGATAGCGGCGTTGAGGTGTGGGATCGCGGCGATCACGGCGTCGCTCGCGCGGGGAAGGACGGCGCTCGGGATGACCCCGCCGACGGCGCCGAAGACGAGCGCGAGCGAGACGACGGAGGCGGCGGCGGTCAGTAACGGCACGTTCTCGCGGGCCCATTCTCGCATGGTCGAACGGTCGGGCGGGCGGGCAAAACCCCTACCGATCTCACCCGTTCGAGCCGCGCGTCGCGACCCGGCCGAGACGGTCATGACCGGCGATCGACCCCACGCCGCCGGTCGATCCGAGCGCGACGCCGGTTGGATCCGCCGTCCATCGCGCCGGTATCGAATGGAAGGGCTTTTAATCTGGGACGGGGTACGACGAAACGCGAGAAGACACGGCGAGCGTGGGTAGCCAAGCCAGGCCAACGGCGCAGCGTTGAGGGCGCTGTCCTGTAGAGGTCCGCCGGTTCAAATCCGGTCCCACGCATGATTCTCCGAGCAGTTTCGCGAGGAGAATCATCGCCGCGAGGAGTTGAATCCCGGGAGCCGCAGCGGCCGAGCGAAGCGAGGCCGACCGTCTCCAGTCGGTTCAAATCCGGTCCCACGCGTCGCTGGCGACACACCCGCCACACCGATACACGGTATTGTTTCTACGACAACACCCACGCACAATTCCTTTCGATGCTGCGTGAGAAGTGACGACTGTACCCCGTTCTGACCGGTGACGCGACGACTGTTTCCGAAGCCTCCGGCTCTCGTTTGTACAGATTAGGCGAGAAACCCCACGAGTTCAGTCGTGAGATGAATCGCCGCACGGTTCACAATCAGCGAACGGATCGTTAGAACAGCTCCCTGCTCGATATCCAATATGCGGCGTCACGCCACCGTTGAAGAATGTGAATTGGTACCACCCTTCATCACAGTTTTATCTGATTTGTTGATGTGTCACACACTATGACGCCGGATCCGTTCGGCCGCGCGATTAGAGACCACTACCTCGGTGATCGCGACCAACCGCTTATCGACCGGGATGGGGGCGAGTCTAGAGAGCATTCGATTGAGAAGTGGTACTTCGGAACTCATCGGGAAGACGCCTGGCGAGACACGTGGATGAGCGGCCCGCTCCTCGATTTGGGGGCCGGTGTCGGGCGCGACGCTCTCTATTATCAAGAGCGATTTGAGACAGTCGCTATCGAGGTGAGTGAACACCTCGTGGAGACGATGCGGGACCGCGGTGTGAACGACGCCAGATTGGCTGATATGTTCGCGCTTCCTAACTACTTTGAGCGTGACCGCTTCCGTTCTGCGCACGCTATCGGGACACAAGTCGGGTTAGCCGGATCGATGACGGGCGTTCGTGAATTTCTTAACGACCTCGCATATGTGACGACTCCCGACGCGGCAGTCGTGCTCGATAATTACGCCCCCAGCAAGGCCGCCATGGAGGACGTGTTCGCTTACCGTGACGAGCCGACACCGGGTCTCGGATACAGGACCTATCACGAGGTGTACGATGGAGAGGTCGGCAAGACGCTACTCTTCCGAATATTTAGCGTGAATCGTCTTCGGGAGGCCACGATCGGAACGCCGTGGACTGTCGATGAAGTTTCAGACGGCGACGTTCAATGGAGAGCGATACTGGAAAAGAACTGCACAGGTGAGAGTCGATCCGAGTCCCGACCGGTGATCTGAGCTCCCGGTTGATGTGCTAGTTCGACGAAAGACCCGCCGTTATCTCTATCACCTGTGTCGACTGCCCGTACGACCGGTGATAGCGGCCGTCTAATAATCGATTCGCGCGCTGCATACAGCAATCTCGTTTCGATCTACTCGGTGTCTGTTAGTAAGAACGCGACCGATACAGAGGATGTAGTCATCACCGGGATATCTTTATTTCTC
>CAZKXC010000029.1:0-17596 GCA_964556645.1 uncultured Halobellus sp.
CGGGAACCGGATCGGTTCTCGCCGTCCGCAAGCGGCTTGATGCCGGGGGTCGAACCCCGACCGAATGGGATCGCTCTCGCAGATACTCGACACCGACCGCCGCGTCATCGTGCTCGCGCTCGCGCGAATGGTCGGGGCGGTCGGCAACTCGTTTCTCATCGTCGTCCTCCCGTTGTACGTCGCCAGCGACCTGATCGAGATCGACCCGCTGCTCGGGACGCAAGTCGGGGTCGGCGCGGCGAGCGTGACCGTCACCGAGCCGCTGCTGATCGGGATCGTGCTCTCGCTTTTCGGCTTTCTCAACAGCTTCTCACAGCCGTGGACCGGGCGGCTCTCCGACCGGCTGGCCACCCGCCGGCCGTTCGTGTTGGGCGGGATCCTGCTTTTGGGCACCGCGAGCGGCCTCTACACGCTCGCGAACTCCTACTGGATCCTCGTGGTGCTTCGGGCGGTCCAGGGGTTCGGCGCGGCGTTGACGATCCCCGCGACGGTCGCGCTCGTCAACGAGTACGCCGGAAGCGCCGACCAGCGCGGCGGCAACTTCGGCGTGTTCAACACGTTCCGCCTGATCGGCTTCGGCTTCGGCCCCGTCCTCGCGGGGCTCGTCGTCGACAACGGCCCGTACGACCTGACGGCGGTCGGGCTGCCGGTGGTCAACGGCTTCGACGCCGCCTTCGCGGCCGCCTGTGCCGGCGCGTACCTCAGCTTCCTGCTCGTGTACCTGCTCGTTCACGACGCGGCCGACGCGGCGGAGGCGGGCGACGACCTCTCGATCCGGGTTCGCGGCGAGGACCGCCTGCTCGACCCCGTCTTCGTGTTAGGGGTCGCGACGGTCGCCATGGGGCTGTGTATCGCGTTGTTCGCGACGTTGCAAACCCAGGTGAACCTGCGGCTCGGCCAGGCGCCCGTCTGGTTCGGCGTCCAGTTTTCGGCGGTCACCATCGCGAACGTGGCCCTCCAGGTCCCCGTCGGGCGGGCGAGCGACCGGATCGGCCGGCGGCCGTTCCTGCTGGCGGGGTTTCTCCTCCTCGTTCCGACCACGTTGTTACAGGGGATCGTGTTCTCGCCGACCGCGATGACGCTCGTCCGCCTGGGCCAGGGCGTCGCGGTCGCGTTCGTCTTCGCGCCGTCGCTGGCGCTGGCGGGCGACCTCGCCCGCGAGGGAGAGTCCGGCACGACGTTGTCGGTGCTCACGATGGGGTTCGGCCTCGGCGTCGCGCTGGGACCGCTGGCGTCCGGCTGGCTCGTCGGCTTCGGCTTCATCGTTCCCTTCGCCGTCGGCGCGGTCCTCGCGCTCGTCGCGCTCGCGATGGTGATAACGCAGGTCGAAGAAACGCTCAGCGCGGCCGCCGGCTCCAGCGGGGCCGCCGCCGACGACTGAGACGAACACACGTGTGACATCCTCCCACGAGTAAAGTCGTGGGCTTCCCACGCCCGTTCGCGTTGGTTTGGGAACGTACGTTTACGACCCGACGCGCCGATGGGAGTGCCACGCCCCCGTTACTCTTATCCTCTGAAGGATTCGGAGTTACCTGATTGTTTACCGTCGGTCTGGGTGTCCGAAGGCTTACTTTTTGATGAGGCAAACACCAACTCAACTGCCAGTTTTCGGACAGTCAATCACGATGGGGAACCATCGCAACGACATCGATAGATACGCACTGTAGACGATTGTTCTTTGCGGTTTGAGTGATTGCGAACCGTGCGGCGATTCACCCCACGACTGAAGTCGTGGGTTTTCTTGCCTAATCTCTATAAGCCGGCGAGCCCCGAATCCCGATCGTGTCCCGCGACCGCGTCCGGTGTGTCGACTGTCACGAGCCGATCGCCGCCGACACGCGGATCTGTCCCCACTGCGAGACGGTCCAGCCGTCGCCGCTCGTCGACGTCGGCGTCGCCGTCGCGGGCGTGTTCGCGCTGGTGTTCGGCGTCGTTCTCGCGGTGATGACGCTCGGAACGACCCGGCTGCTCGGCTTTCTCCTCCTCGTCGTCGGCTTCGGACTCGCCGTCGGCGGCTACACCCGACACATCGACCGACAGGCCGAGCGCCGGGCGCGGTGACGCGGCGCCGCCGACCGGACCCGCGCCGCGTCGTGACCATTTATCCCGGATGGCGGCGCATATACGGGCATGTTCACGCCACTCGACGCGGGGATCGTCGTCGTGGGCCTCCTGCTCGCGTTCGTCGGCGCGGCGGTCTCGGTGTACGCCGTGTCGCTGACCGGGTTCCTGATCGGCGCCGGCGCGGGCTACCTCGCGGTCCCGAACCTCGCCGGCCTGGTCGCCGTCGACGGACTGGCGCTGTCGGCGGCCGGCGTCCTCCTCGGCGGCGCGATCGGCGGGTTCCTCGCGTATACCGGGCTCTCGTTCGCCGTGCTCGCGATCGGCGGCGTCGTCGGCGGCTTCGCGGGGCGGTTCGCCGTGGGACCGGTGTACGCGGCCGACATCGCCGGCCTCGGCGGAACGGCGTTGCTCGTCGGGGCGACGCTCGCGGGCGTCGCGGCCGGCGCGTTGTGTGGATTCGTGCTCACGCGCACGACGCTCGTGGTCTCGACGGCGTTCATCGGCGCGGCGCTCGCGTCTCGCTCGCTCACTCCCGGGTCGTTCGACGCCGTCACGGCGGAGTTGACCGTCGAACCCCTGTTGTTCGACCCGACCGCGCTCCCGTTCCTCGCGGTGTTCGTTCTCGGTGTCCTCTCGCAGTTCGGACTGTTCAAGTTCGGTTACGTGACGACGCTCGTCGGTCTGCTTCCCGGCGCGCGGCGCTGGACCGCCGGCGACGAGGAGACGGCGTCGTGAACACCCGCTCGCGGGACTGAGCCCGTCGCGGCCGACCCGTCACTCGTCGAGTGCGGCCTCGAGCCGGTCTATCAGCCGATCGGTGCCGACGTAAAGCGGCACGCGGTCGTGAACCCCCTCGGGTTCGACGTCGAGAATCGAATCCGAACCGTCGGAGGACGCGCCGCCCATCGCCTCGATGATGTACGCGATGGGGTTCGCCTCGAACGACAGCCGGAGTTTTCCCTCCGGCGCGTCGACGAGCGCGGGGTACGCGAACACGCCGCCGTACGTCACCACCTGGTTCACGTCGCCAACCATCGACCCGCCGTAGCGGAGTTTGAGCTCGTCTTCGACCTCGCGGGCGTACTCCCGGAACGCGGCGGGCCAGTCGGGAACGCGTCCGCCGAAGCCGTAGACGGTCGGCTCGTCGGGCAGGGTGAGGTCGTCGACCACGACCGACCGGGAGACCCCGCCGTCGTCGCCGCGCTCGACGACCTCCTCGCGGACGCCGTCGCCGTCGGCGACCACCATCGTCGTGATCGGGCCGTATAACGCGTAGCCGGCCGCGACGAGGTCGCGACCGGACGTCGGCAGCGCGGCGTCGTAGACGCCCACGACGGTCCCCATGGTGTTGTTCGAACGGAGGTTCGAGGAGCCGTCGAGGGGGTCGATCGCCACCGCGTACCCCTCGCCCACGTCGACCGCTTCCGGCCGTTCTTCGCTGACGAACGAGCCGACGCCGTCGACCTCGCCGAGCGCCTCCGCGAGGAGTTCGTCCGCGTGGACGTCGCCCGCCAACACCGTCTCGCCGGAGGGGTTCTCCGTCCCGCTCTCGACGCGGCGACCGGGGAGCGCGTCGCGGATCGCGGGCGCCGTCTCCGCGACCGCGTCGAATACCGCCTCGACGACCGGGTCGGTCATCAGTCGGCGCTCCCGGCGACCGCCAGCGCCTCGGTCGGGTCGGCCTCCTCGAAGACGACGGCCTCGAGCGCGTCGAGGATCCGCTCGGGCTCGTCGCGCTGGAAGACGTTGCGACCGACGGCGAGCCCCGTCGCGCCCGCGTCGATCGCGTCGGCCACGTTCCGGAGGAAGCCCTCGTCGTCTTTCATCGTCCCGCCGGACATGACGACCTTCGCGGGGCCGGCCATCTCGACGGCGTCGGCCATCGCCTCGGCGGAGCCGGGGTACTTCACCTTCACGACGTCGGCGCCGAGTTCGAGTCCCACCCGGGCGCCGTACGAGATGACGTCCGGATCGTTGGCGTTTCGAAGCCCCTGACCGCGGGGGTACGACCACATGATGACGCCCATGTCGTGTTCGCGCGCGCCTTCTTGGGCCTCGCGGAACTCCTCGGCCATCTCGACCTCGTGGTTCGAGCCGCCGTAGACGGTGAAGCCGATCGCGTCGGCTCCCAACTCGGCGGCGTACTCGGCCGAGCAGTTGACCGCGCTGTTCGGCTCGCCCCGCCAGAGGTTCGACGTACCGTTCAGCTTCACCACGAGGTTGACCTCGTCCTCGTAGTCGGGGTAGTACGCCTCGGCAATCCCCTTCTGGACGGCTAACGACGTGACGGCGCTGTGGGTCGCCAACTCGAACAACCGCTCGGGGTCGGCCGTCGCCGGGTTCGGCTCGAAGTCCACCGGCCCGTGTTCGAGGCCGTGGTCGTACGCGAGGATGATCGATCGTCCGTCCCGCGAGATCGTGTCGTCGGCGCTTGGGAGCATCGTGTGTAGTTCCAGTCACGCAACCAAAAAGGGCCATGGTCGTTTTCGCTCCGTCCCGTCCGCCCGGCCCTGTGACGGTCTCGGACGGGATCCGCGAGCGGGTACCGCGGCCCCCCGGACGACGGCCCGGCCTGACCGAGTCGTCGCCCGCGCTCGGTCATCCGTCCTCCAGATGTTTGTTACGCACATTTTATTTAATATCTAATTAGCTAATATTAATACCACAAAACAAAATTAAATGCGTGACCGTGTTCGAATCGGTCGTCGAACCCATGGCTAGCAAAACCAACGAACCGCCGGTGTCCACGGACCACCACGTCCGGTGGCACGCCGGCGTCCCCGCATCGGTCGTCGACGCGGGACACCGGATCAAAAACGTCCTGACGTACAGCTCCGCTTACCTCGTCTTCATCGCGATGGTCGAGGTGTTGACCGTGCACTTCGTGTTGTCGCTGCCGTTGAACCCCGCCCCGGTCGTCGTCGGACTGGTCACCTTCGCGGTGTACGCCGGCGACCGGATCGCCGACGCCGACACCGACGAGGTGTCGAGCCCGGAACGGAGCGCGTTCGTGACCCGTCACCGGCGGCTGTTGTCGGTGCTCACGGCGGGCACGTACGGGCTGGCGATCGCGCTCTCGATAACCGGCGGCCCCCTCGCGCTCGGTATCACCCTGCTTCCCGGCGCCTTCTGGATCCTCTACGCGTCCGAGTGGCTCCCGACGCTGGGGTCGTACTTCAAGCGGCTGAAACGGATTCTGGTGGTCAACTCGGCGATCGTCGCGCTGGCGTGGGCGATCGCGGTCGTCGGGCTGCCGATGGCGTTCGCCGAGGCGTCCGTGACGCCGCTTTCGGCGGTCGTGTTCGTCTACCTCTTTGTCGATACGTTCGTCAACACGGAGATCCCGAACGTCAGAGACGTCGAGGCGGACGCGGCCGTCGGCGTGTCCACGATTCCGGTCGTCTTCGGCGTCCGGCGGACCCGACACGTGCTGTACGGGCTCGACCTGTCGCTGATCGCGTTCGTCGGCGCGGCGCTGGTGTCCGGCGTGGTGTCGACCCCGGTCGCGGCCGCGATCCTCTTCGGCCTCGGGTACGCGCTGGTCCTCGCGTGGTTCGTGGGCCGAAGCGCGGCGCCGGGGCGGCTCGCCATCGCCGGCGAGGCGAAACACCTCGTGGTGTTCGCGCTGCTTCTCGCCTTCACCGCAGGAGTCTGATCACGGAGCCGACGACCGCGCGACCTGCCCGCGGTCGTCGGATCGCCCCCTGGCTTACGCGAGACCCCCTCTGGTCCCGGATCCCCGCCGGAACTCGTCGGTTGATTCATATGCCGGGGGGTCGTTTCACAGATATCTGTGTTCGCCTCGTCGTCGATCGCCGTACTGCTGCTCTTCGGGTCGGTCGCCATCGGAAGCAGCGCGGCGATTCTCGCGTGGCGAAACCGTCCGGAGCCGGGCGCGACCCCGCTCGTGTGGCTGTTGATCGGCCAGTCGTGGTGGTCGACGTGCATCATCTTCGGCCTCTCGGCGGGCGACCCGGCGGGCGTGGTCCGGTGGACGAAGGCCGGCTGGGCCGGCGTCATGATCGTGCCGGTCGCGTGGATTCTGTTCGCGCTTGAGTACACCGGACGCGACCAGTACATCACCCGTCGAAACGTCGCGCTGCTGGCGGTCGTTCCGGCGCTCACGGTCGTCCTCGCGGTGACCGCACAGTACCACGACGTGTTGTCCATCCAGCAGGCGGGCGTCGCCCCGGACGGGACGGCGATCGTCGAACAGGGAGGCCCCTGGTACGCGGTGGCCGCCGGCTACACCTACCTGCTCGGCGTGCTCGGGATCCTCCCGATACTGGGGCTGTTGTCGAGCGGCGCGGCGGCGTTTCGCGGACAGAGCGCGGCGCTGCTCGTCGGCATCCTCACCCCGTGGACGACGAACATCCTCTACAACCTGGGGGTGTTCTCGCCCGTCGGCATCGATCCGACGCCGGTCGCGTTCGCCGTCTCCGGCGTCGCGTACCTGGGCGCGATCGACCGGTTCCGGATGTTCGGCGCCAACCCGGCCCCCACGTGGCGCGCCAGGGAGTTCCTCTTCGATCACATCCACGAGGGCGCCATCGTCGTCGACGGACACGACACGATAGTCGAGATCAATCGAACGGGCGCCGACATTCTCGACATCGACCCCGAACGGGCGCTCGGCGCGTCAGCGTCCGCCCTGCTCCCGCTCGACGACCGACTCGAGACCGACGGCGGCGGCCGCGACTTCCTGACGATCGGCACCGAGTCGACCTCACAGTCGTACGACGTGACCGCGACAGAGCTCACCGACCGGCACGGAGACACGCTCGGACACGTGCTCACGCTCCACAACGTCACGCAGTACCTCCAACAACAACAACGGCTCCGCGTGCTCAACCGCGTGTTGCGTCACAACATCCGCACCGAGGCGAACATCATCCAGGGGTACGCCGAACGCACCACCGGCGACACCGCCGAAACGATCACACAGCGAACGATGCGTATCGTCGAGATCAGCGAGAAGAGCCGCGACGCGATCGAGCTCTTCGAGGACGCGATGAGCGACCGCGACACCGTCTCGCTCGCCGCCCTCGTCGACCGAAGCCTCGACGACGCCGCCGAGGCGTTTCCGGACGTCGTCTTCGATGCCGACCGCCCCGACGAGGACGCCGTCGTCCCCGATGCCCTCTCGGTCGTGGTGAACAACCTGATCGAGAACGCGGCGGTGCACAACGACGGCGAGCAGCGGCGCGTCAGGGTCGGCGCCGCGGTCGACGACGGACGCGCCCGGGTGTGGGTCGCCGACAACGGACCGGGGATCGACGACTACGAGCTGAACGTGTTGAACGCGGGCACCGAAACCGCGCTTCGACACGGGAGCGGCCTCGGTCTCTGGCTGGTGAAGTGGGGGACGGAGCTGCTCGGCGGCTCGGTCTCGTTCGAGCCGAACGAGCCGACCGGAACGGTTGTGACGGCGACGATCCCGCTCGAGCGCGCCGACCGCCGCTCGTACGCGCCGGGACGCCGCTGACCGGCGTTGAGCCACACCGCAATACTTAGCCCCGTTCCCGCGCCAGCGGACCCATGCGCGAGCTATCCGACGTGACAACTGTTGGCGTGGTCGGAGCCGGAACGATGGGCAACGGGATCGCACAGGTCGCCGCGACCGCCGGCTACGACGTGGTGATGCGCGACATCGAGCGCGAGTACGTCGACCGCGGCCTCGCAAACATCGACTCGAGTCTCGACCGGCTCGCGGCGAAGGACGCGCTGGCGGCGGAGCCGGCGACGATCCGCGAGCGGATCACGGGCACGACCGATCTCGCGGACCTCGCGGACGCCGACGTCGTCGTCGAGGCCGCGGTCGAGGAGATGGGAGTCAAACGAGACGTCTTCGCCGAGCTGGACGCGATCACCGACGACGACGTCGTGCTCGCGACCAACACCTCGACGTTGTCGGTCACGGAGATCGCGAGCGCGACCGACCGCGCGGCGCGGGTCGTGGGGCTTCACTTCATGAACCCGGTCCCGGTGATGGACGGAGTCGAGGTCGTCGTCGGCGAACGAACCGCGCCGGCGGTCGTCGAGTTCGCCCACGCGTTCGCCGCCGCGCTCGAGAAGGAAACCTGGGAGGCGGACGACAAGCCGGGATTCGTCACCAACCGCATCCTGATGCCGTGGATCAACGAGGGGATCCGCGCGTACGACGAAGGGGTCGCCGCCAAAGCCGACATCGACCGCGGGATGACGCTCGGCACGAACGTCCCCATGGGCCCGCTCGCGCTCGCCGACCACATCGGGCTCGACGTGGTGCTCGACGCCACGGAGACGCTCCACGAGGAGCTCGGCGACCGCTACACGCCCGCGTACCTGCTCAAACGAAAGGTCGCCGCCGGCGACCTCGGCAAGAAGACCGGCGAGGGATTCTACGCCTACGAGTAGCCTCCCGGACCGGCGTCCGGGAAACGCCTAAGCCGCTCGCCGCCCGGGTTCGATTATGCAACCGATCTCGGTTCTGGGCCCTGGCGCGGCCGACCTCGCCGCGACGCTCGCGGACCGGCTGACGGGCCGGGTCGCCGTCGTCCGGCAACTCGATCAGACCGCCGGCTCCGCCGGCGAGCCGGCCGCGGTCGGCGACACGACGGTCGACATCTCGCCCGACGGGTCGTGGGTCGGCCGAGGGGCCGTCTCCGACGCCGACGCCTTCCTCGACCGGTTTGCGCCCGATCACGAGTACCTCGTTGCGGTCGGATACAGCCGCCTGCGACTTCCGACGGTGCTTTTGGGCTCCGACGCCGACCCGGCCGACACCCCCGGCGACGTCGTCGTACAGGCGCCGACGCCCGCCGACGTCGACGTTGCCGAACTCCTGGCGGCGCTCGACGGCGCGGAGCCGTGGGTGACCCGCGAGGAGCTCGTCGCGCGCGTCGAACGGTCGGCCGACGCGGACCGGTCGGGGGCGATCGCGACGTTCACGGGCCGCGTCCGCGCCCGCGACGACCCCGACGACGACCGGACGACACACCTCGCGTTCGAGAAGTACGAGGGCGTCGCCCGCGACCGGATGGACGCCATCGCCGCCGAACTGACCGACCGCGAGGGCGTCTTCGAGGTCGCGATGCATCACCGCACCGGCGTCGTCGAGGCGGGCGAGGACATCGTCTTCGTCGTGGTCCTCGCCGGCCACCGCGCCGAGGCGTTCCGCGCCGTCGAAGACGGGATCGACCGGCTCAAAGACGAGGTTCCGATATTCAAAAAAGAGACGACGGAGACGGAGGCGTTCTGGCTCCACCAGCGCGAGTAGCCCGCCGACCGCGGGTGCGGCCGCCGCGCGGGCGACCGTCGCCCCGGGCGCTGGCGGCGTCTCACCCGGCGATCCCGCTCGGTACCGCCGCGCGTCTCTACGACCGGTTTAACGGCGCAGAGCTCTCGATAAACTGTCTGAAGCGATATTAAACGGTCATAAAACGTCGTCGCCGTCGTTTTACGACCCGACGATTCGGTGAAAGGACCTGAACGCCGTCCAACGGTCTCCCCTTTATAACACCCTTCGGCGCCATGAGGTGGATGTACCATGAGCGCGACTGCGAACCCCTCCACGGACGCGAGCACCACCGACGACCTCAGCAAAGAAGAACGGCTGAAACGATACCTGCTCAGCCGGGCCGAGGACGGCGAGATGTACTTCAAAGGGAAGTTCATCTCCGACGACGTCGACCTCTCGCCGAAGGAGATCGGGGCGCTGATGGTGAAGCTTCGCGACTCCGCCACCGAACTCACCGTCGAGAAGTGGTCGTACACGGGCGCGACCACGTGGCGCGTCGAGCCCGCCTGACCGGCTCGTCCCCGCCCGTCACGCCGTCTCGCTCGGGCGCGCTCGGTCGCGTCCCCGCTGTCGTCTCCCTCGCTTCTCGTCTCCCCGCCCGCCTCCGGCGACGCGGGGTTTATACTCGGTGACGGCCAACGGCTGATGATGCCAGAACGCGAGGACGGGACGGCGTCGGTGCCGGCCGACGTTCCCCGTCCCGACCCGCTCCGAACGTTCTTCCGCGTCGAGGAGGTCCGCCAGGAGAACGGCCGCGTCCGCTACGTGGGCGAGTCGTACGTCCCGGAACGGACGCTCCTCCGGAAGCTTGCTCCGGCGTTTCGCGAGGCGGGGTACGACGTGGATGTCGAAACGGTGCCGGACGGCCACGTCGTCGTCGCCAGGCCGTTCGGCAGCGCCCGCGACGGAATCCCGTGGGTGAACGTCGGGCTGTTCTTCGCGACCGTGCTCTCGACGTTGTTCGTCGGGGCGTACGGGTGGTACTACGTCCCCCTCGCGGAGATCCGGGCCAACCCGCTCTCGATGCTCCGCGCGTGGCCGTTCACCGCCGCGGTTCTCGGCGTGTTGATGACCCACGAGCTGGGCCACTACGCCGCCGGTCGATACCACGGCGTCGACGTCTCGCTGCCGTACGTCATCCCGTTCGTCTTCCCGTTCGGGACGCTCGGTGCGGTCATCCGCATGCGAGGCCGGATGCCCTCCCGAAAGGTGTTGTTCGACATCGGCGCGGCCGGGCCGATTGCCGGGCTCGTCGCCACCGTTATCGTCACCGTGATCGGGCTCTCGCTCGACCCGATCCGCGTCCCCGCCGAGCTGGCGGGCAGCTCCGGCACGGTGATCCGGTTCAACAACCCGCCGCTTTTGAGCCTGATCGCCGACCTGATCGGCCAGCCGACGTCGTATCCGGACCCCGCCCGCTCGGTCCACCCCGTGATCATCGGCGGCTGGGTCGGGATGTTCTTCACCCTGTTGAACCTGCTTCCCGTCGGCCAGCTCGACGGCGGACACATGGTCCGCGCGATGGTGGGACCGCGCCAGGAGACGGTCGCGTCGCTGGTGCCGGGCGCGTTGTTCGTGATCGCCGCGTACCTCTACTACGGGCGCGGGCTCGGGCTCAACGAGTCGGTCGGGCTCTGGGCGTTCTGGGGGGTCTTCTCGCTCGTCATCGCGTTCAACGGGCCGGCGAACCCCGACGACGAGCAACGGCTCGACTGGCCGCGCGTCGCTTTAGGCGTGCTCACCTTCGGCGCCGGCGCGCTCTGTTTCCTGCTCGTTCCGATCCAGGTCGTGACGACCTGAGGAGCCGACAGATGGCCCACGTCCCTGCCCGGCTCGAACGGCTCGGGTTTCGAACCCTCTACCGACTCGCCGACCTGACGTACACCGTCGGCCTCGCCACCCCGAAACGCACGGTCGCGGGCACCTACTGGAGCTACGAGCCAACGAACCCTCACGGCGACGACCCGGGACTGGCCGCGCTCGACGCGCTTCCCACGGACGCGACCGTCATCGACGCGGGCGCACACGTCGGCGAACACGCGATTCCGCTCGCGGTCGACACCGATCGTCGGGTCGTCGCGATCGAGCCGAACGGCGAAAGCGCCGATCGGCTGGCTCGAAACGCGGCCCGAAACGGGCTCGCCGACCGGATCGACCTCCGGCGGCTCGGCGTCGGCGACGAGCGAACGACGCTGCCGTTCTACCGGTCCACGTTCTCGAAGTGCTCCGCGTTCGACCGCGACAGCGCGACCCGCTGGGGCGCGCGCGTCGCCGGCGTCGAGACCGTCCCCGTCTACCGGATCGACGACCTCGTGGGCGCGACGCCCGACGCCCCAGACGTGGCTCGCGTCCCGCCGCCGGACGCGGTCAAGATCGACGTCGAGGGCCACGAGCTCGCGGTGCTTCGGGGAGCCGAGCGAACGCTCCGCGAGCACCGCCCGCTGCTCGTTCTCGAGGTTCATGACGAGAGCCGCGACCCCGACGGTCGGACGAGCCGGGTCGGAGCGCCACCGGACGCCGCCGATCCTGCTCGAACGCTCCGGTCGTGGCTCTCCGAGCGGGGGTACGACGTGGACGACCGGGGGGACGTCTGGGTGTGTCGCGGGTGAGCCGCGGCGCGTTCGGGCCGACCGGGCGCGCGGGCCGCGGTCAGTCCTCGCGTTGTTTCCGCATGCCCTGCCTGGTGAACTGTGGGTTTCCCGGGATCGTGCGCTTCTTGCGGAACGACCGGTAGAGCGCGACCGCAAGCGGCGCGGCGAGCAGGAGAACGACCGCCGCGAGCCGCCACTCCTCCGCGAACGAGTAGAGGATCGTCGCCGAGAGGACGCCGACGGCGAGCAGCACGGAGTAGGCGATCCGCATCGCCAGCTTGTCGAGCACGCGCGACTCGTCTTCGATGGTGACGCCGACCTGGAGGTCGCCGCGGTTCGCCCGCTCGAGAAACGCGTCCGCCTTCGGCGGCACGGTGAACAACGCCTCCGTCGTCCGTTGGAGCTGCCGGGCCGTTCCCTCGGCCAGGTCGCGGGCGGTCTGCTCGTAGTAGCCCTCGGCCTCGAGGTAATCGGTGGCCGTCGCGATGAAGTCGAACTCGGGGTCGAGCGTGACACACACCCCTTCGACGACGGTGGCGACGCGGAGGACCAACGCGAGGTTTCGGGGCAGCCGCAGCGGGAACTCGTAGATCGTCGACTCCACCTGTTCGACGATCTGGTTGACGCGGTACTGTTCGATCTCCTCGCCGCGGGCGTCGGCGATCGCGAGCTCCATCACCTCGCCCATCACGTCGCGGTCGACCTCCGGCGAGAGCGTCCCCATCGAGATCAGCGTGTCGAGGATCGCGTCGGTGTCCTGTCTGGCGACCGCGACGTAGAACTCGACGATCTTGTCCTGGATGAACGGGTCGACCCGTCCGGACATCCCGAAGTCGTAGAAGATCACGGTGCCGTCGTCGGCGACGGCGAGGTTGCCGGGATGCGGGTCGGCGTGGAACACCCCGTCCTCGATGATCATCTGGAGGTACACCTCTTGGAGCGTCTCCGCGATCGCCGTCCGGTCGAGCCCCGCGGCGTCGAGCTCGTCGACCCGGCTGATCTTCGTTCCGCCGATGTACTCCATCGTGAGCACGCGCGGGCCCGACGCCGACTCGTAGGCGGCCGGGATCCGTATCCGGTCGTTGTCGGCGAAGTTCGCTCTGATCTCCTCGAGCATCTCCCGTTCTCGCCGGTAGTCCATCTCCTGGCGGATCGTCTTCGCGAACTCCTCGGAGAGGTTCTCGATCGAGAACGCCCGGCCGCCGCCGATGAACCGCCGGACGATCGGGAGCGACCAGCGGATCGCGCGCAGGTCGGCCTCGACGAGTTCTTCGATCCCGGGCCGGCGAACTTTCACCGCCACCTCGGTCCCCTCGTACCGGGCGGTGTACACCTGCCCGAGGCTGGCTCCGCTTATCGACTCGGTGTCGAAGTCGTCGAACGTCTCCTCGACGGGGCCGAGTTCGGCTTCCAACACCCGCTTCGAGTCGGCCCAGTCGGCCGGCGGCACGTCGTCTTGGAGCCCCTCGAGCACGTCGATGTAGGCGGGCGGCAGGACGTCCGGGCGCGTCGACAGGAGCTGGCCGAGCTTGATGAACGTCGGCCCGAGCGTGAGCAGGATGTCGAGGAGGACGTCTGCGCGCTCGCGTTGTGTCGCCTCGTCGACGTCGCGGCCCCCGCCGACGATCAGAAACCGCTTCCGGTCGCGCCAGTAGGCGACGATGAGCGGCGAAAACTGCCGGAGCACGACGAGGAACCGCCAGTAGGCACGGAGGTTGACCAGCGTCACCACCCGTCAGGCGGCAGCCTGGTCGTCGGTGGCCCCCGCGTCGTCCTCGCCGTCGTCGTCGCCTCCGTCGACCGGGATTCGGCGCGAGCCGCCCTCGGTGCGCTTGGGGAGAACCACCTCGAGGACGCCGCGGTCCATCTCGGCGTCCGCGTCGTCGCCGTCCGCGTCCGGCGGCAGCGGCAGCTCGGCGTCGAGAAAGAGCGGCCGGTTCTCGCGGACGTACTGGAACCCCTCCGGCGTGGACTTCTCGCGACGCCCCTCTATCGCGATCCGGCCGTCCTCGAAGAGGACCTCCGTGGTCTCCGGGGTCGCTCCGGGGAGGTCGACGAGAAGGACGTACTCGTCGTCGGACTCGAGCAGGTCCGCAAACACCGCGTCCGGGAGGTCCCGAAGCGCGTCGCGTAACGCTGACATACGCCGACGTACGACCGCCGCGGCGAAAAACCTGTGGTACCTGCGTCGCGCCGTCGCGCCAGCGCCCGAGACCGGCCGTTTCTGACTTCGGGTCAGTCGCCGACCCATCCGCCGAGCTCGTCGAGCCGGTCGCTCACGTCCCGGCCCGTCGATTCTCTGGGCAGGATGTCGCCCAGCGCGGCCCCGAACGCGGCGGCGGCCCAGACGACGGTCACCCTGGCGAACGCTTCCGCGGGCGTCGGGCTTCCCTCGAAGAGCCGCCCCCACAGGACCATCGTGCCGAGCGAGACCAGAAACGCGGCCGTCAACACCCCGACTAGCCGACGTGGGACGACTCCGAAGATGGGTCTGTACACCTGCACCTGCCGGAAGTCGGCGTAGTACAACAAGCCGGTCGTCATGGCCACGACGAAGACGACGTGTCCCAGCAGGAACACGGGAATCCCGGCGACGAGGGCCGTGGTGAACCACTCGGCGATCTCGAAGACGCCGCCCTCCACGAGCAACGGGAGCGCGAGGAGGATCCCGCCGACGAACGACTCGGCGATGTCGCGGCCGGTGTACGTGCTGATCCGCCGCGTGAACGCCGCGCTGCCCGGCATCCGCCGCACCAGCGAGATCGTCTGACGGACCTTCTCGCGCTCGTGGCCCTCGTCGACCGTCCGTTCTAACGCGTCCAACTCCTCCAGCAGGTCGCCGACGTCGGGGTCCTCCCGGCCGCGGGTCGATCTCGGCGTCGGCTCCGTCCGTGGTCCGGGACCGGATCCCGTGTCGTCGTCGGTGCTCATGGGCTCTGGATCGCCGCCGCCACGCAAAAAGTCGCGGTGCGGCCCGACGACACGAAGCGGAATCGCCCGACGGTCGGGTGATCGTCTCCGGTCGAATCGGTCCGAACCGCAATACAACCGTTCGGGCTCGATATTCTCACGTCCTGCGGTTTTATCCGAGTAGTTTATATACCTTCGTACCTAACTTGTGGTTAGCATGACTCTCAGACAACCCCGATCGGCCGGCGACGATGCGCTCCTTCGCCAGTACGAGTATCCGGACAGCTGGGTCGTCGCCGTCGACGTCGGCGTCGACGACGAGGCGATCAGCGTCGATACCGTCGGCGACACGGCGATCGTCGTGGTCGAGCGCGACGGCGAGCCGGCCGAGTCGGAGTTCGAACTGCCCGGCGCGGCCGAGACCGTCTCGGTGTCGAACGGCGTGTTGCTTATCGAGGGTGACCGATGAAACTCACCGTCAAACCGCTGAAACAGAAGGACGCCGGCCGCCGGCTCGCGGCGATCGACCGCGTCGCGGCCGAGGAGCGCGGCCTCTCCGGCGGGGATTTCATCCGCGTCGAGGGCGCCGACGGCGCCGCGATCGCGCGGGTCTGGCCCGGCTACCCCGAGGACGACGGGACCGGCGTGATCCGGATCGACGGCAAGCTCCGTCAGGAGGCCAGCGTCGGCATCGACGACCGCGTGACCGTCGAGCAGGTCGACGTCGAGCCCGCCGACCGGATCACGATCGCGTTACCCCAGCGGCTCGGCATCCGCGGCAACATCGACGCGCTGATCCGCCGTGAGCTCGGCGGTCAGCCGGTCACCGAGGGACAGAACGTTCAGCTGCCGCTCGGCTTCGGATTCATGGGCGGACAGTCGCAGGCAGTCCCGTTGAAGATCGCGGGCACGTCGCCGTCGGGGACCGTCGTGGTCACCGACTCGACCGAGATAGAGATCTCCGAGAAGCCCGCCGAGGAGATCGTCAGCGGTCCGGGCGGCGGCGCCGGCCAGGCCCCCGACGGCTCTCCAGACGTCACCTACGAGGACATCGGCGGCCTCGACGACGAGCTCGAGCAGGTCCGCGAGATGATCGAGCTGCCGATGCGACACCCGGAGCTGTTCAAACGGCTGGGGATCGACCCGCCGAAGGGCGTGCTGCTCCACGGACCGCCGGGCACCGGCAAGACGCTGATCGCGAAGGCGGTCGCCAACGAGATCGACGCCAGCTTCCACACGATCTCCGGCCCGGAGATCATGTCGAAGTACTACGGCGAGAGCGAAGAACAGCTCCGTGACGTGTTCGAAGAGGCCACCGAGGAGGCCCCCGCGATCGTGTTCATGGACGAGCTCGATTCCATCGCGCCGAAACGCGAAGAGGCCGGCGGCGACGTCGAACGCCGCGTCGTGGCCCAGCTGTTGTCGCTGATGGACGGCCTCGAAGAACGCGGCGAGGTGGTCGTGATCGGCGCGACGAACCGCGTCGACGCCATCGACCCCGCGCTCCGGCGCGGCGGCCGCTTCGACCGCGAGATCGAGGTCGGCGTTCCCGACCGCGACGGCCGCAAGGAGATCTTACAGGTCCACACGCGGAACATGCCGCTGGCCGACGGGGTCGATCTCGACGCCTACGCGGAGAACACCCACGGATTCGTCGGCGCGGACCTCGAGTCGCTGGCGAAGGAGTCGGCGATGCACGCGCTCCGGCGGATCCGCCCGCAGCTCGAGTTAGAAAGCGACGAGATCGACGCGGACGTGTTGAACTCGATCCAGGTCACGGACAACGACCTCAAACAGGCGTTGAAGGGGATCGAGCCGTCGGCGCTGCGCGAGGTGTTCGTCGAGGTGCCGGACGTCACCTGGAGCGACGTCGGCGGACTGAACGACACCAAAGAACGGCTCCGCGAGACGATCCAGTGGCCGCTCGAGTATCCCGAGGTGTTCGAGGAGCTCGACATGGAGGCCGCAAAGGGGATCCTGATGTACGGCCCGCCCGGCACGGGCAAGACGCTGCTCGCGAAGGCGGTCGCCAACGAGAGCGACTCCAACTTCATCTCGATCAAGGGGCCCGAGCTGTTGAACAAGTTCGTGGGCGAGTCCGAGAAGGGCGTCCGCGAGGTGTTCTCGAAGGCCCGCGAGAACGCGCCCACGATCGTGTTCTTCGACGAGATCGACTCGATCGCGACCGAGCGCGGCGGCAACACGAACGACTCGGGCGTCGGCGAGCGCGTCGTCTCCCAGCTGTTGACCGAACTCGACGGGCTCGAGTCGCTGGAGGACGTCGTCGTGATCGCGACGACGAACCGCCCGGACCTGATCGACTCGGCGCTGCTCCGGCCCGGCCGGCTCGACAGGCACGTCCACGTCCCCGTCCCCGACGAGGCGGGTCGCCGGAAGATCCTGGAGGTCCACACCCGCGAGAAGCCGCTGGCCGACGACGTCGACCTCGACGCGATCGCCCGCCGGACCGAGGGGTACGTCGGCGCGGACCTCGAGGCGGTGGCCCGCGAGGCGTCGATGAGCGCCTCTCGGGAGTTCATCCAGAGCGTCTCGCGCGAGGAGGTCCGCGAGTCCGTCGGCAACGTCCGCGTGACGATGGCCCACTTCGAGAACGCCCTCGATGAGGTGAACCCGAGCGTCACCGCGGAGACCCGCGAGCGCTACGAGGAGATCGAGCGCCGGTTCCAGCGGTCGGAGGTCGACGACTCCGCGGAGGCCGGGCTCGGCGCGTTCCAGTAACGCTCCGGGCCGC
>CAZKXC010000029.1:17696-23794 GCA_964556645.1 uncultured Halobellus sp.
GTCGACGACTCCGCGGAGGCCGGGCTCGGCGCGTTCCAGTAACGCTCCGGGCCGCCAGCCGGCGTCAGTCTCAGATCAGCCCCGTCACCGACAGGAGATAGAGGGCGGCGACCACGACGACGCCGATGGTGACGAGCCGCCACGCGAGCGACAACACGAACTTGCCGACGACGATCACGATCGCGGCCACGACCAGCGCGACGAGAAGCTGGCCGACCGGGCTGCCGAACATCCCCGCCTGTGAGAACACGGCCGCGACGCCGGCTGTGAGCGCGGTCATGGCGCGGTAAACGACGAGCACCCGGATAAGCTTGGTGGCGACTTCCCGGACCGAATTTTACTGAACTGATACTTTCGTCGCCTCGATCCGGTCTTTCGCGCCCCGGCGACCGCGGCTCCGTCCGCGATCCAGCCGGCGGCGGCCCCGGAAGTCGCGGGGGCCGACCCCCCTTTCTTTCCGCTGGGACTCCACTGCGGTCCATCGATTTCTTCGATGCGGGTTTAGTTTCACTGCGGTCTGGCCATGCTTATGTACGCGGAACCCGTCCACACGAGTCGCACCAGCGTCGAAGCCGGACGCACCGCCCGAGCGTTACATACGCAATCGAACAGAACGCCTACCCAGCGGACCGGAGAACCGAACGTTACAAAGGTCCGCTTCGCCAGCATACCAACACCACATCATGAGCCAGACCGCACGCGAACGCCGCGAGGTGACCGTCGCATGAGCAGCGACGGCATCTCCGCAGACGAACTCGAACTGCCGATCAAACGAACCGCCGGTGAGACGATGGAGGACCGTCTCACGGCCAACGCCTACCACAACATTCTCCCCG
The DNA here is from genome assembly GCA_964556645.1 of uncultured Halobellus sp. Lineage (GTDB taxonomy): Archaea > Halobacteriota > Halobacteria > Halobacteriales > Haloferacaceae > Halorubrum. Next base: position 18,533 of record CAZKXC010000029.1, read on the forward strand.
CCAGGTACCTCCGGAAGGACGCGAACGGTGACCCGGTGGAGACGCAAGAAGAGCTGTTCGACCGCGTCGCGCGCAACGTCGCGCTCGCGGAAGCGGTGTTCGAAGCCGAAAAACGCGACATCGACGTCACCGTCACGCCCGACCAGCTCAAGCCCGACCACCCCCGGCGCGACGAGCTCGCCGAAGACGTGTTCGGCGCGGGCGTCTCGGCCGACGACGATAGCGAGACGACGCTGACCCCACACAACGTCAACAAGTTCGCCTACGACACCGTCGTTCCGGAGCTGCCGGCGGCGGTCCGCGACCACGTCGAGGAGACCGCGGCGACGTTCCGCGACGGGATGGAGTCGTTGTCGTTCATGCCGAACTCGCCGACCCTGATGAACGCGGGCGACGAGCTCCAACAGCTCTCCGCGTGTTTCGTCGACTCGCCCGACGACGACATCACCGACATCCACCAGACCGCAAAGGAGGCGGCCGAGGTCTTCCAGAGCGGCGGCGGCATGGGGTACGCCTTCTGGCAGCTTCGGCCGTACGGCGACGCGGTCGGCTCAACCGGCGGCATCGCCTCCGGCCCGATCACGTTCATGCGGACGTTCGACCAGATGTGCGAGACGATCGCCCAGGGCGGCGCGCGCCGCGGCGCACAGATGGGCGTCATGCGCGTCTCGCACCCGGACGTGATCCAGTTCATCCACGCGAAGAACAAAGACGTCTCGTTGGCCCACTCGCTGCGGCTGAACGACCCCGACGACTTCACGCACAACTCCTTCGCGGACGCCTTAGAGGAGGCGCGCGAGCTCATCGACGACGAGGGCCGCGTTCCCGAACACCTCCGGAACGCCGTCGAGGGACACCTCTCGAATTTCAACATCAGCGTCGGGATCACAGACGAGTTCATGGAGTCGTTGTACGCCGGCGAGGAGTTCACGTTCACGAACCCGCGCACGGGCGAGCCCCACGTCGCCACGCCGGAGACGAAGGAGCTGTACGACATGTTCGGTCTCGGCGAACACGTCGAGGTCGGCGAGGTGCTCTCGATTCCCGCCGCCGAGCTCTGGGAGGACATGATCGAGGGCGCTCACGAGAACGGCGAACCCGGCGTCATCTATCTCGAACGGGTGAACAAGGAACACTCGTTCGACGTGGAGGAGAACCCGGACCATCGCATCCTCGCGACGAACCCCTGTGTCACCGGTGACACCTTGATCAGCACCGAAAACGGGCTCGTCGAAGCCGAGGAACTCTACGAACAGGGAGTCGCACGCGACGTCGTCGTCGATGGTCGCCTCAGCGAGGAGACGCTCAAAGAAGCGAGCAGCGTGTACAAGACCGGCGAGAAGGACGTTTATAAGCTCACGACCGAGGAGGGGTACGAACTCCGCCTCACTTCCGATCATCGGGTCATGACGGGTGACGGGTGGGTGGAAGCCGGCAACCTCGACGCCGGCGACACGGTCCACATCCAGAACCGGAAAGGCTCCTTCGGCCAGCACGGAACAGCGGCAGAGGGTCGCGTACTCGGCTGGATGGTCGGTGACGGCCATCTCAAGACCGGAGAGGAGCGCGCCGTCCTCAACTTCTACGACGAGGACGCAGAGATCTCGGAATCGTTCGCAGCCGACGTGAACGAAGTCGTTCGCGATCCCGTCGGTAACGCCGACTACGAGGTCGGTGTCAGCGAGATCGCCAGGGGTGACGACTACCGCGGCGCGCAGGCCGTCGAGCAGCGGATCCGCTCGGCTCGACTGTACGAGTACGCCGAGGAAGCCGGCTTAGCCGATCAGAAGCAGCAGGTGCCTGAGGCAGTGATGCGCGGGAGCGAGGAGATGGCACGCGGGTACCTCCGTGCGCTGTTCTCCGCTGACGGGGGCGTTCAGGGGAACGTCGAAAAGGGCGTCTCCGTCCGGCTCACGAGCACGAGCACCGACCTGTTAAAAGAAGTCCAGCAACTCCTGCTCAACTTCGGGATCTTCAGCAAGATCTACGAGGAGCGCCACGAGGAGGGCGTTCAGGAGATGCCCGACGGAAACGGCGGAACTGCGGAATACGAGCGACGGGCCGACCACGATCTCGTCGTCTCGAAGGACAACCTCGTCCGCTTCGCGGAGGAGATCGGATTCCTTCTCGACTCGAAACAGGACGCACTCGACGAGCGTCTCGCGAACTACGACCGCGGACCGTACAGCGAGGGATTCGAAGCGACCGTTTCCGCAGTCGAGGACGACGGCCACGAGGCCGTCTACGACCTGACGGAGCCTGAGACGAGTTCGTTCGTCGCGAACGGTCTCGTGGTCCACAATTGCGGCGAGCAGCCGCTCGAAGAGTACGAGGCGTGTAACCTCGGCCACATCAACCTCTCGACGCTGGCGGCGGAGGGCGCCCCCGACTGGCGCGTCTGGAGCGAGGCGCACGCGGACGAGTACGACACCCACGAGGACGCGGTCGACGCCTTCCTCGCGGAGGCGATCGACTTCGAGGAGTTCGACGAGCGCATCGCGTACGGCACCCGCTTCCTCGAGAACGTGGTGACGATGTCCGACTTCCCGGTCGACGAGATCGAACAGACGGTCCGGGACATGCGCAAGATCGGCCTCGGCATCATGGGGCTCGCCCAGCTGTACATCCAGCTCGGCGTGAAGTACGGCTCCGAGGAGGGCAACGAGGTCGCCCGCCAGCTGATGACTCACATCAACCACGAGTCGAAGGAGATCTCTCACGAGCTCGCCGAGGAGCGCGGCGTCTTCAACGACTGGGCGGACTCGAAGTACGCGGACCCGACGGAGTACCGCGACTGGTTCGAACACCACACCGGCCTCGACGCCGACGAGTGGGCGGACGGCTACCCGATCCGCAACCACAACACGACGACGATCGCGCCGACGGGAACGACGTCGATGATCGGCAACACCACCGGCGGCTGCGAGCCGATCTACAACGTCGCGTTCTACAAGAACGTCTCCGGCGACGTCCAGGGCGACGAGATGCTCGTGGAGTTCGACGACTACTTCCTGCGGACGCTGGAGGCGAACGACATCGACGTCGACGCGGTGAAACGGGAGGCACAAGAACAGATGGCCGAGAACGCGTTCGACGGCGTCGAGGGGCTCTCGACGGTGCCCGACGCGATCGGCGAGCTGTTCGTCGTCACCGGCTCGTTGTCGGGGATCGAACACGCCGCGGTGCAGTGTGCCTGTCAGGAGGGGGTCGACTCCGCCATCTCGAAGACGTGTAACTTCCCGAACGAGGCCACCGCCGCCGACATGGAAGAGGTGTACCGGTACATCTACGACCACGGCGGCAAGGGCGTCACCGTCTACCGCGACGGCACGCGCTCGAAACAGGTGCTCACCACCCGCGCGCAGAACACGGAGTTCGCCGACGAGACCGAGGCGGCCGAGACGATCGTCGAACAGATCCGAGAGGTGTTCGGCGGCGTCGAGGCGTTCTTGGACAACGACGACGTTCGGGCGGCGGTCGACGCCGAGATCGCCGACCTGCTCGCGTCCGCCGACGAGCCCGAGCTCGCGTACACCGAGACCCGGCCGCGTCCGGACTCGTTGTCCGGCGTGACCCAGCGCGTCGAGACCGGCTACGGAAAGCTGTACGTCACGATCAACGAGGACGAGGCGGGCCGTCCGTTCGAGCTGTTCGCGAACATCGGCCACTCCGGCGGCTACACCAACTCCTTCACCGAGGCGCTCGCGAAGGTCATCTCCACGGCGCTCCGCTCGGGCGTCGACCCCGAGGAGATCGTCGACGAGCTTCACGGCACCCGGAGCCCCAAGGTCGCCTGGGACAAAGGCGAGCAGATCCAGTCGATTCCGGACGCGATCGGCACCGCGCTCCGGCGCTACCTCGACGACGAGATCGACAAGGGGATCCCTCAACAACAGAGCCTCGACGACGTCGAAGGACACGGACAGGCCCGAGAAACGGCGCCCGACGCCGCGACAGAGCCGCCGAGCCAGACCGACGGCGGCGCGGTCGCCGGCGGGACCGCGGCCGACTCGACGGCAGACGAGCCGGCGGCCGGCCCCGAAGGGCCAGAAACGGACGTGACCCAGGACCTCATCGCGGCCGGCGAGTCGCCCGAGTGTCCGGAGTGTGGCGGAATGAACCTCTACTACTCCGAAGGGTGTAAGACGTGCGAGTCGTGCGGCTGGTCCGAGTGTTGAGGTAGCGCGGCCGGCATATCACGCCTTCTAGCTATTCGCAGACGCACCCTCAACGACCCGCGTTCTGAGACGAACCACCCCACTGCGAGTGTCAACGGTGGAACCGACGAAGTGCGGTGGCGCGCGCCTCGCGGGCTGCCGAAGGTGCCCGCGAGCGCGCGAGGGATGAGCGAGTCGCCGCGGGCGACGAGCGAATCGGTTGGGGAGGAGGTGGCGAAAATAGCGTCCGTGTGCCGCCGAGGCGTGTCGATCACACGCCCGCCAATACGCCGCGTGAGCGAATCGGCCGGGTGGCACAGAGTTGCTCCCGCGCGTCGCAATCGACGGTTCACCGAACCACCATCCGACGAACGAGACCGAGACACTCGTCGAAACGAGAACGACAGACTCGATGGTTCTTCAGAGGAGTGTAAGCAAGGCGAGCCCGATCCCGATGGCGTTGACGAGCCCGTGGATGATGCTCACCGTCAGCAGGCTGTTCGTTCGTTCGTAGACGTAGCCGAGGATGAAGCCGGTCGCTGCGATGCTCACCACGGCTCCCCAGACGCCGGCGGAGAGGAGGTCGGAACCGCCGAACCAGTAGCTCGGGATGTGCGTGAGACCGAACCCGACTGAGGTAACGGTGATCGCGGTGATCGCTCCGAACGATTCACCGAGACGGCCCTGAATGACGCCGCGGAACAGGAATTCTTCGATCGGAGCGATCAAGAGGAGATTGCCGACGAGGAACACGGAGTAAATTAACACGGGGTTCTCAACCGCCGCCGCGCTCGAAATGTTCGTCGCCGGGCCGGATCCGAACAGGCTCACTACAACCTCGGTCAGGAGCGACACAGCGACAATCGCGGCCAGTCCGGCAAGTATCCAGCGGCCATCCTGAAGCGTCGGCCACCGGAGGTCGTAGTGAACCGTCACCGGTCGGAACCGCAGGTAGGCGACGCCAACGACGGCGAACCAGAGCGTCGCGAGCCCTCCTCCGACGAGGAAGGTCAACGCGAGGCTGTCGCCGAGCCCCACCAGTAGCTGAAATCTACAGAGTTCGAGGCAGAGTGCCTCGGGGCTTGACCCCGAGGGTGAATGCCGA
>CAZKXC010000030.1:0-4560 GCA_964556645.1 uncultured Halobellus sp.
CGAGGGCGAGGCGAACGCGAGCGAGCTCGACCCGAACGGCTCGGTCTCCGTCGGTCTCCAGTTCGACACGCGCGGAGCGGAGCCGAACACCCGGCTGGGAGCCGATGAGTTCGCGATTCACGCGAACGTCACCGACCCCGATTCGGATTCGGGTCCGTCGTCGACCGCCGGCCAGCAGTCCGCGGGCGCTGCCGACGAGGCTCCCGAGCCGACGCCGAGCGTGACCGTGGGCCGGCCGTCGCCGTCCGAGCGGTCGCTCGAGGCGACCGGCCTCGGCTCTGACGACACGGTCGGGTTCGAGACGGACCGCGTCCGTCTCAACGAGACCAACGTCACGCTCGATTACGTCGAGCTCCGCGGCGTCTCGACGGAGACCGTCAGCATGGAGACGACCGGCAGCCCGGTGGCGTTCGCCGGCGGGGGCGAGCTTGACGCGGCTCAGGAGCCCGTCCCGATGGGGTATCTCTCGGTGACACACGAGTTCGACCCGGCGAGCGTCGAGCAGATGCGCCTCCGGTTCAGCGTCGACAGAGCGCACCTCGGCGCGGTCGACCCGGCGGACCTGGTCGTCTTCCGACAGACCGACGCGGGCGGCTGGGAGCCCCGCGAGACGACGCCTCTCGACGCGGCGACCGTCGACCGCCGCGGGCTCTCGACGGACCGCGTCCACCTCGTCGCGACCACCGACGACTTCTCGACGTTCGCGCTGGCGACACACGTCGACCGGATCGGGGTTCGAGAGGCGACGGTCGCCGACGCGACCGTCGAGGCGGGCGCGGAGACGACGGTGACGGCGACCGCGGAAAACGCGGGCGGGGCGGCCGGCGAGCGCACCCTGACGCTCACGGCCGACGGCGCGGCCGTCGACACGGTCGACGTCGCGCTCGAGCCCGGCGAGTCGACGACGGTCACGTTCTCGGCCGCCTTCGAGACGACCGGGACGTACGACCTCGCGGTCGAGGGAACCCCGGTCGGCGAGCTGTCGGTCGGCACGACGGCGTCGACCGAGACGACGCCGGCCGCAGAGGAAGCGACCGAGTCGGACGACGGCGGATCCGCCTCCGACCCGGGCGAGGGCTCGTCGCCGGCCCCCCCGACCGACGAACCGGGCGGGTTCGGGCTCGCCGACCTCGGCTGGCTGGCCGCGCTGCTCGCGGCGGTCGTCGCGGTGCTGGCGCTGGCGCGGCGGCGACGCCGGTCCTGATCGCGGCGACGACAGGCCTTTTTAGATCGTGTGCGACTGGTCGGCCGTGACGTCTTCGCCGAACGCCGACGTTCACGCGCCGTCGTCGCTCCGGGTCACCCTCGTCGCGCGAGCCAGCCCGCTCGATCTCGTCGCGCTGGCGGCCGTGCCGGTCGTTCTCCTCGCGGTGTTCGCGCTTCCGGAGCCGACCCGGCGGTCGCTGGCGTTCGCGTACCACGACCCGACCGCGCTGACGGCGCTCAGCGCCCACTACGTCCACTTCGATCCCGACCATCTGCTCGCCAACCTCGCCGGCTACGGACTGCTCGCGGGCGTCGGCTACCTTCTGGCGGCCGCGAGCCGCCAGCGCCGGTTCTTTTTCGTCGCGTTCGCGACGGTCTGTGTCGCGTTTCCCGTCGTCCTCTCGGCGTTGAACCTCGCGGTTCCGCGGCGCGCCGTGGGGTTCGGCTTCTCCGGGGTCAACATGGCGTTCGCCGGACTGCTTCCATTGTTGCTCGCGGCGTTCGTTCACACGCGCCTCCGGCCGGTTCCGCGTGCGGTTGCCGACGGCTCCAGCGCGACCGGCGGCTCCAACGCGACCGACACATCTCTCAGCCCCGACGGCCCGACGGAGCCGTTCTCGGAGTCGACGCCGGTTCGGCTGCTCCCGGCGACGTTCTTCGTGCTCGTCGGCTGGATGGCGTCGTTGGCGCTGCCGGCCTCGACCGAGTGGACCGGCCTCGTCGGTCCGGCCGTCGCCGCGGGCGGGCTCGTTCTCGGCGCGAGCCAGACGGCGTTGCGTCCCGCGGAGGGCCGGCCGTCCCTGCGGTCGTTTTTCGGGCGCGTGATCGACCGGCGAGGAGACGGCGACCTCTTCGCCGTCGGCGCCGTGCTGGCCGTCTCGTACCCGCTGGTGGGGTTTCCCGCGGAGCCGTCGACCGCCGGACGCGTGATCAACCTCTACGTTCACCTGCTCGGGTTCTGTCTCGGCTTCATCGGCCCGTACGCCACGCTCGCCGCCGGCGTGTTCGACGAGTGAGCGTCTCGACGCCGACCCGCCGTCTTATCAATCAGACGTGATACCGTGATCCACGGACTTATTACGCGTTGTCGATAGCGTTGTACTGAACACAGCCCCTGTTTGATTGACACATGCGCCTCAGACGCACCCTCTCCGTCGGCCTCCAGATCGCGGCGGTCCTCGTCGTGTTCTCGCTCGTCGTCGGACAGTTTCTCGGACAGCCGGTGCTCCTGAGTTTCGTCGAGACGGGAAGCATGCAGCCGACGCTCGACCCCGGCGACGGGTTCGTCGCGATCCCCGCTCCGATCGCCGGGGGAATCGGCGTCGGCGACGTCGTGACCTTCGAGGCCGAGGAGATCCAGGGCGGCGGGCTGACCACACACCGCGTCGTCGAGGAGACCGAACGCGGCTACATCACCCGCGGCGACAACAACCCGTTCACGGATCAGGACGGCGGCGAACCGGTCGTTCAGGACGCCGACATCGTCGCCAAGGCGCTCACCGTCGGCGGAAGCGTGGTGGTGATACCCCACCTCGGGACGGCCGCCATGGCGTTTCAGTCGGGCGTGGAGGGGGTCCAGACCTGGCTGGCGGTGACGCTCGGGATGCGGTCGCTTCAGGGGACACAGGGGCTCGCGTACCTCCTGTTCGGGCTTTCTGTGGTCGCGTACGCGGTCGACTGGCTGCTCACCGGATCGAGCCGCGAGCGGCCCGAACGGGACCGCTCGCGCGACGACGGCACCTCGGTGACGGCCATTCTACTCGTGCTCGCGGCCGTCCTGATGGCGACGGCGACGGCGGCGATGGTCGTTCCGGCCGGCACACAGGAGTACGGCGTCGTCAGCGCGGAGTTCGAATCCGACAACCCGACCGTGATCGAACGCGGGACGAGCCAGGAGGTGGAGTACCCCGTTCCCAACGCCGGGCTCGTTCCCGTCCAGGCGTACGTGACGCCCGAAAGCCCGGGCGTCGCCGTCGACCGACAACGGATCGCGGTCGGCCCCCGCGGAGAGGCGTCGACCACGGTGACGCTCACCGCCCCCGACGAGACCGGCTACTATCGGCTGTTCGTCGTCGAACACCGCTATCTCGCGGTGTTGCCGCCGGCGGTCATCGACGGACTGTATCGGATCCACCCGTGGGTTCCGCTCGTCGCGATCAACGGCCTGCTCGGCGGCGGCATTCTGGCGGCCGGACTCCTCCTGCTCCGCGGGGAGCCGGCGCGGATCCGACGCCGGGAATCCCGCCGAACGACGCCGCTCCACCGCCGGCTCCTCCGCGCGTTATACAAGTAGATCATGTCCGCATCCACATCCCCCGACGAAACGCGGCTTCGGCTCCGATCGTTTCTCGACGCACAGTTCACGGTCCTCCTCGCCGTCTGTCTCGTCCTCACGGCGGCCGGCGCGGGAGTCGTCTACACCACCCACGTCGACCCCGGCACCGAACCGGAGACGCGAACCGTCTCCTCGTGGACCGTCGAGACCGAGTACGTCCACAGCGCCGAGGTGACCGAGCCGAACCCCGTGTTCACGATCGGGACCGTCCTCGAGAACCGCGAGACGTACTTCGCGAACGTGGCTCCGGAGTTGGACGTCACTCCCCGGGTCACGTACACCGCCGACGAGGCCGACGGGGTCGCCGTCGAGGTCCGCTCGGTGCTCGTCGTGCGGAACGTCGGCGAGGAGGGGACGGTGTACTGGGAGCAACGAGAAACGGTCGACTCGACGACCGCGACCGGCGTGGCGCCGGGCGAAACTGTCACCGCCCCGTTCACGCTCAACAGCACGGCGGTCGACGAGCGCGTGGCGGCGATCGAATCCGAGCTCGGCGCCTCGCCGGGCGAGACCGAGACGTTCGTCGCCACCGACGTCCAGGTGGCGGGAACGCTCAACGGCGAGGACACGACGTACACGCGCACCGTCGAGTTCGGCTTCAGCCACGAGGACGCCACCTACACCGTCGCCGATCCGGGCGTCCAATCCGACACGACCGAACAGACGGTCACGGAACCCGTCGAGCGGACGTACGGGCCGCTTCGGTCGTTCGGCGGTCCGCTGGTTCTGGTCGTCGGACTCCTCGGCGTCGCGGGGTTGTCGTACGCGCGGTACGCGGGGCTGTCCGGTATCGACGACGCAGAACGGACGTACCTGTCGTTCCGCGACGACCGCTCGGAGTTCGACGAGTGGATCACCCGGATTCGGCTGCCGCCGGAAACACACGACCGCCCCGAGGCGCACGCCGACAGCCTCCGTGACCTCGTCGACTTCGCCATCGACACCGACACGGGCGTAGTCGAGGACCCGGACACCGGAGCGTTCCACGCCGTCGCCGACGAGTACGTCTACACCTACCA
>CAZKXC010000030.1:4660-6114 GCA_964556645.1 uncultured Halobellus sp.
CCCAGTCGACCGCGTCCGAGTCGACGGCGAGCGCGGCATCCGACGAGTCCGACGCTGACGGCTCCGAGGCCGATGGGTCCGCGGCCGACGCGTCCGAGACCGACGAGTCCACCGTCGACGAGGCGGACACGGATGCGAGCCTGTTCGCAAACGGGTCGCCGAACGCCGACGGCTCGCCGAGCGCGACCAACCAGGCGGTCGACGGCGGCGACGAGGCGGAATCCGACGACGACTCGGACGCGACAGAACAGAGCTGAGTCCTCCCGCTCGGAGCCGTCCCCGTGCGGCGTGCGGGCGCGACCGCACCGCCCGCGATCCCGCTTCAGAACGCCGGCTCGTAGCCCGCTCGTTCGACCGCCGCCGCGAGGGCGTCGGTGTCGGCGTCGCCCTCGACGCTCGCGGTACCCGCCTCGTGGTCGGCCGAGGCGGCCTCGACGCCCGCCACGTCGGTGAGCGCGTCGACGACCGCGTCCTCACACCCGCCACACGCCATTCCGTCGATCTCGATCGTGACCATGGCGCCCCGTTTCGGCGCCGCCGACAACTGGGTTTCCCTGTCGGCAGGCTCCGCCGGTCCTCTCGGCCCGCGCGGCACGGCGGTCTCGTCCGGGTGTTTTTGTCCACCGGGCCGGAAGGCTCGTCATGCGCACGCTCGACGAGACCGACCGGGAGATTCTCCGACTGTTGTTGGCGGACGCCCGGCGGCCGTACAGCGACATCGCCGAGCGGGTCGACCTCTCCGCGCCGGCGGTGTCCGACCGGGTCGACCGGCTCCGCGACGCGGGCGTCATCGAGGGGTTCACGCTGCGGGTCGACGCCGACGAGCTCTCGACCGGGCTGGAGGCGCTCGCGACCCTCACCGTCGCTCCCGCCGACGCCGACGCCGTCTACGAGGCGGTCGCGGGCCACGACCGCGTCGAGCACGCCGCGCTGACCGCCGACGGCGACGTGGTCGTTCTCGCCCGGGTCGCCGACGGCGATGTTCGCGGGTTCGTCGACCGATCCGTGGGGTTAGACCGCGTCTCCGCGCTCTCGGTTCGCGTCGTCGACCGCCACGAGTGGTCGCCCGGACTCGGCGACGCCGACCTGGCCGTCGACTGTGTCGAGTGCGACAACACCGTCACCGCCGAGGGGGAATCCGCGCGGATCGACGGGACGTTGTACCACTTCTGTTGTGACTCCTGTCGACAGAACTTCGCGGAGCGGTACGAGCGGCTCGAAGAGGGGACGTGAGCCACGAAAAGTAACCTACTTGTGGGCGGCCCGGTTACGGCCTGATGGAGTCCCGTGGTGTAGTGGCCAATCATAATGGCCTTTGGAGCCATTGACGGCGGTTCGAATCCGCCCGGGACTATTCCGTGCGAACGGAGTGAGCACGAATAGTCACAACGAGGATTCGAACCCAGAGGACGAGCGGATTCGAGTCCTCGCGGTTCGAATCCGCCCGGGACTAC
>CAZKXC010000030.1:6214-23299 GCA_964556645.1 uncultured Halobellus sp.
AACCCAGAGGACGAGCGGATTCGAGTCCTCGCGGTTCGAATCCGCCCGGGACTACTTTTACCGCGAGCAACACCGCGAGTGGCAAATATGGCCAGCGGATTCGAGCCCAGAGGACGAGCGGATCCGAGTCCTCGCGGTTCGAATCCGCCCGGGATCATCTCACTTCCGTGTTCTCACTGCTCACTGTTGTCACTTAAAAACACGTATCACGACGACTGCCACTCACCCAAGAATCGCCGGAGCCAGCATGTAGAGACCGAATATTACTCCCATCTGTCGCTCTGTCGTCTCATCTTCAAGAATATCCAGAACTCTCATGACGCCGGCTCATATGCCGAGGGGATAAATCCGTACAACTGTCCACCGCTCGGCTGTAACGCGTTCAGACCAGTCGTTCGGCGATCCGAGCCGCTCCCTCGGCGGCGGCCGTCGCGGGGTCGTCGGGAGCGACGACCTCGACGTCGCGGTCGAGCTCGGCGCTGAGTCGCTTCCCGAACGCCTCGACGAGCCCGGGGATACACGCCATCCCGCCGGTGACGGCGACGGGCCGACCCAACGCGAGCTGGTAGGGTTTCATGTGGTCGTTCGCGAGTCCGGGAAGGAACTCGTTGGCGACCGCGTCGACCGCGTCGTCGATGTACCGGTCGACCGGCTTTCGGACGCCGCGGTCGACGGTGAACTCGTGGCTCCCGCCGCCGGGTTGTTGGACCACGTCGGTGAACGGCTCGAATTCGCCCACGTCGGCGTGTGTCTCCTTGTACTCGCGGGCGGTCGTCCGGTCGATGTGGACCCGGCCCTGGCTTTCTTCTTCGACGGCCGCGACGATCCCGCGGTCGACGCCGTTGCCCGTGACCGACCCGGTCGAGAACGGCGAGAGCTGTTCGCCGCGGCGATACGCGCTCGCCTCCAGGGTGGTCGACCCCATGTTGACGGAGATACACACCTCGTCTATCGCCTCGAGCCCGTCGCCGTAGGCGGGAATCGCCCCACACAGCGACTCGGGGAAGCTCCGAACCGCGGCCTCGCCGATCGCGGAGTCTTCGATCACGGACTCGAGGTTCTCGACGCCCGCCTCGTTGTCGATGGTGGGAACCGCGTAGACGACCGCGCTGTCCGCGGGCACGTCGTAGCCGTCGACGATCGCGTCGAAGAAGCGCTTTGCGTCGACGACGCTCTCGTCGTTCTCCGGCAGCCCGGAGCGAAGCATGAATCGGACCGCGTCGGGGTACTCGGTGGCGGCGTCGTGGCCGAACACCACCCGCTCGTCGCCCGTGATGGCGTCCTCGTAGGTCGCCAGACAGGTGAGCGTCGAGTGGCGTTCGCGCCCGTCACCTTCGTCGGGTAGGTCGAGCACCGTTCTGGTGCTGCCGAGTTTCACTCCGACCGGCGTCGGCGCGTTCGTTTCGTCGGTGTCTGTCGTGTCTGTGGATTGTGTGTCGCTCATTGGCCTTCGTTCGTACACGAGACGATTCGGACGACGGCGACGAGGCTGATCCGATGGTCGGCGGGGACGAACGGCCGGTCGTTCCGCGGCGCGTCGAAGCCGGGAAGCCGGCGTTCAAGCGCCGCCGCGACGGCCGGCGTGATCCAGCCGATGTCGGCGTAGTACGACAACGCGTCGCGGCTCCGCAGGTGCCCGCCGGCGTCGACGAGGTAGCCGAGCCAGTCGGCGATCTCGCGTTCCGCGTCTGCACCGGCCGGGATCGTCCGCAGGTACGGGCGTTCGCCGCCGGCCTTCCCCGGCCCTCGTCGATGCTGAACGAGTTCCCTGAACGCGGCCGAGCGGGCCGCCCGCTCGGCCCGGTTCCCGTCGGGCCGGCGGCGCGGTCGCTCCCGAGACGCCGTCTCGGCGCCGCCTCGCGTTCCCGCGAGCCGGCGAAGCTCTCGCACGTCGTACCGCCGCGGATCCAGACTCATGATTCGTCCGTCGTTCGCGTCCGTACGGCAGGGTTTCCGCGGGCGTACATGAGGCTTCGTCCGCAGTTATCAGCTGCGAGAAACTACCACCCGGAGCGGCCGTCCGTCCGCGAGACGAGCCGGTCGGCGACGGCGACGCTGCCCGCCGCGAGCGCGATCCCGGCGAGCACGTCGAGCCCCCAGTGGATTCCGAGGGCCATCGTCGCGAGGAGGATGCTCCCCGCGAGAACGGCCGACACGGGGGTCCACCGCGGAAACTCCTCGTGGGTCGTCACCGCGACGAGGAGGACGGTCACCGACAACGCCGCGTGCATCGAGGGAAACACGTTCGTCTCCACGTTCACCCGCGCCGTGAGCTGTGTCACCTCCCGAAACGAGTCGAGCAGCGGCTCCTCGACGCGCGCCGCGTCCGGGTCCGCCCCGGGCAGCCGGTGATAGTTGCGCGGGCCGTACGCGAGCACCGCGGCGTAACACACGATCGCCACGGTGTAGTTGACCGCGTACGCCGCGACGAGCGTCTTCAGCGCCCGCGCGTCCTCCGCGAACAGATACGCGACGAACGGAAACCCGAGCAGCACGACGTAGCCGATCACGTACATCGGCGCGAAGTAGTACACCCCCCAGTCGGGAACCACTCCCTGAACCGTCGCGACGAAGTCCCCCTCGACGGCGTACAGCCACGCCGTCGCCTCGATGCCGTATCGCCGCGAGAACGCTTCGAGCCGTTCTATGAGCCCCTTGTTGAACACCAGCACGACCGCCAGCCCGCCCACGTACGGGGCGATCGCCCGGAGCCGTCGCCGGAGCCGATCCCGGTCGCCGACGACCGGTCGGATCCGATCGAGCCCGACACAGAGCGGCAAGAGGAGGGCGAAACACGCGAGGGTGACCCCGGCGACGAGCGCCGAGAGCGACACGAACAGCATCAACTGGAAAGGGTACCGGCTCCGGGAGTATCACTGCTCTGCTTCCGGCGACTCCACCCGGGAGCCGAACGGGATCGATTCGCTCGACCGGTCTCGTCTCCGCGGGGTCGACCCCGACGGGGACGGCCGCCCGCGATCACGTCGCGTCCACCCACGGAAGCGGCTCGGCACACCAGTGACAGAAGTCGAGTTCGACGTCTGCCGCCCGGCCGCAGTACGGGCACGCGACGTGTGTCGGAACCTCGGCGTCGGCCGGGGCGAGATTGTCGACGAACGAATCCTCCGGCCCGCCGTCGGCAGCCGTGTGCTCCCGAATCGCCGCCGCGGCGGCCGCGGCCCGGGCCGCAGCGGCCGCGTTCGCCCGCGCGACGAGGTACGCGTCGACGGCAGAGAGCCCGACCAACAACCCGATCGGGACGGCGACGTCTGCCGGCACCGCCGCCACGAGGTCCCCCAGTGACCCGGTGGGGTCGATCGGGCCCACGTCGTAGAGACTGTACAACGCCAGCCCGCCGGCCACGATCGTCGCGTGCCAGACGAGCGCCCGTCGGAACTGCCGCGAGATCAGGTGGCCGAGTCCGGGCATACACACCGCCAGAACGGCGGCGATCGGCGGACGGAATCGGCGTCGCATGGCCGTCGATTTCTCCGGGTGGTACTTACAGACTGCGGTGTCGGTCGACGCGACGGCGCGATAACAACCGTTAATCGCCGGGCTCCTCTTCGGACAGATATGACCAGGGAACGGGCGACCGCGTTCGTCCCGGGCCACGTGACCGGCTTCTTCAGCGCCCACCCGGCTTCCCGGCCGGCGGCCGCCGGGTCGCGCGGAGCCGGACTCACCCTCTCCGACGGCGTCGAGGTGACGGTCGCTCGCGCCGCGGAGGCGTCCGGTGACGGCACGGAGACCGTCGACGCCCCCGACGCCGAGACGGCGGGCTCGATCGCGCTCAACGGCGACACGGCGGCGATCGGTCCCGTCGCCGACGTGCTCGGCGCCCTCGGCGTTCGAGCCCGGGTCGACGTCGACACCGACCTCCCGATCGGGGCCGGCTTCGGCGTCTCGGGAGCGGCGGCGCTGGGCGCCGCGCTCGCCGCCAACGCCGCCGTCGACGGCGGTCGGTCGGTGAACGATCTCGTCCGGATCGCCCACGAGGCAGAGGTCGAGCGCGGGACCGGTCTGGGCGACGTGGTCGCACAGGCGCGCGGCGGGATCCCGATCCGGCTGGAGCCGGGCGCGCCCGGCCACGGCGAACTCGACGGGATCCCGGCGCACGCTCGGGTCGAACACGTCACCTTCGGCGAGCTGTCGACGGAGACGGTTCTCGCGGGCGACACCGCCGCGCTCTCCGAGGCGGGCGAGCGGGCGTTGTCTCGGCTCCGCGCCGACCCGCGGCTCTCCACCCTGATGGCCGCCTCGCGCGAGTTCGCCGAGCGAGCCGACCTGTTGGTTTCCGAGGTCGCCGAGGCGATCGACGACGTGACGGCGGCCGGCGACTCCGCGGCGATGGCGATGCTCGGTCGCACCGTCTTCGCGCTCGGCACCGGTCTCTCCGACGCCGGCTACGACCCGGCGGTTTCTCACACCGACCCCGCCGGCGCGCGGCTGGTTCGCCGAGAGTGACGAACTCGCGGCGTTCGACCGTCTCCGCGGCCGTCCGTCTGTGCGCTCGACGAACAAAGCCTTTACCGCGTGGCCCGCCTACGGTCGACAAATGGTACTCGACGACCTCGGCACGTCCCTGCGGAGCAGCCTCGACGCGCTCCAGGGGAAGACGCGGCTCGACGAGGACGACGTCGAGGGGATCGTCAAGGAGATCCAGCGGTCGCTGCTCTCTGCCGACGTCGACGTCTCCCTCGTGATGGAGCTGTCGGACTCGATCAAAACGCGCGCGCTGGAAGAAGAACCGCCCGGCGGCACCACCGCCCGCGACCACGTCCTCAAGATCGTCTACGAGGAGATGGTCGCGCTCGTCGGCGACTCCACGGCGCTCCCGCTGGAGCCGCAGACGATCCTGCTCGCCGGCCTCCAGGGCTCCGGAAAAACCACCTCGGCAGCCAAGATGGCGTGGTGGTTCTCGACGAAGGGGCTCCGGCCCGCGGTGATCCAGACCGACACCTTCCGGCCCGGCGCGTACGACCAGGCCGAACAGATGGCCGACCGCGCGGAGGTCGACTTCTACGGCGACCCCGACGCCGACGACCCCGTCGAGATCGCCCGCGAGGGGATGGCGGCCACCGCCGACGCCGACGTTCGCATCGTCGACACAGCGGGGCGACACGCCCTCGAAGACGACCTCATCGCGGAGATCGAAGAGATCGAGCGCGCGGTCGACCCCGACCGGTCGCTGCTCGTGCTCGACGCCGCCATCGGCCAGGGGGCCAAAGAACAGGCCCGCCAGTTCGAGGAGTCGATCGGCATCGACGGCGTCGTCATCACCAAACTCGACGGGACCGCCAAGGGCGGCGGCGCGCTGACCGCGGTCAACGAGACGGGCTCGTCGATCGCCTTCTTGGGAACCGGCGAGACCGTCCAAGATGTCGAGCGGTTCGAGCCCTCGGGGTTCATCTCCCGGCTGCTCGGGATGGGCGACCTCAAACAGCTCTCCGAGCGCGTCGAGCGCGCCATGCAGGAGGCCGGCGAGGAGGACGACGACTGGGACCCCGAACAACTGCTTCAGGGCGAGTTCACCCTGAAGGACATGAAAAAACAGATGGACGCGATGAACCGGATGGGGCCGCTCGACCAGGTGATGGACATGATCCCCGGCATGGGCGGCGGGATGATGGACCAGCTCCCCGACGACGCGATGGACGTCACCCAAGACCGGATGCGCTCGTTCGAGCGGATCATGGACTCGATGACCGACGAAGAACTGGAGAACCCCCGGGTCGTCGGCCAGTCGCGAACGGAGCGGATCGCCCGCGGCTCGGGAACCGACGAGGAGACCGTCCGCCAGCTGCTCGAGCAACACTCGATGATGGAACGGACGATCGAGCAGTTCCAGGGGATGGGCGACGGCGACATGCAACGGATGATGAAAAAGATGGGCGGCGGTGGCGGCGGCGGTCTCGGCGACATGATGGGCGGCGGCAAGGGGCCGTTCGGGTAGCCACCCTGACGCCATACCGGATGTCGGCGTCTCGAGGCCCGCCCTGCCGACTCCCTCTGTTTTAAGACGCACACCGAATAAGAGCGCTCGATGGACCTCCGGCGGCTCGTCGAGTACGACGTGCTCGCGTTGACCGCGCTCATCTGGTTTCTCGGCAAGTTCCTGCGGTACGCGTTCCCGCCGCTCTTCGAACTGCTTCAGGAGAGCTACGGCGTGAGCAACGCCGCGGTCGGGACGGCGTACACCGGGTTCATGCTGGTGTACGCGCTGATGCAGTTTCCGAGCGGCGCGGTCGCCGACCGCGTCGGCGCGGTGCGGGTCATCGCGATCGGCGCGGGAATCGCGGGGCTCGGCGCGCTCGCGCTCGTCTTCGACGCGCCGTTTCTGGCTCTGGCGGCGGTCATGTTGTTCATCGGCGCCGGCACCGGCGCGCACAAGACGGTCGCCGTGCGGCTGCTCTCGCGGGTGTATCCCGTCCGGACGGGTCGTGCGCTCGGCGTTCACGACACGGTCGGGGCGCTCGGCGGCGTCGCCGCGCCGGCCGCGGTCGTCGCTTTCGTCTCCGCTCCGCCGCTTCTGGACGGGTTCTTGCGGCGGCTGCCCGGCGCCGACTGGCGCGGCCTGTTCGTCGTCTCCGGGGCCGTCGTGTTCGTGGTGGCGGCCGCGTTCGCCCTCCGCGTTCCCGGCCGTCTCCCGGCCGACGCCGACCGCGGCGGGCGACGAGACGATCCCGAGCCGAACGCCCGGGAGTACCTCGTCCTGTTTCGCGACCGCCGGCTCGCGGCGTTCGTGTTCGTGACGATCGCGGCCGCGTTCGCGTACAACGGCGCGGTCGCGTTTCTCCCGCTGTACCTCTCACAGGAGGCGGGGTTGCCCACGTCGACCGCGAACCTGTTGTACTCCGTGTTGTTCGCGGTCACGTTCGTCCAGTTGGTCTCCGGCGACCTCTCCGACCGGCTCGGCCGGTTTCCGGTGATGGTCGTCGCGCTCGGGCTGGCCGCGGTCGCGCTCGTCGGCGTCGTCGCGCTCGCCGGCTCCGGCGCGCTCGTCCTCGGCGTCCTCGTCGCCGTCTTCGGGGTGGGGTCACACGGCTACCGGCCCGCCCGCGGCGCGTACCTGATCGAGGCGCTTCCCGACCGGCTCGCCGGCGGCGGCCTCGGCGTCGTTCGAACCCTGCTCATGGTGGCCGGGGCGCTCTCGCCGGGCATCGTCGGCGCGATTGCCGACGTCGCGGGCTTCCGTCCCGCGTTCGCGCTGCTCGCCGGGGCGGTGGCGTCGTCCGCGCTCGTCGGAGCCGGGCTGTGGGCGACCGAGTAGGCGGCGCCGGTCACCCGTCCGCGTCGAGCGTTCCCGGATCGAATCCGTCGGGGTCGAACGCGTGCTCGCGGAGCCGCTCGGCGTCGACCGCGGTCAACACCGACTCGTTCGTCGCGTCCAACACGACCGGCGGTGCGACCCCGGCGTCGACCGCCTCCAGCCAGCGACCCACGCAGAGACACCACCGGTCGCCCGGCTCGAGTCCGGGGAAGTCGAACTCCGGACGCGGCGTGATCAGGTCGTTTCCGCGGTCGCGGCTGTACGTCAGGAACTCGGCCGTGACGACCGCACAGAGGGTGTGTTCGCCCGCGTCGCCGTCGACGTCGCGACACCGGCCGTCGCGGCGATACCCGGTGACCGGGTCGGTGCTACACGGCGCCAGTTCGTCGCCGTACACGTTCCGTTCGGCCCGCTCGGGTTCGTTGGTGGCCACGCCGGTATCTGGGTCCCCACCGGCTTATGCCCCACGACGGCCTCTCGTCGCCGGTCCGCCGCCGACCGTCACGGAACCGGTGTCTATCACGCCGATCCGTAACCGCGTATGCATCTGTCCAGTGTACCGAGAGCGCAGTTCGATATATAAACTAGCTTGGCGTACCTTGTGTATGATGTGATATTATTCGTTTGATCGGTGGATTTATGTGTGACATACCAAGACACTACGTCGGACATGGTACGGAGTCACACATGTTTCAGGAACCTAACCTAACCGCTAGATCGGACACAGCACGCGAGCCGGGACACGGCCGGTCGGCCGGCGGCCGGTGTCTCGAGACACGCCGCGCGGGGGCCGAGCGATGACCGGTGCCGAGACGTTCGGGGCGATCTCGGTCGTTCCGCCGTTGTTGGCGATCGTTCTCGCGGTCGTCACGCGCCGGGCGATCCTCTCGTTGTTCCTCGGCATCTGGTCGGGAGGCATCATCTTCACCGGAAGCCACGGCTTCGCTCAGACGCTCCTCTGGACCGCCCAATCGATCGGCGAGAGCCTGTTCCACGCCAAGATCCTGATGATCGTGATGTTTCTCGGGGGCGGCGTCGCGCTCATCTGGCGGCTCGGCGGGGCGATGGCCATCGCGAACGCCGCCAGGTCACGGCTGAACTCCCAGCGGAAGGTCGGGCTCGCGACCTGGATCTTCGGGATGATGTGGTTCTTCGGCGACTACTCGAACACCGCCATCGTCGGGACGACGATGCGGAGCATGGCCGACGAGCTGCGGATGTCCCGCGAGAAGCTCTCGTACATCGTCGACTCCACCGCCGCGCCGGTGGCGACGTTCGGCATCTCCAGTTGGATCGTCTACCAGCTGAGCATGATCGAGCAAGGGTACGAGGCGGCCGGCATCGCGAGCGAGGCGCCCGGGGCGTTCAGCGTCTTTCTCCAGAGCATTCCGTACAACATGTACTGCATCCTCGCGGTGGTGATGGTGGGAATCATCATCGTCACGCAGCGCGACTTCGGCGAGATGCTCGACGCCGAACACCGCTCGTGGAAACACGGAAAGGTGCTCAGAGACGACGCCGTCCCGATGCAAAGCGCCGAGGACAGCCTGGGTGACGTGGTGACGGACTCCCCACAGCTCCGGTACTTCCTGTTGCCCGTCCTCTCGCTCGTCGCCGTCGTCTTCTTCGGCGCGGCGTACACCGGCGCCACGAACGCCGGAAGCGGCGCGCAACTGATCGACATCGTCGAGAACGCCGCGTTCATCGACGCGTTGTTGTGGGGCTCGTTCGCGTTCGTCGGCATGGGTCTGGTCAGCGGCGCGACCGGCCGCCTGATGGACCTCGAGGAGCTGATGGAGACGGTCATCGACGGGTTCAGCATGATGATAACCGCCGCGGCGATTCTCACCATGGCGTGGACCATCGGGACCGTCACGAGCGCCCTCGGAACCGGCGTCTACGTGACCGAGGTCGCGGAGCCGTTCATCTCTCCGATGTTGTTGCCCGTGGTGGTCCTCTTCGCGTCGGCCGTGATCGCCTTCTCCACCGGGACGTCCTGGGGGACGATGGCCATCGTCACGCCCATCGCCATCCCGCTCGCGTGGGGGATCGGTAACTCCACGCCCGCGCTCCTGCCGGTGGCGGTCGGGACGGTGTTCAGCGGCGCCATCTTCGGCGACCACTGTTCGCCCATCTCGGACACGACGATCCTGTCGGCGACGTTCACCGGCGCCGACCTCATCGACCACGTCCGGACCCAGATATACTACGCGCTCACCGTCGTCTCGGTCGCCGCGGCGATGCTGCTCGTCTGGGGTGCCACCCGGATCACGCCGCTCGTCCTGCTGCCGGTCGGCGCCGTCACGCTCTACGGGCTCGTTTACGTGCTCTCGGAGCTCGACGCCAGCCGCAAGGACCTCACCGCACGGGCGGCCCGCAGCAAACAACAACCCGCGCCGTCGGACGACTGAGCGCGTCCGCCGGCCGGTCACCGGTCTGTTCTGTCGCCCGCAGGGTCCGACAGTATAAGTTTCGTCCGGCCGAACGCTTCTTCGAATGAGCCGGAACGACGAGGTCGCGGCCCGTCTCGAGGAGTTCGCGGACCGACTCGAGGCGAGCGGAGCCGAGTACAAGCCGACGGCGTACCGCCGCGCAGCCGAAAACGTCCGCGAACACCCGGCCCCGATCGAGAACCTCGCCGGCGAGGGGGCGGACGCGGTCGCGGAGATCGACCGCGTCGGCGACGCCATCGCGTCGAAGGTCGTCGAGTACGTCGAAACCGGCGAGATCGAGGAGCTCGAAGAACTCCGCTCGACGCTCCCGGTCGACATCGAGGCGCTGACCGCGATCGAGGGCGTCGGCCCGAAGACGGTCGGCACGTTGTACGAGACGCTCGGGATCACGACGCTCGACGAGATGGAGGCCGCCGCCGAGGCCGGCGAGATCCGCGAGGTGAAAGGGTTCGGCGCCAAAACCGAGGAATCGATCCGCGAGAACATCCCCTTCGCGCGCGAGTCACAACACCGAACGCGTCTCGGCGACGCCCGCCCGGTCGCCGACGACGCCCTCGCGTACCTCGCGGCCGTCGACGCCGTCTCCCGGGTCGAGGTGTGCGGGTCGATCCGCCGCTGGAAGGACACGATCGGCGACATCGACCTCCTCGTCGCGAGCGACGAGCGGGAGCCGGTCGTCGACGCCTTCACCGACTGGCCGGCGGCGGACGCGACGATCGAGGCGGGCACGGGGAAAGCGAGCGTTCGCGCGGACGGCACCCGCGTCGACCTTCGGATCGTCGACGACGCGGAGTTCGGGGCGGCCCTCCAGTACTTCACCGGCTCGAGAGCCCACAACGTCGCGGTCCGCAACCGCGCCATCGACCGCGGGCTCAAGCTCAACGAGTACGGCCTCTTCGACGTCGCCGACGTCGACGATGCCGATGCCGGCCAGCGCGTCGGCGACCGGATCGCGGGCCGCACGGAGGACGGCGTGTACGAGGCGCTCGACATGCGACCGGTTCCGCCGGAGCTCCGCGAGAACGACGGCGAGGTCGCGGCGGCCGCGGCGGACGAGCTGCCGTCGCTCGTCGCGACGGACGACATACGCGGTGACCTCCACACCCACACCGACTGGTCCGACGGCGGCTTCTCGATCCGAGAGATGGTCGCGGCCGCCGCCGAGCGCGGCCGCGCGTTTCACGCGGTCACCGATCACGCTACCGGGCCGGGGATCTTCGGCAACACCGGGCTCGACGAGTCCGCGATCGCCGACCAGGCCGAGGCGGTCGCCGAGGTCGCCGCGGACGCGGAGATCGCGGTGTTCCACGGGATCGAAGCGAACATCGCCGCCGACGGGACGATCTCCACCGACGACGCGACGCTTGCCGACCTCGACGTCGTCGTCGCCTCGCCACACGCCGCGCTCGACGCGGACGCGGACGCCGCCACCGAGCGGCTCGTGCGGGCGGTCGAACACCCGTCAGTCGACGTCCTCGGCCACCCAACCGGCCGGATCATCAACAGCCGCCAGGGGCTCGAGCCGGACATGGACGCGGTCGCGGCGGCGGCCGCACGGGAGGGCGTCGCCATCGAGGTGAACGCCAATCCCGCTCGTCTCGACGCCGACGGAGCCGCGGTTCGCGCCGCGGTCGAGGCGGGCGCGACGCTCGCGGTGAACACCGACGCCCACGCGCCCCGCGAGCTCGACAACGCCCGGTACGGCGTCCACACCGCCCGCCGGGGCTGGGCCGAGACGGCAGACGTGCTCAACGCCTACTCGCTCGCCGAGCTCCGCGAGTTTCTCTCGTAGATGCCCGCTCCCGACCCTGCGCCCGGCTCGGGCGCCGGATCTCCCGATTCCGCCGACCCGCCTCCCGTTCTCGTCGACGTCATGTGCGGGAAGCTCGCGACGTACCTGCGGATGTGTGGATACGACGCGGCGTACGCGCTCGACGAGGGGATCGAAGACGACGACGCGCTCGCGGCCCTGTCGGCCGCGGAGGACCGACTCCTGCTCACCCGCGACCGCGAACTCGCGGCCCGCGTCGACGACGCGCTCTGTGTGACGGAACGCGACGTGCTCGACCAGCTCCGCGAGGTCGCCGCGGCGGGCTACCCGGTCGAGATCGCGGCCGAGCCGACCCGGTGTGGCGCGTGTAACGGCCTCGTCGACCGGGTCGCAAACGACGCGGCCCGGCCGGCGTACGTCCCCGACGACGGCCCCGACCGCCACTGGCGGTGTCGCGACTGCGGCCAGTGGTTCTGGAAGGGGGGCCACTGGGCGTCGGTCGCCGATCGGGTGGCGTCGATCGGCGAGTGACGACGGGGCGCCCGAGCGCAACCGGTATCCGGCCGCCGCCCGTACCGACGGCCGATGGACCGCGACCGGGCCGTCGACCGCGTGGAATCGATCGTCGACCGCGTCGAGCGCGAGCCGATGCCCGTCCCGGTTCGGGAGGTGTGGGTCTTCGGCGACGTCGCGCTCGGACTCGACCCGATCGACCGGCTCGACGTCTACGTCACGAAGGACGTTCTGATGGAGAGCGACGCGGACGCGGCGGCGGCGTTCAAACGAGAGTACGGCGTCGACGGCGTCGGGACGACGGTCCGCGCGTCGTGGGCCGAACGCAACCCCGACCGCGTGCGCGCCAGCGAGAACGGCTACGCCGCCCCGGAAAAGTGTCTCGCGGCCGCGCTGCTCGGCGGCGAAGACGACGCCGCGGACGACCCCATCCATCTCGAGGTGTGTAACGCGAGCTTCGGCGACAACGTGACCCAGCGGCTGAAAGGAGCGCTCGCGCGCGAGGCGTACGCGGAGGTGCTCGACCCTCGCGGAGTGTGTGTGTGGGTCGACGGCGAGCGCGACGACGAGGCGTTCGAGCGGCTCCGAGAGGCGGCGTTTGCGATGCCGACGCTGTCGGCCGCCCTCGAGATGCTCGGCGTGGACGACGCCGACACCGCCGCGGCGATCGCCGACGCCCTCGCGGCCGACCGCGCCGAACAGGAGGCCTCGTCGGTGCGCGGCGACATGGTTTGAGCCGACCGCCGACCGCCGGCCGGCCGGGCGTCCGATTCGTCGTGTGCCCGCGCGGTCTGGCCTCACGGGCGTCACGGCGGCGACGCGAGAGGCGTATACGGGGACCGACGGCGCACTACCGCATCAGCTCGCCGCCGTTCACGTTCAGCGTCTCGCCCGTGACGAACCCCGCGTCCCGAAGGTACGCGGCGGCGTCGGCGATATCTTCGGGCTGGCCGTATCGGTCGACGGGAATCCGCGCCAGCTCCTCGCGTTTCTCTTCTGGCGTCCGGTCGTCGGTCATGTCGGTTTCGACGTGGCCGGGCGCGATGGCGTTCACCCGCACGTCCGGCGCGAAGTCGCCGGCGTGACTCCGGGTGAGCGAGAGCAACGCCCCCTTCGAGGCGGCGTAGTGACACTCGATCGGCGCGCCGGTGTGTGCGAGAATCGACGAGATGTTCGTCACGGAAGGGGCGTCCTCGGAGCCGCGAAGGTGCGGAAGCGCCGCCTTCGTCACGTTGAACGCGGAGTTGACGTTGACGTCCATGACCCGGTCGAAGTCCGCCGGATCGAGCCGTTCGGTGTACACGTGCTGGTCGATTCCGGCGTTGTTGACGACGTGGTCGACGCCGCCGAACGCGTCTGCCGTCGTCTCGACCAGCCGCGCGGCGGCGTCGGGCGCGGAGACGTCCGCGCCGACGACGACCGCCTCGACTCCCCGGTCGCGCGCCTCGCCGGCGACGGCCTCGGCCGCCTCCTCGCTGGTGTGGTAGTTGATCGCAACGTCGTAGCCGTCCGCGGCGAACCGAAGCGCGGTCGCTCGACCGATCCCTCTCGACGAACCCGTCACGAGTGCGGCTGGCATGTACACTCGGTTCGACCAGACCGACTTCGACCTTCCGAACCCGGCGAGAGAACGGTCCGACTCGCTCACCGCACCCGTCCCACCGTCACCTCGAAGGGAACGAGCTCCACGCGCTCGTACTCTCCGTCGCGCATCGCCGCGACGACCTCTCGGCCCATCTGCCGCCAGCGCCGACGGAGGTCGTCGTACGCCGCCGCCGACAACGTCTCCCGGAGCTCGCGGCGGTGGTCCGCGAGGCCTGCCCCGGACGCCTTTCGAGCCGCCGATTCGAGGGCGGGTTCGGCGTACGGCGGCGCCGTCCGCTTCTCGTGGAGGTACCGCCGGGTCCGAACGTCATCGAGGCCGGCGTCCGAGAACATCGACGACACCCGGTCGCCGAGCGCCACGTCGGTGCCGACGCCCGCCAGGTACGCTTCTCGCGCCTCGCGCTCGAGGCCGGCCTCGGCGTCGACCGTCGAGGAAACGGCGACGTCGGCGTTGTTCGGCTCCACGGCCGCGACCAGGTCGCTCGACACCCGCGTGAGTTCTCCGACCGCTCGCTTCGGCTCCGGGAGGTTGATCAACAACGCCTGACACGCCGCGAGGTCGACGGCGTCGTCGGGAGCCGGCAGCCGGGTGGCGTCGCCGGCGACGTATCGCCCGCCGGACTCCCTCCGGGCGACCGCGAGCAGGTCGGTGTCGGCGTCGACGCCGACCACGGTCGCCTCCGCGCCCGTCTCTTCGGTGAGCACGCGCGTGAACGCCCCGGTGCCACAGCCGGCGTCGAGAACGCGGTCGCGGTCGGCGAGCGAGCAGTCGGCGAGCGCCTCGCGCCCGTCGGTCCACATCCCCTGCCGGGTGTGTTCGAGGTACGCCGCCGAAAACTGTCTCACGGTCGGACCCCGCGGGGGCTCATTCGCGGCGGAGTTCGCGGACGCGGTCGATGTTCCACGCGAAGCTCTTGCCGTTCTCCGTCGGCGTCTCCAACACGAGCGGGACGTCCCGCAGCTCGGGGTGATTGATCACGCGTTCCATTCCCGCCTCGCCGATGTGGCCCTCGCCCACGTGAGCGTGTTCGTCCTTGTGGGTGCCACAGGCGTGTTTCGAGTCGTTGAGGTGGATGCACTTCAGGTGGTCGAGCCCGACGACGTCGTCGAACTCGGCGACCGTCTCGTCGACGGCTTCGGCAGATGAGAGGTCGTAGCCGGCCGCGAACGCGTGTGCGGTGTCGACACAGACGTCGATGTCGGTCTCAGTCCGGTCGATGACGCCCGCGAGGTGTTCGAACTCGCCGCCGAGTTTCGTGCCGGCGCCCGCGTCGCTCTCGACCAAAATCGTCACGCCGTCGGGGACGTCGACGTCGTCGATGACGCCGGCCGCGTTGTCGAGGCCGCCCTCGACGCCCGCGCCGGTGTGTGCTCCGAGGTGAACGTTCACGTAGGGGATTCCGAGCCGCGCCGCGGCGTCGACCTCCGCTTGCATCGACGCCAGAGACTTCTCGCGGAGCCCCGCCTTCGGCGTACAGAGGTTGACGAGATAGGAGGTGTGGATCACCCACGGTCCGTCGAGGTCCTGTTCGGTCGTCTCGCGGAACTGCGTCGCCTCCGTCTCGTCGATGTCGGGTTCCTGCCACACCTGCGGCGAGTGGGTGAAGATCTGTCCGCAGTTGCCGCCGAACTGCGTTTGTCTGAACACCGCGTTCGCGATGTTGCCGTACGGGGGCGTCTCGGGGTCGTTCGACGCCCGTGACGTAGAGATGGAGACGTGTGCGCCGACGCTGAGGCTCATACCTCCGGTAGCGCGGCGACACGAAAAGCCGCTTCGGAACCAGATCGGGTTCGTCTCGAGTCCGGCGGCCTCGCGTCGCGGCGGCGTGGCCTCCGCCGGCGCTCTCGCGCCACCTCAGCGTGGCTTCCGCCGGCGGCCTCGCGTCGCGGCAGCGCGCGTCTCGCCGGCCGCCGAGCCGCGTTCCGACGGCCGACAGACCGGGCCGGTCTACCCCTGGCCACGCGGCCAGCCTACCGCCGGCTCCCAGATCGGTTCCGTACCCAGTCGTCCGCGCGGTACTTCTCGGCCTCGAGCTCGTCGGCACGGTTGAGCTCCTCGCTCGTCCACGATCCGTCCCGCGTCAGCGAGCCGTCGGCGTCGCTCTCACCGGATTCGATTCCCGTTTCAACCCACGCGACCAGCGACGCCTCGACCGCTCGCACCGCCTCCGCGCGGTCGACGTCGGCCAGCTCGTCGATTCCGACGACGCGCTCGCGGAACCGCTCGGGGCTCACCGGCGGGTCGTCGAAGGCCGCGAGGTGCGCCTCGGCGTCGACGGCGAACGTCACCGAGCCGTGTTGAACCACCGCGTCGCGGGTGCGATACTGCGCGTTGCCGGCGATCTTCCGCCCGTCGGCGACGATGTCGTGGGCGGGGTGGAGCTCGCGGAGGTAACACGCGGGGTGATACAGCTCCGCGACGGGGTCTTCGACGTAGTCGGCGTCGATGCCGAGCCGGGCAAACGCGTCGAGAATCGGCTCACACAACAGGTGGTAGGCGTCGAGCAGCTCGCCGGGGACGTCCGCGGCGGGAACGGCGATGGAGTACGCGATGTCGCCGGCGGCGTCGTGGTAGATCCCGCCGCCGCCCGTCTGGCGTCGGGTGACGTCGACGCCCGCGCGCTCGCAGGCCGCCCAGTCGACCGTTTCCGGGTCCTGTCCGTATCCGAGAGTGAGACAGCTCGGATCCCATCGATACGTCCTGATCGTGGCGGGCCCGCCGTCGCCGGCGGTCTCGGCGGCGGCCTCGTCGAGCGCCATCTGCGTCGCTCCCGGACGGGACTCCTCTCGGATCAGCCGCCAGTCGCCATCCGGCGCGGTCATGCTCCCTCTCGTCGCGGCGGCCGGAAATCGGTTGCGCCCGGCGGTCAGCCGTCGTCGCCGTCCGTTTCGATCGTCGCCACGTCGTACTCGATGCCGGCCTCGTCGAGGTACGAACGCAGCGTCTCCATTCCGCGGTCGAAATCGAAGCCGACGCCGTCGATGTGCTCGTTGCCGTTCTCGGTGGGTTCGAGCTCCCAGTGGGCGTGAAGCTCGAGCCGCCCGTCTGCGCCCCGCCAGCCGCGCAGGTGCGTCTGCCACCAGCGATACGTCGTTCCGTCGACCGTCCGTTCTTCGTACACCACCCGGGCGAGGTTCAACACCTCTCCCCGCTCGTAGTAGGAGAACTCCCAGTTGGGCGCGAAGCTGAACCCGCCGAGCTCTCGTTCGAGCTCCGGAACGGTCCGGTCGACCACGAGGTACTCGCCGGAGGGTCGCGACGCCGTGAACAACGCCTTCCGCAGCTGGCGATACGCGTTTCGAACCGCGTCGAACGGGATGTCGACGATATCCCAGAGGTTGATCCCCGGCATCTACCCGACGGCGAACGACGCGGGTACGGTCTGTGCCACGGCGGACGGCGAGCGATTCGTGGGCCCGTCGGGTTGTCGGCGAACGCACATAGCCGGTAGTTATCATCTGCGTATTTA
>CAZKXC010000031.1:0-16120 GCA_964556645.1 uncultured Halobellus sp.
ACTATCCTTCAGCCTTGTGGAGGCTGAGACGCGGGTTCGATTCTCGCACCCGGACTTTCTGCGGAACGTCGTGACGACGAAAGATCGAACAAAAGGATCTAATCACCAGACGGCTTTTATACTACTCTCGCCGCCGCTACCGCCGGTTCCGACACCCGCCGAGCGACACACAAAAAACGCTCGAACGCAACGTGTCACTTCACGAGACGATATGGCGCTCCCCGTCGAATCCGATACCCTCCAAACGATCGTCGGATCGGTCGCCGTGTTCGCCGTGCTCGTAGCGGTTACCGACGCGACGGTCCGGTCGTTCGCGCCGGTGCTGGCGCTTTCGGCCGGACTGGTGGCGTACGAGGTGGCCGACGACGCGTACGACCTGCCGAAGGGAACGAACTGGACGGTGTACGGGCTGGGATTGTGCGCCGCGGGAGCGGTTCTCGGGTTCGCTCACACGAGATGGGCCGGCGGAGCGGTGGCTCTCGTCGGCGCCTGGTTCGTGCTCGACGGCGTCACGACGGTTCGATACGGCCCGGCGCGGACGCCTCACGAGTTCGTTTCCGGACCGGAAGACGAGGCCATGTACAGACTGCGAGTGATGAACGACCTCACCCGGACGCTCCGTGACGCCAGCGAACCCCGCGGCGTGACGGAACTGGCCGAGTCCTGTGACTGTACCGAACCGCTGGTGGAATCCGCACTCGAGTATCTAAAGCAGCGAGGCCAGGTCGTTCACACCGAGACCGGGTACCGAGCGACCTCACAGACGTGGGGAAGGGCGAACGCGATACGACGGCTGCTTCGGTGGATTCCGCGGCGGGTGCTCCGGCCGTTCAGGCGAGTCCTCGCCGACGCGTAGGGGTCCCAACGGGTGCTCGCGGAGCCGGGATTCGACGCCGGGCCTCTCTGCGCCCGACCCCCCGACCCGGCGTGCGTAGCGTTTTACGGCGTTCTCACGAACGATCGCGCATGAGCGTCACCCACGACGGCCTCGTCTTCGACCGACTCGGTCACGCAAGCGTTCGAATGGAGACCCGCGACGGCGTCGTCGTCTACGTCGACCCGTGGAGCGACGTCCTCGACGACGAGCCGCGAGACGGCGACGTGGTGTTCGTGACCCACGACGACCCCGACCACTACGATCCCGACGCGATCGCGGCCGTGGCCGGCGACGACGCCGACGTCGTCGCCTACGAGGCGATCGACACGACGGGGCTCGACCGCGACGTGACCCCGCTGGCGTACGACGGAACCCTGTCGGTGAGAGGGATCTCGGTGGAGGCGGTTCCGGCCCACAATCGCCCCGAGGGCGACCACGTCGACGCGGACGGCGAGCCGTTCCACGCCGAACGCGAGGGCGTCGGACTCCTACTCGGCGTCGGCGACACGATCGTTTACGTCGCCGGCGACACGGATTTCCTCCCCGCTCACGACCACGTCCGCGCCGACGTCTTCGTCCCCCCGATCGGCGGCCACTACACGATGGACCGCCACGAGGCCGCCGACTTCGCCACGTCCGTCGCGCCGGCGCTCGTGTTGCCGGTTCACTACGACACGTTCGAGCCGATCGAGACGGACGCGGCCGCGTTCGCCGACGAACTCGAACGCGCCGGCATCCCGGTCGAGTTGTTCTGACGACCCGCCGCGCGGCCGGACGACGCCCGCGGCCGCTCGCCGGCGCCGGCCCGACCGGACTCGGTTACTCCCAGTCGGGATACGCGTCGTCGCTCATCTCGTCGATCGGGAACTGCGGCCGACGAATCCGTTCGTACTCGTAGTGGCCGGGGTTCATCGCCGCCAGCCCGGGCGAGTCGATCGGCACGACGTGGCTGGCGAGCGGCTCGTAATCCGCCCGATAATGATTGGCGCTTTTGACCACCAGGACGCCGAGCCGCTCGGGCTGGATCCCGACGTGTCGCCAGATCTCGGCGTCGAGCGGCTGGAGTCGATTCTCACACAACACCACGTCCACGCCGTCGTCGGGTCCACACTGGAACCTGACGGCCCGGCCTAAGTCGTTCGACGTTCCGGTGCCCATGGGGCCGGTGTTGACGTACTCCCCGTCGGTGATCGCTTTCACGTAGCCGTCGACCCCCTCGATCGGGTCGCCGAACCGGTCGATCGCCGTGCCGCCGAGGCTGAGCGTGACGCGCTCGCCGACGCCGGCGTCGACACACGCCCGCACCGCCGCCGGGTCACACATGATCGCGAAGCCGGCGTCGGTGAGTTCCTGTTCGAGCAGTTCACGGAGCACGGGCGTGGTGTCGCCGGTTCCGCCGCCGCCGGGGTTGTCGCCGACGTCTGCCACCACCACGGGCCCGTCGTTCTCGTCGCCGTCGGCGGCCAGCGCCGCCGCCCGCCTCACGCCCTCCGTCGGCGTCGGGTAGTCGCCGACGAGCGCGTCGCGCCGCTCCCAGACGGTCTCGGCCAGTTCTCTCGCGGCGTCGGCGGCGGCGTCGGGGTCGCCGTCGGCGACGACCGGGATCGAAAACCCCATCTCCGGAATGTCGGCGGCCGCGAACCCCGGAAACACGTTGACCTTGCGGATTCCCTCGCGCGCCTCGAGTTCGCGCGCCTCGGCCATGATCGCCGCCATCGGTCCCTCGCGGGTGTTCTGTGTCGGCGTGAACGCGAGCACCGGCGGCCGCTCGACGGCCATCGTCGGCGCGAGCGATCCCCGGATCGTCTCGAGCAGGATTTCCATGCCAGTGGCTCCGGTGTCGCCCATGTCGGTGTGTGGATACGTCTCGTACGCGACCAGCGCGTCCGCCGCCGCGACCATCTCGTCGGTGACGTTGCCGTGGAGGTCGAGCGTCGCGACGATCGGCACGTCGGGCCCGACGACCTCGCGAAGGTCGGCGAGGAGCGGCCCCTCGCCGTCGTCCATCCCGTCCGGGACCATCGCGCCGTGAAGCGGGAGGATCACCCCGTCGATCTCCTCGCGGTGTGTCCGGGCTCCCTCCAGAATCTCGCCCGTGTAGAACTCGTACGCCGCCTCGGTGACGTGCCCGCCGGGCGTCGCGCTCGCGGCGACGGTGTAGAGTAGGTCGACGCCGGCGTCGTCGGCGACGTCGATCACGCCGCCGATTCCCGTGTTCGTTCCGCGCAACTCGGCCGGCACCGCCTCGCCGAACCGCTCGAGCCGTTGTTGAAACTCCTCCCGGCCGGTCGGCGTCGGCGCGAACGTGTTCGTCTCGTGTGCGAAGCCGCCGACGAGAACGGTCTCGTCCGTCATGAACCCCCCATCCGGTCGAACCGATATAAATCGACCGCCGGGACGGGGTCCGGTCGACACGCCCCGCCGGCTATCCGTCTCGGCGAAGCCGCCACCGATCCACGTAGAGGTCGGTCGCTCGGCCGTCGTCGACGTCGAACGTCACCTGGGTGCGGTCGCCGGCGGCCGTGACCGTGTAGAACCGGTACTCGTCGGGATCGGTCGTCTCCGGGAAGACCGGCAGCGTCCGCTCGCGCAGGTCGGTCGACATCGTCACCTCGAGCGTGCCGCCGTCGCGCTCGACGGTCGCCGTCTGGAGGCCGCGATAGGCGGCGTACTCGCCGGTGACCGCCTCTAACTTTTGCCGAAGCCCGAACAACGGAACGACCGCTGCCGGGTCTCGTCCGTCCCACATCGCGAGCGCGGCCTTGCCGATTTCGGCGAGCCCGTACCCGTGAGTGGTGTTACAGCCGACGGCGACGCCGCGGCCCGTCTCCCGCAGAACCCCGAGATACCCGGTCGAGACGCCGACCGAGCCGCTGTGGCCGACCAACACGTCGCCACAGAAGTCGTCTACCCCCCAGCCGTAGCCGTAGCGATACGCCGACCCGTCCACCCGGTGGCGACGGGTGCTGTGCGGCTGGAGCATTCGTTCGAGCGCGTCGGCCTCGACCACAGACGTCCCGTCGTGGTCGCCGTCTCGCATGTACAACTGGAGGTACGCGGTCAGCTCCGAGACACAGCTCAGCAGTCCTCCGGCGGCCGCGAGGTGGTCGTCGAACGGGAACGCCGCGGCCACCGACGCGTCGTCCTCGCGCGTGTACGGCGTCATCCGGTCGTCCGTCTCCGTGAACGCCGCCTCGCTGAACGTGCTCCGGCTCATTCCGAGCGGGTCGAGGATCTGTTCTTCGACGTACTCGGCGTACGGCCGTCCGGAGACCTCGCGGATCACCTCGCCGAGGATGGTGTATCCGGAGTTGTAGTAGAAGAAGCGGTCTCCCTCGTCGGTCACCCGGTCGGGGGCGGCCCCGCGAACGTGCGCGCGGAAGTCCTCGCGGTCGCTGAGAGGCACCTCGACGGGGTTCTCGCCCGTCAGCCGTGCGATCAACGCGACCGCTTGCCCGTCGCTCGGCATCCCCGAAGTGTGTGTCAACAGCTGGTGGATCGTCACGGGCTCGCCGTCGACGGCGTCGAGATGCGGGACGTAGTCGGCCACGGGGTCGTCGACGTCGAGCCGTCCCGCCTGCGACAGTTGCATGATCGACAACGCGGTGAACGACTTCGTACAGGAGCCGATTCCGTAGAGCGTCCGGGCGGTCGCCGGCGCGTTCGTCGAGAGGTCACGCGCTCCGAAGCCGCCGGCGTACGCCACCGTCTCCTCGTCGACGAGCGCGAGGCTCACCCCGGGTATCCGGTCCTCGCTCAGCCAGTCGGTCAGAAACGCTTCGAGTTCGGCCGCCGTCCCGGCCGGGAGGCGGTTCACTGCGGCGTCCATGGTCTCCGCACACGGGGAGCCAGTACATAATGGCCGTGCCCGAACGTGGTAGGCCCGCCGGTCCCGACGGCCGCTGCCGGAACACGTACTCCCATGTGTCCGAGCGCCGTCCGGTCGAACACCTGTGGTCTCGACGCCGTCGATAACGGGAACGGACGCGGGGCTCGTCCGGGAGCGACCGTTCCAGCTGCTGCTTTTGATCAACGTGCTTCCGCCGCTCGGAACCGCCCTTCTCTCGCCGGTGTTGGGGTCGCTCGTCGAGCCGCTCGGCGCCTCGACGGCGAACATCGGGCTCCTGATGTCGGCGTTCACCGGCCCGGCGGTGCTCGTCATCCCGATCGCGGGAGTGATCTCGGACCGATACGGGCGACGCCCGGTTCTCGTCTTCGGGCTGGTGTGGTTCGGATTGACCGGGACGGCGATCGGGTTCGTGTCGACGTTTCGCGCGGCGCTCGTCCTCAGACTGCTCCAGGGGATCGGCTTCGCCGCGCTCACGCCGATCATCATCACCAGTCTCGGTGACCTCTACTCGGGCTCGAAGGAGGCGACGGCACAGGGGCTGCGCTTTACCGGATCGGGGCTCTCACAGACGGTCTTTCCGCTCGCCGCGGGCGTTCTCGTCGGCATCGCGTGGCAGTACCCGTTCGCGTTGTACGCCGTCGCGTTCCCGGTCGCGGCCGTCGTCTACTGGCTGTTCGAGGAGCCGATGGACGCGGACGCGATGGGCGGATCGGAGACGGACGTCAGCGCACAGCTCGCGGACCTGCGGACGCTCGTGGGCCACCGGCGCGCGTGGACGATCGTCGTCGCCCGCGGGACCGCGAACCTCGTCTGGTTCGGCTTTCTCACCTACAACTCGATCGTCGTCGTCGACGTTCTCGGCGGCACGCCCGCAGAGGCGGGCCTCCTCGCCGCGCTGGCCAGCCTCTCGTACGCGCTCGCGGCGAGCCAGACCGGCCGGATCTCCGTCGCCTTCGACGACCGCCTCTATCCGCTCGTCGCCGCGAACGCCTCGATGGGGATCGGGCTCGGCCTCGTCTTTCTCGCCCCCTCGCTTCCGGTCGCGGCGGCCGGCGTCGTGTTGATGGGCGTCGGCTTCGGACTCGTGCTCTCGATCTACCGCAGCGTCGTCACGACCCTGGCGCCGACGGCACTGCGCGGCGGGCTGGTGAGCCTGAGCGAGGGAACCGGCCGCGCCGCGGCGACGCTGACGCCGATCCTGATGGGCGGCGCCATCGCGGTTGCCAGTTCGCGGGTCGCGTTCGTCCCGGCGGTCCGCGCGGTCGGGCTCGGGACCGCGGCGCTGGGCGCCGGCGCCGGGATCGCGTGTTTGGTGTTGATGAGCCGGTCGCCGCCGATCCGGATGGACGGCTGACGACCGGGAGACGGCAGAGAGTACGCGGGTCTCACACGGCCCGTCCGACCCGACGAGACGCCGGTCGATTCCCCGGACGTATTTCACGCTGGCCGGTCTCGCCCGCGGTATGCGACGGCGACCGCTGGTGAGAAGCCTCGGTGTCGGCGCCCTCTCCGTGGGCGGGTGTTTGTCGGACGCCGGCGACGGGAACACGTCGAGCGAGGCTACTTCGAGCGACGACGAGACCACGTCGACCGACGGCGAGACCACTTCGAGCGACGAGGACCGCCGGTACCGGGAGTGTCCGCGAGAAGTCATTCCGTACGAACAGTTCCCCGCCGACGTGCGAGCCGAGATCGACGCCGCACTCGAGGGCCGCTACGAGGCCTCTCGGGTCGTTCTCCGGGACGCGATGGACGTCTCCGAGTCGTACCTCTCCGTCGACGAGACGTACTACGACCCGAGCGTCGACACCGCTGGGAGCCAGGAGACGTTGACGCTCCGTCGCGTCGAGCCCAAGGCGCTCCCGGACCCGCGGCCCGTCTCCGTCGAACACGACCGGGAGGGAAAGCGGACGGTAGCGATCACCGTCGTCGCCGACGACGGAACGGTTCTGATCGACGAGCGCAGAGAACTGCGGGGCGGAAGCAGGGTCGAGTTCGGCGACACCACCCGGGTCGGCACCCACGAGTGCCGGGTGACGCTCGCGGCCGACGACGGCACCGAGACCGACCTGACGACGTCGGTGCGGATCGACGAGTCGCGGTTCTCTGTGGTGGTGCTGATCGAGGGCGACGACCTGCGGGTGAGCGGAGCCGTCGCCGAACTCGGGATCTGTCGGTACGACACCGACGCGGGATCGGACTCGTCGTGAGCCGGCGCGGCGACCGCCCGCGCCGGCTCAGAATCCGGTCGTTCCCTCGAGACGGTGCGCCTCCACGACCGACTCGTCGAGTTCGATCCCCAATCCGGGCGCTTCCGGGACCGCGATCGTGCCGTCTTGGATGAGCGGCTCCTCGCGGACGAGCAGGTCGTCCCACCAGTCGACCTCGAGCGCGTGGTACTCGAGCAGGTCGAAGTTCGGCACGGCCGCGCCGAGGTGGACACACGCCATCGTCCCCACCGGGCTACACACGTTGTGTGGCGACAGGGGAATGTAGTTCTCCTCGGCGCGGTCGGCGATCCGCATCGTCTCCGTGAGCCCGCCGACCGTCGTCGGGTCGGGCGTGACCACGTCGACGCCGTGGTCGTAGATCAGCTCGGAGAGCTCGAAGACGCGGAACCGGTTCTCGCCGGTCGCCACCGGCGTCCGCGTGGCCTTCGTCACCTCGATCTGTGCGTCGGTGTTCTCCGGCGGCACGAGGTCTTCGAGCCACATCAGGTCGAACGGCTCGAGCTCGTAGGCCAGCCGCTTCGCGCTCTCGACCGAGTAGTCCCAGTGGCAGTCGAACGCGAGGTCGACGTCGGACCCGATCTCGTCGCGGACGGCGGCGACGATCTCGCGTTTCTCGGCGATCGCGGCGTTCGTCAGCCGGCCGTTGTACGGGTCGGGGTCGTTGTCGGCCGGCAGGTCGAGGTCGAACTTCAGCGCCGAAAACCCCATGTCGGTGACGCGGGCCGCCTCGGCGGCGTACGCCTCCGGCGAGTACGCCGCCGCGTCCGCGTACGCCGTCGCGCCGTCCTCGACGGCGTACGCCTCTCCGGCGTGACAATCACAGTAGATCCGGACCTCGTCGCGGTACTTCGAGCCGAGCAGCTGGTAGACGGGGAGGCCGAGCAGCTTTCCGGCGGCGTCCAACAACGCGATTTCGATCCCGGAGGCGGCGGTCACGACCTTGCCGGTGGTCCCGCCGTGGCCGGACATCTCCTGAAAGATGTGCCGAACGAGCCGCTCGACGTCGAGCGGGTTCTCGCCCACCAGAAACCGGTTGGTGTACTCGACGATCTCGGGAACTCCGCCGCCCCGATACGCCTCGCCGATCCCCGTGACGCCGGCGTCGGTCTCGACGCGGATCAGGTTCCACTCGAAGTTCCCCTCGACGACGCAGGCGTCGATGCTCGTTATCTCGACGTCTCGGTCCGGGTCGCGCGTCGAGATGTGGTCGGAGTAGTCTCTCATGTCCACTCGAACGCTGCGAGCGCGTCCGTATCGAGCGAAACGCCGTGGCCCGGCCGGTCGGGGAGTTCGATCGTGCCGTCGTCGCCGGGTCGCACCGGATCCGCGACCACGTCGTCGAACGCCTTCACGTCCATGTCCCGGTAGAAGTACTCCACCCACAGGCCGTTTTCGATCGCGCCCAGCAGCGACGCGTGGATGTTCCAGTTGTAGTGGGGGGCGATCGGGATGTCGTACGTCGACGCGTGGTTCGCGATCTTCAGCCACTCGGTGATCCCGCCACAGACGGTCACGTCCGGCTGAAGGATCGTCGCCGCGCCCGTGTCGGCGAGCCGCGCGAAGTCGT
This sequence comes from uncultured Halobellus sp., assembly GCA_964556645.1. GTDB lineage: Archaea > Halobacteriota > Halobacteria > Halobacteriales > Haloferacaceae > Halorubrum. The sequence goes on from CAZKXC010000031.1 coordinate 8,526, forward strand.
GGCGCGTGCCCTCTAACTCGCCCGTGGCGACCGGGTAGTCGAGCGCGTCGTTGACCTCGGCCATCGTCTCAACTCGGTCTATCATCACGGGCTCTTCGATGAAGTAGGGGTCGTAGGGCTCGAACGCCCGACAGTTGCGCACCGCCTCCGTCGTCGACGACCACACGCCGTTGGCGTCGAGCAACAACGTCCGGTCGTCGCCGATCTCGTCGCGGACGGCGGCGACGCGGTCGGCCTCCTCGGCGGCCGACAGGCGACCGACCTTCATCTTCACGGCGTCGTGGCCCTCCTCGAGGTACCGCCGCATCTCGCCGCGGAGCGCCTCGTGTCCCTTCTCGTCGCGATAGTAGCCGCCGCTGGCGTACGACGGCACCCGCTCGGCGTGACCGCCCAACAGCTTGTGGAGCGGCTCGCCGGCCGCCTTCCCTTTCAGGTCCCACAGCGCGATGTCGACCGTCGAGATGGCGCGCAAGACCACCCCGTTGCGTCCGATCTGGACGGTGCCGTCGTACATCTCGTGCCACAGCCGCTCGGTGTCTCGGGGGTCCTCGCCGAGCAGCAGCGGCTTCAACAACGACTCGACCGCCTCGGCGATGAGCGGCGCCCCCTCGTACCCGAGCGAGTAGCCGACTCCCTCGAGGCCGTCGGCGGTCCGCACGTACGTTATCGCGTGGTCGCGAAACGCCAGCGTCCGGTTCGAAAAGGAGACGGGCGACTCCAACGGCAGCTTGATCGGAAACGACTCGACGGCTGTGATCTCCATGCGTAACCCGGTGACTCCGATGATAAATAATTCTGTATACGGGCAACCGGTCGCGACACGCGATCAGTATTTGTAGCCGCCCGCACGACCCTCCGGCATGGAGTTTCCCGACCGCAGCGACGTCGACGGGCTCATCGACCCACAGCCGCTGCCGGCGTTCGCGCGAGTCAGGTACGCCCCGTCCAGCGAGACGCTCGACGACCCGGTCGGCACGGCGCGGGCGGAGCTCGACCGGCTCGACGTCGGCGACCTGGAACCCGGAGCCACCGTGGCGATCGGCGTGGGGAGCCGCGGCATCCACCGGATCGACGACATCACCGCCGCGGCCGTCGCGTGGGCAGACGACCACGGTCTCGAGCCGGTCATCGTTCCGGCGATGGGGAGCCACGGCGGAGCGACGCCGGAGGGTCAACGCGATGTGTTGGCGTCGCTCGGGATCACGGCCGACGCGGTCGGCGCCCCGATCGACGCTCGGATGTCCGCCGAGAGGCTGGCGACGGTGACGGTCGGCGAGACGGACGTGCCGGTGTACGTCTCGGAGGCGGCGCTGGAAGCGGACGCCGTCGCCGTCATCAACCGCGTGAAAGCACACACCAACTTCACCGGCCCGGTCGAGAGCGGCCTCGCGAAGATGACCGTCGTCGGCCTCGGAAAACAACGCGGCGCGAAGTCGTTTCACTCGACGGCGATCGCGGAGGGATACGTCGAGACGCTGACCGCCGCGCTGGAGGTCATCGAGTCGTCCGTCCCGCTCCTCGGCGGAATCGCCCTGGTGGAGAACTTCGACGAGGAGCTCGCTCACGTCGAGGCCGTTCCGGCGGGGTCGTTTCTCGACCGAGAACCCGAGCTGTTAGAACGGGCGTACGCCGAGATGGCGACGCTCCCCGTCGACGACATCGACCTGCTCGTCGTCGACGAGATCGGCAAGGAGATCTCCGGCGCCGGAATGGACACGAACGTCATCGGCCGCTACCGCGTTCTCAACGCGCCGGACCCGGAGACGCCGGCCATCGACCTCATCTACGTCCGGGGGCTCACGGCGGCCACGAAGGGGAACGGCAACGGCATCGGCCTCGCCGACCTCACCCGACGGGCCGCCATCGACCAGCTCGACCTGACGAAGACGTACGCGAACGCGCTCACGAGCGGGTCGCTCGCGAAGTCGAAGCTCCCGGTCGTCGCGCCCGACGACGAGTTCGCGTTCCGAACAGCGCTGGCCGCGCTGGGCGGGTACGACCCGGAGACGGCCCGGATCGTCTGGATCCGTAACACCGAGGACCTCGGCGAGTTACACGTCTCAGCGGCTCTCACGGACGAGCTTCCCGACGCGGCGACCGTTTGCGACCGCGACGTTCGCGTGGCGTTCGACGACGGGACGGCGCGACTTTCCGGACGGTGACCGGTACCGAAAGGTTATACGCTCGGTGGCTGATCGGGTGTATCATGCGCCGAGAAACACGCGACGGGCCGGCGGCCGCCATCGCGGGACGACACGGAATCGCCGATCGAAGACCGGAGCGGTCGGACCGCGGGCTCGCGGGGGCGTCGCGATGAAGCCGGTCCCGTTCGACGAGGCCGAGACGTACGAGCCCGACGAGGGGTGGCGCCGCGTCGCGATGGCGGGCAGCGACCAGTTCTCCTTCGAGTGGTTCGAGAAGCCGCCGGGACACAGCTCGCCGATGCACGACCACCCGAACGAGCAGGTGTGTCTCTGTCTGGAGGGCGAACTCACCGTGGCGACCCCGGACGGCGCCGTCACCCTCGCTCCGAACGACACGGTGCTGCTCGAGTCCAACGAGTCTCACCGCGTCGAAAACACCGGCGAGGAGCGCGCGGTCGGTCTCGACGTGTTCGCGCCCGGACGCTCGTTCGACTTCTGGACGGACCGAGACGAATGAAGTACCTCGCACGCACGGCCGGCGGAGACCCGCTCTTGGGCGACGAGGAGGGCTTCGTCCCGCTCGGCTCGGCCGAGCCCGCCCTCGGGAGCGTTCGAGAGGCGCTGCCGCGAGCCGCCGCCGGAACGCTCGGCGACGTCGACGACGCGACGGCCGACCGGATTCCGGCCGCCGACGTGACGTTTGCGGCGCCGCTCGAACGGTTCGGTAAGCTCTGGGGGATCGGCCTGAACTACGAGGCACACGCCGGCGACCTCGACGAGCGGCGCCCGGAGGAGCCGGCGAGTTTCATGAAACCCTCGACGGCGCTTTCCGGTCCCGGCGGTCCGATACGGCTCCCGCCGACGGCACAGAGCGACCGGGTGACCGCCGAGGCGGAACTCGCGGTCGTGATGGGTCGCTCGTGTCGGAACGTCGCGGAGACGGACGTCGACGACGTCGTCGCCGGCTACCTTCCGGTGATCGACATGACCGCCGAGGACGTTCTCGAACGGAACCCGCGCTTTCTCACCCGCGCGAAGAGCTACGACAGCTTTCTGATTCCCGGCCCGGCGCTCGCGGTGCCCGAAGAGCCGCTCGACCTCGCGCCGGTGACCGTCCGGACCGAAATAAACGGCTCCGTCGAGGCCGAAAACGAGGTCCGGAACATGTTGTTCTCGCCGGCGGAAATCGTCTCGTTTCACTCGGACGTGATGACGCTCGAGCCGGGCGACCTGTTCAGCACGGGGACGCCCGGGGCGGCGCCGATCGATCCCGGCGACGAGGTCCGCGCGGTCGTGGACTCCGTCGGGTCGGTCGGCGCGCCGGTGACGCGGTAGCGGCCGCCGTCGCAGGAACCTTTATTCCGGAACGCCCAGATCCCACCGAGCATGTACCGAGTTCTCATCCCCGTCGGCGAGCACACAGACCGCGCGCTTGCCGCCGCCGAGGCGGTCAGCGCGCTTCCGAACGCCGCCGACGCCGTCTCGGCGGTCGTGTTGAACGTCTTCGAGGAGTTCGAGGTCACGGGTGAGGCCGGTACGGTGAACTCCGAAGACGTGTGGGACGAGACCGCGTATCCCGCGAGCGTCGACGCGGTCGTCGACCACCTCGAGGCGGCCGGGGTGACGACGGCGACGCGGCGCGAACACGGCGACGTGACGAAACAGATACTCGCCGTCGCCGACGAGATCGACGCCGACGCCATCGTGATGGGCGGGCGCAAGCGAAGCCCCACCGGAAAGGTGTTGTTCGGCAGCACGACACAGTCGGTGATGCTTTCTGCTGAGCGTCCGGTCACGGTCTCGATCCGCGAGTGAACGGCGTTTCGGACCGGCCCGTCGCGGCCGTGCCGGTCGCCCCGAGTCGCGGCGAACTTCGCCGCAGATCGAACAGATACATTATTAAGAGTTCAGCCGAACATAACGGTTGAACATGGACGATACCATCGTTGATCGGCGAAAATTCCTGTACGGCACGACGACGGTCGGGGTAGCCGGCCTCGCCGGATGTAGCGGAAACGGCGGGGAAGCGAGCGACGAGGGAAGCGACGGCGGCGGGGGTAGCGACGGCGGGAGCGGTGACGAGGACAGCGACGAGGAGATGAGCGACGACGGCGGCGACGAGGAGAGCGAGGCCAGCCTCGAACTCCGCGTCGGAACCTCCGCGGGCGGAACACAGGACGTCGGACTGGCCGTCGAGCGGGCGGTCAGCCAGGAGAGCGACACCCTGAGCTACTCGACGATCGAGAGTCCGGGCTACATCGGGACCATCTATCGGATGGCTCAAGAACAGTTCAACGCCGGGATCACCGACAACAACTCCCTGAACAAGGCGCTCGACGAGACGGGGCAGTTCGCCGAACAGCCCGTCTCGCGGATTCCGTACTACGGGTTCTCGGCGTTCCCGTACAGCATCTACTTCGTCGCCCGCGACGGAACGGGCATCGAGACGTTCGACGACCTCGCCGGCGCGAACGTCTACCCGGCCGAGCCGGGCTACTCGACGCGCGCGACGACCCTCGACGTTCTCTCACAGGACCCGACCGCGGACGTTTTTGACGAGATGAACATCCAGAACATGGGCGTCGGCGACGCCCCCGGCGCGATGGAGGAGGGAACCATCGACGCCAGCATCGCGTACGGAACCCCCGGCGTGCGCTACACCGGGTTCGTCCAGGAGATGGCCTCGCGCGTCGACCTCCACTACGTCGAGCCGACGGACGCGCTCATCGAATCCGCCGAGTCGTTCGCTGGCGCGGGGACCACCCGAACCCCGTACAGCGAGTGGGAGATGCCCCAGGACATCGGCACCGACGAGGTGTTCACCTGGGACTTGGAGGTGCTGTACGCGTTCAATCCCGAAGCCAACAACGACGCCGTCTACGAGTTGTGCCGCGTCGTCGACGAGCACAACGACGTCGTCAACGAGGGCGAAGCACAGTTCAACGACTTCGAATCGACGGAAGAACTGCTCGGCTACGCACAGGAAGCCATCCCCGTTCACCCCGGCGCGGTCCAGTACTACGAGGATAACGACGCCTGGGACGACAGCCTCCAAGTCGGCGAGTAACTCACCCCACCTCGTCCCGCCTCGGCGGCGAGCGCGGACGACCCACAGAACCCAACCCACATTCTACGACACACGACAATGGCGACACAAGCGAACCAACCCAGCGGATCATCGAACTGGCTTCGGGGACTCGACGTCGGCGTCACGCTCGCCGCCGTGCTGTTCTGGCTCATCGTGCTCTCGTGGGCGTACACGCAGTCCATATCGACGGTCAGGTACGGCGTCCTGTTCGTCGGCGGCATCATGACCGTGTACGCGCTCGACGAGACGCGAGAATCGCTCGAAGAAGGCAGCTGGATCGACGCCGCGGTGTTGCTCCCCGCGGCCGGCGTGCTCATCACGGCCTCGGCGTACTTCTTCGCGAACTTCGAGACCGTCTATCTGTTGCGTCAGGGGTTCGCCACCCAACACGAGTACATGCTCGGGCGGCTCGTCATCGTCTCGCTTCTGTACCTCACGTGGCGCGAGTTCGGAAATCTGTTTCTCGGGCTCGTGATCGGCGTGATGGTGTACGCCATCTACGGCGACGCCGTCCCCGGCGTCCTCGGCCACGGCGGGATGACCGAGCTGACGTTGTTGCAGGCGCTCGTCACCGACCTGTACGGGTTCTACGGGTCGCTCACCCAGCTGACCGCGTCGTGGATCGCGCCGTTCCTGTTGTACGCGGGGTTGTTGTTCGCGTACGGCGCGTTCGACCTGATCCTCCGGCTCGCCATCGTGGCGGCGGGACGCATCCGGTCCGGCGTGGCACAGACCGCCGTCCTCTCGTCGGCCGTCATCGGCTCGATCAACGGATCGTACACGGCAAACGCCGCAATGACGGGATCGTTCACTATTCCGACGATGAAAGAAAGCGGGATGAGCGGTCACCGGGCGGCGGGCATCGAGGCGGTCGCCTCGACGGCGGGACAGGTGCTCCCGCCGGTCATGGGCGCGTCCGCGTTCGTGATGGCGTCGTATCTCGGCGTCGCGTACCTCGAGATCGTTCTCGCCGGGCTGATGCCGGCCGCGATCCTCGTCGCGTCGATCGCCATCGCGGTCCACTACACGGCCATCAGCGACGCGAGCGACCAGGACATGGAGTTCTCGGAGTTCTTCGACGACGCGATGACCTCCAACGAGAAGGTCGTCGAGGCGCTGCGTTTCGGCATTCCGTTCGGCGTCCTCATCTACTACCTCGGTATCGCCCAGTACACCGTGATGACGTCCGCGATGTACACCGTCTTCGCGATGGTGCTCACCGGCGTGGTGATGCCCCCGGTACAACGGCTCGTCGACTCCTCGGACACGTCGTTCGCCGCGGAGTTTCTCGCGCAGGTTAAAAACACGATCCACGGCTTCCGCCGCGGAGCGATCATCCTCGCGCCCATCGCGATCATTCTGGTCGTGGTCAGCGGCGTGGTGAATCTCTTCTCGACGACGGGGATTCCGGCGAAGATCGCGTTGTTGATGATCAACCTCTCGGGCGGAGTGCTGCTCTTCGCCGTGTTGCTTGGAATGGCGGTCGCCATCGTGATGGGCGTGGGGATGCCGACGGTCGCCGCGTACGTCATCGTCGCCATCCTCATCGTTCCGACGTTCGTCTCCGACTTCGGCGTCGCGGAGGTGACCGCCCACTACACGATGTTTTACGCCGCCATTCTCGCGGGGATCACCCCGCCCGTCGCGACCGCGGCGGTGGTCGCGGCCGGAATCGCGGAGGCGAACTTCTGGCGAACCTGCGGAGCGGCGTTGAAGATCGCCGCGCCGTTGTTCGTTCTCCCGATCGCCTTCGTGTACAACCCCGGGCTGATCGCGATGTCGCCCGGACTCAACACCCTCTTTTTGGGATTGCTGGTGATGATGGGTGCCATCTCGATAATCTACGGTCTGAACTACCCGTTCAAACTGTCTCTCGGACGGCTCGTCTCCGTCCGCGTCGGTCTGGCCGTTCTCGGCGTTCTCATCATGACGTACCCGATGCTCCTGGCAAAGGCCGCCGGCATCGCCGTCTTCGTCGCCGTCTTCGTCGGTGAGAAGGTGGTCTCCCGCGGGCTCGAACTGCCGTTCGCGCGCGGGGTGAGACAATGAGTTCGAGCCGCGACGCGCCCGAAGACCAGGTCGACACCACGGACGTCGGCGGACTCGACGAGGTCATCCCGGAGCCGCTCCTGCCGGTCTGGCGGCGCATCGAACTCGTCCAGGAGTTCCGCGAGACGCACAGCGACACGTACGTCACGGCGCTCGAGGCGCTCACGGCGCTCGTCCTCGCGGTAGGATACGTCTGGTGGGTCTATCTCTACTTCTTCGGGAGCGGCGTCGCGGCAATATAGGACGGTCGGCGCGCCCCACCTCGTCTCGCGGCGGCGGTGTTCTCCGTCGGCTTCGGAGCCGATCCGGTCGCG
>CAZKXC010000031.1:16220-22713 GCA_964556645.1 uncultured Halobellus sp.
ACCTCGTCTCGCGGCGGCGGTGTTCTCCGTCGGCTTCGGAGCCGATCCGGTCGCGAGACGACGGCGACGTACTGTCAGCCGCCTGTCCGGTCGCGGACGCTCGCGCCGTCGACCGCGCTCCCGACGCCTGCCGACGACCGCAAGCGGTAATGAGATCCGCGCTGAAGGTGCGGTATGACTGACGAGATCCGTATTCTCCACGTCGACGACGAGCCGTCTATTACGGATCTGACAGCGCAGTTTCTCGAACGCGAGAACGACCGCTTCAGCATCGAGACCGCGACGAGCGCCGACGAGGGACTCGCCGTTCTCGCGGAGCGGCGGCCGGACTGCATCGTCTCCGATTACGACATGCCCGGCATGAGCGGGATCGAGTTTCTCGAAGCCGTGCGGACCCGAGCTCCGGAGCTGCCATTTATCCTGTACACCGGCAAGGGAAGCGAGGAGGTCGCGAGCGAGGCGATCTCCGCGGGCGTGACCGACTACATCCAGAAGGGAAGCGGCACGGAGCGGTATCTCCTCTTAGCGAACCGGATCGAGAACGCGGTCGCGAAACACCGCTCACAGCAGACCGCCAAACAACAGAAAAAGCGCCTCGAACTGTTGTTTCAAGAATCGCCGTTCGGAGCCATCCAGTGGGACGACGAGTTCTCCGTCAAGCGACTGAACAAGCGAGCCACGGAGATTCTCGGCTACGCCGAGGCGGAGCTCCGCGGCGAGTCGTGGGACGCGATCGTCGCCCCGGAGGACCGCGGCCGGGTCAGCGAGGTCGTCGACAGCCTGTTGGCAAACGCCGGCGGCGAACACATCATCAACGAGAACGTCCGCGCCGACGGCGAGGTGGTGACCTGCGAGTGGCACAACCGCGTCGTCACGGACTCGGACGGCGAGGTGGTGTCGATCTTCTCGAAGTTCCGAGACATCACCGACAAACGACGACACGAAACCGATCTGAAGCGGTACAAGACCATCATCGAGGCGCTCACCGACGCGGTGTACGTCATCGACGAGCGCGGCCGCTTCACCTACGTCAACGACGAGTTCGTCGACCTGGTCGGGTACGACCGCGAGACCATTCTCGGAAACACCCCGTCGCTGATCAAAGACGACGAGGCCGTCAGCGAGGCCGAAACACAGCTCGGGCGATTGTTGTCGAGCGACGGCCCGGACACGCTCCGGTTCGAGGTGACGATACACCCACGCGACGGCGACCCGATCACCTGTCAGGATCACATGGGCGTGCTCCCGTACGACGGCGAGTGGTTTAACGGGTCAGTCGGCGTCCTGCGAGACATCACCGACCAGAAAGACCGCGAACGCGAGCTCACCCAGGTCCAAGACCTCATGTCGAAGATGGAGGCGATGGCCGACGTCGGCGCGTGGGAGTACGATCCCGAGGCCGAAACGCTCGTCACCACCGACGGCACCCTGCGGGTCTTCGGTCTCGACGCGGACGTCGACCTGTCACTCGAAGAGGTGCTCGAGCACATCCACCCGGACGACCGCGAGGAGCTTTCTGACAGGTTCACCGAGTGTCTGCGGACGGGTCGGCCGTACGAACTCACCGTGCGGCTCATCACGGCCGAGGGAACGCGGCGGTGGGCCACCGTCCGAGGCGAGCGGGTGAACGCGTACGGCTCCGAGGACGTGATGCGCGGATACATACAGGACGTCACGGAACACAGAGAGTACGAACGCGAGCTGGAATCGCACAACGAGCAGCTCGAAGAGTTCGCCGGCATCGTCAGCCACGACCTGCGAAGCCCGCTCTCGGTGGCACAGGGCAGCCTCGAGCTGGCCCGTGAGACACACGAAAGCGATCACCTCAGGCGGGCGGCCGACGCGGTCGACAGGAGCCAGACCCTGGTCGACGACCTGCTGACCCTGGCCCGACAGGGAGAAACCGCGGCCGAGTTCGAGCCGGTCGAGGTCGCGGAGGTGTCCAGGCGCTGCTGGCAGGGCGTCGAGACGAAGCGCGCGACGCTCGACGTCGACGTCGACCCGTCGCTGACGATCCGAGCCGACCGCAGCCGGCTCCGAGAACTGCTCGAAAACCTGTATCGAAACGCCATCAAGCACGGCGGCGACGCCGTCACGGTCCACGTCGGAGCGCTGGACGACGGATTCTACGTGGCCGATACCGGTTCCGGAATCCCCGAGGACGACCGCGCGGAGGTGTTTCGGGCGGGATACTCGACCGCCGACGACGGGACCGGCTTCGGCCTGCGGATCGTCGAACAGGTCGTCGACGCACACGGCTGGGAGGTCGACGTGACCGAGAGCACACAAGGCGGCGCCAGATTCGAGATCACCGGCGTCGAGCGCGCGGACCGCTGACGGCGGTCGCTCCGTCACGCAACCGCATCAACTCCGACCGGTGTCCGTTCTGAACGGCTCCCCGCCCCGCGTCAGCCGTCGGCTCTGTTCTCTCACCGCTCGATCGACCGGCTATCCCGAACGACGAACGTGTCGCCGAGGTGTCCGTCTCCCGAGAGACGCAACTCGTAGTCGACGCGGACCAAAACGGAGCCGGTGGCGGTCTCACGACTGCCGTGAACGAGCACCTCGAAGCTCGTGCCGACGGGCGTCCCGTCGTCGTACGTGGCCTCCATCACCGTCCAGTCGGCGTCACGGTAGGTGTCGAACGTGTCCTCGTGGCCGAGTTCGGGCGGATGGAGATACACGTTGACGGGCGTATCCGCGACGGGTTCGAACCGAAATCGGTAGCTGTCGAGCCTGACGTCGCCCGGCTGTTCGGTTCCGACCCGAAGACGGTGAAACGTCGGGGACGCGGGAATCTCGTTGACCTGCTTCCACGGCGTGTCCGGCCGGGTGTTGAAGTTGACGCGCGCGAGCGTCTCGCCCTCGTGGTCGTACACGAAGCGGACCGAGTGGTCCTCGCGGGATTCGGTCGGCTCCGTCAGTTCCGTTTCTTCTGTGACCGCCGTACAACCGGCGAGCGGACCACCGATCACGCCGACGCTCATCGCCGCGTACTGTCGTCGATTCATCGGTCCCACAGAGAAACGAGCGCCGGGTAACTCTTCGGTACGGTCACGCGGCCGTTGTCCCATCAGAAACGACCGGTCGGCAGCAACGGACGCCGGCCACGGAGGCTTCATCTCGATCAACCCCCGGCGAGACGGCGCGCGCCCGGGGTACGTGCGTATCGTAGATCCGATCGGACCGTCTCGATCGGGCGCTGTCGAACGCGACGCGCGAATACGGTCCCGTCGGACCACATCAACGAGACCTGTCGCTCACTAAACCTGTGTATAACTATACCCGAGAGGGCGGTGATACCGGTATGGACGATTCCGAAACCGAGGACCAGATCTCCGAGACAACGGTCGAGAAACATCTGAAAAACGCGTTGAGCGAAGCCGATCCAGCAGAAAAAAACTACCACATCCGACTGGCGTTACAACACGTTGTCTCAGAAAAGCAGAGCCGAGACTGAGGCCGGCGGCGCTGTGATACCCTCGACAGACTGCGTTCAGCGGCCCGGTCGCGTGACTCGGGCGGTCACCCCCACGCGGAGACACACGGGCGGGACGGGTCCCACACGCGGCCTCTCGTCGCGTCGGTCTTCTTTTCGGCGGCGTATCACTCCGGTTCTTTTCTGACCGTGCTCCCGATCGCGAGCGCGGCACCGATAATAACGAGGTTCTTGACAATGTACTGCCCTTCGACGGTGAGACCGTACGGGACCGCGGTAAAGACGACCTCTGGCAACAACACGATCGGCAAGAACGTGCCGGGAAGCTGTAGAAACAGCAGAAAGATCCCGGCACGAATGAGCGGCCGATACAGCAGACAGAGACCGATGATCACCTCCCAGACGCCGAGTATCGGGACGAAGATCTCCGACGGCACGACGTACACGGTCGAGGCCACCAGATCCGCCGCCGGGCTTATACTCCCGATCTTCAACGCGCCGAACCAGACGAAGACGACCGCGATAGAGACGCGCAGCAACGGAATATTCCACCGTTCCATCGCCGCCGCAATGGTCTTGTCGAGCTCGTCGAGCCGCCGTCTGTATCCCTCTATCCGCGTGTCGTCTACGGTGTTTGGCATTGTCGAAAGTACGTTCTGTAGCTGAAAAATCCGGGCTCGTTTCTCAGAGACTGAGACACGGACGCCCCGTGGGCGGCGCTCGAGTTGGCCTTATCAGTCCGAACTCGTGGTTCGGCTTCATCCGACAGGCTTCCGTATGAACACCCGTCATACGACGGCCCGTCGCTCAGGAACGCCGAGTTCCCAGGGTAACTGCCGCCGGCTATCGGACCGGGGTGTTCACGACCGATGTGTGCTCACGATGCTGGAGACGCGACGGAGACGAACCGCCGCAATAACGGCCACGGCTCGGGGTCTCGCACGCCGCACGGCCACGGTGACGGCGTCGACGGCAGCGGCCATCCCGGCCGCGACTACGACCGGTCGCCGCTGATCGTCACCTGGGAGGCCACACGGGCGTGTTCGCTCGCCTGTGACCACTGTCGGGCGGACGCCGTTTCGGAGCGCGCCTCGGACGAACTCGACGCCGCGGCGGTGCGGAACCTGATAGATGAGGTGGCGCAGTTCGACCCGTCGCCCGTGTTCGTCGTCTCCGGGGGCGACCCTCTCGAACGGCCCGACCTGTTCGAACTGCTCGCGTACGCGAGCGATCGGATTACGACGGCGGTCACCCCGGCACCGACGCCTCGTCTCGACCGCGAGGCCGTCGAGCGATTCGCCGACGCGGGCGTCCACCGGATGGCGATAAGCATCGACCGGGCGACCGAGCGCGCACACGACGACTTTCGCGGTGAGGCCGGGTCGTTCGAGGCGGCCCGTCGGGCGGCGAGGCACGCCGAGGAAACGGGCGTCTCCATCCAAATCAACACGACCGTCACTGCCGGCACCGTCGGAGACCTCCCGGCGATCGCCGACATGGTCGATTCTCTCGGAGCGGTCGCCTGGGAAGTGTTCTTTCTCGTGCCGGTCGGCCGCGGAGCCGAACTCGACGGACTCGACCCCGCCCGAGCGGGCGAGGTGGCCGCCTGGCTGTACGACCGGACACGGCACGCTCGCTTCAAACTCGTCACGGTTGAGGCTCCGTTCTATCGCCGGATCGCACACGAACGTTCTGAAAGCCCCGGCTCCGTCGGGTCGGTTCGAGCGGGCAAGGGATTCGTCTTCGTGAGCCACCGCGGCGAGGTGTATCCATCCGGGTTTCTCCCACGATCGGTCGGGTCCGTCCGCGAGACGCCGCTTCCGGAACTCTACCGGAAGAGCCCGCTGATGCGGGCGTTGCGCGACGCCGACCGCTTCGCCGGACCCTGCGGGCGATGTCCGTATCGACAGACGTGCGGGGGATCGCGGTCGCGAGCCTACGCGGTCACCGGCGACCCGCTCGCGAGCGACCCGTTGTGCCCGTTCGCCGCGGGAGAAGCCGAGTCGATTCCGACGGACGGTCACGTGGAACTGTGAGGCCGGCCACACCCGATACACAGAAACTCCCCCTCCGAGCACGACACTCTGTGTTCGGTATCACACCGCTACTCCCGATCGAGAATCGAAGCGTGTGTTCCGTGGCTTCGAGTGCCCGCGTTCAGTTCACACGCCGCAGACGTATCGCGTCGACGAGAGCGTCTCACCGGCCTCGGCGGCCGAGGATGTCTCCAGCGAATCGAGTGTCCCCTACGACACTACCGGACGAAAATCTACTACTAGGCTCGGTGAAAGTAAAATGGGGTGAATTCCGGCCCAGACGTTCAAATATAGTGCCGGCGTAGCGTACTGTATGAGCCAGGTGACGAGACGTATCGTACAGGAACTTCATGACGAACCGCATCTCGAAGGCAGACGGATTACTGTTCAGTTCATCAAAGAACAGATCGAAGAGCGGGAGCTCGACCCGAGAACGGTCGCCGATCGCCACGATCTAGACGTGGCTGATGTCTATCGAGCGCTCACGTACTACCACGACCATCCCGAGGAGATGCGTACGGTTGAACGCCAGCGGCGATCTGCGATTGAAGGCCACGATCACCTGACGACAGACCCCGACGACGTGCGTGGCTGATGGGGTATCGAATTCTCGCAGACGAAAACGTCGAGCAGGCGACGATCAATTATCTGCGGAAACTCGGTCACGATGTCGAGTGAGTCGGCGATGTCGAGGAGCTCGATCTCGGCGCTGACGACGGGGCGATCGCTACGTACGGACGCGAGACGAACCGTCTCGTTCTCACCCAAGATGACGACTTCTTTACTCAGTTCGACATTCAAGATATCGCTGGAATCCTCTTTCAGAAGGATCAGACGCTTTCGGCCCGAGAGGTGGGAGATGTCGTGCACGAACTCTCCGAGCATATCGACCAGTCCGACGTGACGCTCGAATACGTGAGTCGAAACTGGCTGTAGAACTGACGTTAGAAACCAATAGCATAGTCGAAATGTACGCCCGCGACACTAACGACCGGTCTCATCTCCGGCGGCGTGCCGC
>CAZKXC010000032.1:0-22505 GCA_964556645.1 uncultured Halobellus sp.
CTCCGGTCGTGTCCCGGCCCGTGGGGGCCGCGATGAAAGTGGTCGCGAGTCGGAGACCCTCGGCTACGTCGTGCGGTTTCGAGGCGAACACGAGGGGTTCGACCGGCCGGACCGGCTCAGTACGAGGCGGCGCGCTTGTCGAGGCCGGCGGCCGCGATATCCTCGCCGTCGACGGAGGTCCGGAGCGCGTCCATCCCGTCGTCGCGGTCGACGCCGAAGTTGTTCGCGTACAACGCCTCCAGCCGGTCGTACTCGGCGTCGGAGATCGGCGCCACCTCGCTGGCGGCGCTCCACTCCGCGATGTCGTCGCCGTCGCGGAACGTCGGCGTCACGGAGGCCACCTCCTCGTGGGCGAGCAGCCAGCGGATCGCGGCCTGGCTCAGCGTTCGGCTCCCGTCGTCGGGCGTTTCGAGGAATCGGATCGCCTCCACCTTCTCCCAGCCGGCCTCGTACCACTCGGTCGGCCGGTGGGCGCGGTGGTCGCCGTCTTCCAAGACGGTGTCGGGGGTCACCTGCTCGTTGAGCAGCCCCGAGGAGTGGGGCACCCGCGCGATGACCGACGTGTCAGACCCCGTCTCGCGGATCGTGTCGACGAAGTGGCGACCCGGCTCCTGTTCGAAGAGGTTGAAGACGGTCTGGACCGCGTCGAACTCGTCGTACTCGACGGCGGCGTCGCCCTCTGCCAGCCAGCCGATCGAGGGGCCGAGCGCCCAGCCGAGCGCCCGGACCCGCCCCTCGGCCTTCCACTCGCGGAGGAGGTCACGCACCGCGCCGTCGACCTCGCCGACGTTCGCGTTGTGAAGCTGGAGCAGGTCGACGTGGTCGGTGCCGAGCCGGTCGAGCGACGAGTCGAGCGCCTCTCGGAGGTACGACTCGGTCAGCTCCTTGGGGAGTTCGCCGTGGCCCGCCTGCGGGTTGTTGTAGAAGTCGTAGCCGATCTTCGTCGCCAGCGTGACCTCCTCGCGGCGGTCCGCGATCGCCTCGCCGACGATCCGCTCGCTCTCGCCGTGGCCGTACACGTCGCCGGTGTCGAGGTAGGTGACGCCGGCGTCGAGGGCGTCTCGCACCATCTCGACCGCCTGTGCGTCCGAGCGGTCGCCCCACCAGTCCGTCCCGACGACCCACGCGCCGAAGCCGACCTCCGACACCTCGACGCCGGAGGCCCCGAGTTCTCGGTGTTGCATGGGCGCTCGTTCGACGCGCGGGCACTTATCGGGCGCGGTCGCCGGCGGCGCTCCTTCGTCGTCGCGCGTGGCCCTCCGCGACCGCGGCGAGCGGTCGCGTCCGGCCGCGGCCACCGTTCTCGACCAACCGCCTCGACGACCGCCGCCGCGTCAGTCGGTCCCTGCCGAGCCCTGGCGCGCACGCCACACAACCGAACCCATTTGTGAGTCGCCGTCGAATCGGCGACGATGACAAAACGACACGTGTCCCTGCCGGACGCCACCGAGGCGTCGGTCCAGGGGTTCATCGACGAGGTGGACGACCGACTCTCCTCGGCGGAGGACACCTGCGACGTCGTTCGGGACACGCTGATCGACCTCCACGGCGACCGCGCCAGGTGGGAGGCCTGGCAGAACGGCGGCGACGTCTCGAAGGCCGAGCGCGTCCGCCTCCAGGGGTACGACCCGTGTAACGCCACGCTGGAATCGGAGTACTACGCCGAAAAAGACGAGGAGCGCTTCCAGCGCTCGAAACACCTCCAGTGGCTCTGGCGGCAGTTCGACGCCACGCCGATGGCGGACAACGTCGAGTTCGCGCTTCGGTTTCGCCAGATGCTCGGCGATCACCTGTTCGCGGCGTGTGGAGACGACTGCCGCTTTTTCAAGGGGATCTCCGTCACCTACGGCCACAACATCGAGATCGGCGACAACGTCGTGATCCACGACGACGTCCACCTCGACGACCGCGGAAAGCTGACGATCGGCGACCGCGCGTCGATCTCCGACGGCGTCCACCTCTACAGCCACGACCACGACCTCGTCGACCAGACCGCGGTCCGGAACTTCCACACGATCATTGGCGACGACGCCCGCGTCACCTACGACGCGATGGTGCGGGCGGGGTGTCGGGTCGGCGACAACAGCGTCGTCGGGGCGCGCGCCGTCGTCCAGGGCGACGTCCCAGATCACCACGTCGTCGTCGGCACGCCCGCGCGCAGCATCCGCGTGAAACCCGGCTGGGAGGAGGTCGCCACGGAGGTCGAAGACGGCCGGCTCCCCACCAACCAGGACGACCGCGAGATCGAGTACGACCTCCCCGACGACCTCGACCGGTTCGACGAGTTCGGGCGCGACCTCGACCCGCCGGGTCGGCCGGAGTAGCTCGCGCCCGTGCCCCGCGCCGTCGCCGTCAACGTCGCCGCCAACACGAACGAGCCCGGCTTCCGCGGGCCGGTGTACCCCGACGGCTCGTTCGCCTACGTGCCGATTCCAGAGCCGGCGGCGACGCTCCCGCGCGGCGCGTTTCCGGTCGACGAGCCGCTTCCGACGTACGCCGACCTCGACCTCCCGTTCGCGGTGCCCGCCGACCTGCGCGAGACGCCGGTCCACCTGGACCCGGAGCTTCCGGGCGTCCACGGCCGCGAACGCGCCACCTACGGCGACCCCTACGCGGTCAAGGCCGGACCGATCGCCGACCTCGAGGCCGGCGACTGGCTGTTGTTTTACGCCACGTTCTCGCTCCGGCCGGCCGGCTGGCAGGGGCCGGTGGGCGACGGGACGACGGCCGTCCCCGACCCCGCGGCCGTCGACGACGACCTCGCGCCGGAGTGGGGCGCGTACCTGTTCGCGGGAATCCGCGTCGACCGCGTTCTCGACGGTCCCGACCGCGACGCGGCCGCCGGTCTCGCCCCGACGAACGCCCACCTGAAACGCGACCCGTTCGACGCGCGGGTCGTCGTCGCCGGCGACCCGTCGGCGTCCGGACTCCTCGACCGGGTGGTTCCGCTGAGCACGCCGGAGGCGGGCGCCGACGCAAACCGCCTCGTCACGGAGCTGTCGAGCGACTCCGGCCGCGGACCCTGGTGGCGCCGGCCGATGCGGTTCGACGAGCCCGCGACGGCGACCCTGCTCGACCGGTTCGGCTGGGCGTGACGGCGGACCGCCACCGGATTCTTTCGGTCGGCCGCCGAAGCCGACCGCATGGCGACGATCTGTTTCGACATGTACGGCACGTTGTGTGACACCGCCAGCGTGACGGAGACGCTTTCTCGGGAGCTCGACGCCGCCGACGCGCTCGTCGACGCGGTGGAGACGACCTGGCGGTCGAGACAGCTACAGTACAGCTACCAGCTGGCGCTGATGGGATCGTACCGGCCGTTCTGGACGGTGACGCGCGACGCGCTCGACTTCGCGCTCGACCGGTACGACTGCGCTCCCGACCCGGAGACGCGCGAACGGATCCTTCGGGCGTACGAGACGCTGGAGCCGTTCCCGGGGGCGACGGACGTTCTCGCGGAGCTCTCGGAGATGGGCCACGGCGTCGCCGTGCTCTCGAACGGCAATCCCGAGATGTTGTCGACGCTTTCGGAAACCGCCGGCCTCGCCGACCGGCTCGACGCGGTCGTCAGCGCGGACGCCGCCGGGACGTTCAAGCCCGCTCCGGCGGTGTACGAGGCGGCGGCCGCCGCGTTCGGCGAACCGCTCGGCGACTGCTGGCTCGTCTCCGGAAACGCCTGGGACGTCGCCGGCGCGGGACACGCCGGCATGGAGACGGTCTGGGTCGACCGAGCCAACGACCCGTTCGAGCGGATCGGCACGGCGCCGACCGCGACCGTCGCGGCGCTCGCCGACGTGCCGGACGCGGTCTCGGCGGCAGAATCCGACGCAGCGTAACGCCGAGCGCCCGGCTCCGCGACGACGCGCCCGTCGACCAGCTTGCGGCGTGCTCGGCGAACAGTCGGCTCCCGTCTGCGCGCTCGGCGAACAGCTGGCTCCCGTCGGTGGACGACGGCGGCCGGCGGGCCGCCTACGGGTGAGCGAGGCGGCTCACGCGTAGTCGTCGTACGTCGGCCGTCCCGACTCCGGCGGGAACGCCTCGACCGGCGCGGTCGTCTCGTCGCCGCTTTCCATCTCTTTTATCGTCACCTCGCCGTTCGCGAGGTCGCGCTCGCCGACGACGACCACCGTCTCCGCGTTGATCGAGTCGGCGTAGCCGAGCTGCGCACCGAACGAGCGGTCCGAGACGTCGGTCTCGACGACGACGCCGTCCAGCGCCCGGAGGTCGCGGGCGATCTCGGCCGCCTTCGCGCGGGTGTCGCCGACGGAGAGCACGTAGTAGTCGGTCGTCAGCTCCTCGTCGGGCCAGACGCCGGCGCGCTGACACAACAGCTTGAGCGTCGCGTGCCCGGGCGCGACGCCAACCGCGGGCGTGGGCTGGCCGCCGAAGCTCTCGATCAGGTCGTCGTAGCGGCCGCCGCCGAAGACGGACCGGGACACCTCGCCCGTCGAGTCGAAACACTCGAAGACGACGCCGGTGTAGTAGTCGAGTCCGCGGGCGGTGGTCAGCGATATCTCACAGAACTCGCCCGCGCCGAAGTCGTCGGCGGCGGCGAGCACGCGCCGCAGGTTCTCGACGGCGGCCGCGACGTCGGCGCCGCCGGCCGCGGCGACCCGGTCGAGGTCCGCGGGGTCGTCGACGCCCGTGATCAGGTCGTCGAACTCGCGGGCGGTCGCGCGGTCGAGCCCGGCGTCGACGAGGAGCCCGAGGTACTCGCCGTCGTCGACCTTCGCGCGCTTGTCGACCGCGCGGATCGCGGCCTCGGTGTCGACCGCGTCGGGGTCGGCGGCGAGCGCCCGCACCAGCCCGCCGAGCACGTCGCGGTGTGAGACGCGAAACTCGAAGTCGTCGCCGGTGAGCCCGAGGTCGGTCAAGGCGTCGGCGGCGACCGCCAACACCTCGGCGTCGGCCTCCGGCGCGGCGGAGCCGAACACGTCGATGTTGGTCTGATAGAACTCCCGAAACCGCCCCTGCTGGACCTGCTCGTAGCGCCAGAACGGGCGGGTCGAGACCCACTTGATCGGCTTCGAGAGCTCCTGGCCCTTCGCGACGACCATCCGGGCGACCGTCGGGGTGAGCTCCGGGGTGAGAGCCACCGCGCGCCCCCCCTTGTCCTCGAAGGCGTACAGCTCGTCGACGATCTCCTCGCCGGACTTGTCGACGTACATCGCCGTCCGCTCGAGCGCGGGCGTCGCGACCTCGCGGAAGCCGTACCGCGCGGCCGCGTCCTCGAGCGCGTCTGTCACCTCCCGACGGGCGGACTGCTCGCCGGCGTAGAAGTCGCGGAACCCTTTGAGTCCCTCGTACATGGAGACGGGTTCGGCGAGCGCCCGCTTGAAACCACTCCTTTGGCCCCGGCGGCGGGCTCGCGGCGCCTCGCCGGCGGCTCAGTCGCCGCGGTACTCCTTCGCGAACCCGCGGAACTCGGTGCGGTGTGCCTCCTCGTCGGAGAGCAACATCACCGCGAGGTCCTCGGTGACGGGGTCGCCGGCCGCGTCCGCGACGTCGACGAGCTCGCGGTAGGTCGCGATGGCGTCCTCCTCGGCGTCGAGGACGCCCTCGATGACGGCGAGCACGTCGGTGGAATCCGTCGGCGGCTGGAGCGAGTCCTGCCGGGCGGTGAACGCCGCCGAGCCCGGCGGCCGCGCGTCGAGCTGTTTGAGCCGCTGGCCGAGCTGTTCGGCGTGGCCGAGCTCTTCTTGAATGTCCGCCCGGAGGCTTTCTTTGATCTCCTCGGCGCGGACCCCGTCGAGGACGATGGCGTTCGTCTGGTAGTTCATCACCGTCTCCAGCTCGTCCATGTAGGCGGTTCGAAGCAGGTCGACGACGCGTTCTGTCTCCATACGGATCGGTTCGACCCGGCGGATAAAATCCGTCTTCGTCTATTCCAACGGCGTGAGAAGACGGCCGGGCCTCAGCCGTTCCGCCCGCGCACGTACGTCTGGTCGTGGTCGGGAAACACCTCGGCGACGGTCGCCTCGCCGTGTTCGTCGGCGATGAGCGTCCGGAGCTCGTCCTCGTAGTCGGCCTTCGGAATCTCCTCGCTCGGCCCCTGTTCGACCTCGAAGGTGGCCTCGACCAGCCGGTCGACCGCGTGCCGGCCGAACCCCGACAACGGCGAGATGTAGTCGACGCCGTGGCGATCCTCCAGGCTCTGTGCCTGCGCGCGCGAAACGGTCGGCACCCGGTCGTCGCGTCGGCTCCCGTCGGCGATCGCGTCGACGTCGCGGTCGGCGATCGTCTCCAGCGCGTGCTCGTGGACCCGTTGGATCCCGTTTCGAGGGTAGCCGTCGGCGATCATGCGTTCCGCCGCCTCGTCGGCGACCGCGCGGTCGAGGTCGATCCGCTCGAACGGGAAGCCGATCTCCGCGGCCGCCCGCTCGGCGTGTTCCCAGTCGTGGGTGAGCCCGAAGCTGCCGGTCACACACCGGACGTCGTAGAACCTGTCGAGCAGGGCGGCAGCCAGCGAGGAGTCTTTTCCCCCGCTGTACAACAACGCGAGCTCCATCTACCGCCGCCGGATGTCGAAGCTCTTCTGTTCGGGTTGAAGCTCCTTGAGGAGGTCGCGCATCTGGTCTTCGTCGATCCGCCCCTGGACGCGGCCGCTCTGGGCGAGCGACGCCACCTGTTGTTTCACCTGCTTCGCGAACTCCGGTTTCGACATCTCGACCGCGTTGAGTCGTTGTCGCGCTCCGTCGGTCAGGTACTGTTTGAGCACCGCCTCCTGTTGGGCCTCGGCGCGCTGCTGGGCCTCCTGTTGGGCCTCGGCGTCGTCGCCCTCGCCGGCGCGGTCCTGGAGCTCCTGTAGCTTCTTTTCGCGCAGTTCCTCGAGCCGCTCGTCGTCTGGAGTCTCGCTCATACCCCTCGTTCTCGGTCCGAGCGAAAAACGATTTCGGAGGGACGGTCCGGTTCGGGCCGTTTAACAGCGCGACCGCCGTACCGATCCGCATGAGCCAGTCGCGGGAGTTCTGTCCCCGGTGTGGCGACGCCGTTCCGGAGCGCCGCGAGCCGTTGCCCGGCGAGCCGGCCGGCCGGGACGCGTTGTTGTGTGACGACTGTTACTTCGCGGAGTTCGAACTCGTCGACGCGCCCGACCGGATCGAGGTGCTCGTCTGCTCGGGCTGTGGCGCGATTCACCGCGGCGACTCCTGGCGAGACGTGGGTGCGCGCGATTACACCGACGTCGCCGTCGACGAGGTCGCGGAGGCGCTCGGCGTCCACGTCGACGCCGAGGATGTCGAGTGGGGCGTCGAGCCCGAGCAGGTCGACGAGAACACCGTCCGGATGCACTGCCGCTTTTCGGGAGTCGTCCGCGGGACGCTCCGGTCCGCGGCCGTCACCGTTCCGGTGAAGGTGTCACGCGGCACCTGCGACCGGTGTGGCCGCATCGCCGGCGGCTACTACGCCGGCGTCGTGCAGGTGCGCGCGGACGACCGCGACCTCACCGCCGAGGAGCGCGCCGAGGCGCTCGCCATCGCGGAGTCGTACGTCGCCGACCAGGAGTCGAAGGGCGACCGCGAGGCGTTCATCACGGAGATCGACGAGACGGACGACGGCCCGGACGTGAAACTCTCCTCGAACCGGCTGGCACAGAACGTCGCGACCCGGATCACGGACTCGCTGGGCGGGAGCTTCGAGTCGTATCCCACGCTCGTCACCGAGGACGGCGACGGCAACGAGGTGTACCGGGTGACGTTCGCGGTGCGGCTCCCGCGATACGCCCCCGACGAGATCATCGACCCGGAAGACGGCGACGGGCCGGTCCTCGTCACCGGCGTCTCCGAGCGGCTTCGCGGCACTCGTCTCGCCACCGGCGAGGCGTACGCCGCCGCCTTCGAGGAGGGAGCGACGCCGCCGGCGACCCGGCTCGGCACCCGCGCGGACGCCACGGAGACGACGGTCGTCACCGTGGAGGACGACCACGCGATACAGGTGCTCGACCCGGAGACGTACGCGGCGCGGACGGTCCCGAACCCCGCGTTCGTCGACGACGACGCGGACACGGTCCTGGCGTTCTCTCACGGCGGCGACCTCCATCTGGTTCCTCGCGATCCGTAGCCCGCCGGCTGCTTGCCCCGATCGCCGGCGAGCTACGGATCGCTCGGTGAGCCGCCGCGCGCCGGCCGCGACGCTCGCAGAAAGGGACGCGGCACGGAGGGGTACCGGCCCGTTTCAGTCCGCGCGGGCGGTGTGGTCGCTGCCGGCGACCGACGAGCGCTCGGCGTCGGTCACGTCGATCCCACGGCGTTCTAACTGCCGGATGAACCGCTCCTCGCTGACCCCCGCCTGGGTCGCCGCCTGCGAGAGTGTCAGCGTTCGCGCACCGTACAACGTCAGCGCGGCCGCCAGCCCGTTGGTTGCCATACCCTGCGTTCCCCCGTGAACGTTTATTAATGTTACTAATTGATTCAGGTCAACCATACACCTTATACGATATAAGGTGACAGGGGCGCGGCGCGTACCCCCTTCGACACGACGCGGCCGCGGGTCCCGGAGGAATTATGCCGTTCTGTGGCCGAAATGCGGCATGGACCGAAACCAGATCATCGCGCTGTTTTTCGCGTTCCTCATGGTGAGTTCCATGGTGGCGTGGGGCGTCAGCCTGTTGTAGCGGCGTCACCCGTCGCCCCACACGTCGGAGAGCGGGTGATCCGACCGCCGCTCGGCGTCCGCCTCGGAGCGCGTTCGCGTCGTCTCACCCGTGGTATCACCGTCGAGTCCGTTCTCCCCCGAAGAGACGGCGCCGCCCCGGGCGCCGCCTCCGCGACCGGCGCGTCCGGGCCCGCCGGGAGTGGCGTCGATGCCCGCGAGCGCGGCCTCGGGGTCGAAGGCGGCGTACTCCGGGGTCGTCATCGCGTCCACCTGGTCGCGAAACCACGCGGGCATCGCCGCCCGCGCCCGGCCGAACAGGTCGATGAGCGACTCGTCGGCGAGATACGTGACGCCGTGGTCGTCGGGCGCGCGAACGACCCGTCCGCACGCCTGGATCACGGTGCGCAGCGCGGTCCGGTGGTACCACGCCCACCGGTCGTCCGCCAGCCGGCGGGCCACCCGCGAATCGTTCGTGTTGCGATACGGCGCCTTGCACACCACCTGCCACCGGCACCGGTCGCCCGCCAGGTCGAGCGCCTCCTCCATCTTCACCGACACGAACACGTCCGGCTCGGGGCTCGACAGCCACGCCCCCAGCTCGGCGTCGCGGTTCTCCCGCCCGTGCCGACGGACGCGCGCGGCGACGCCGAACTCGCCGAGCCGCTCGACGAGCCGCCCGGCGATGTCGTACGAGTGCGCGTGGATCAACCCCTTCTCGTCGGGGTGTTCGGCCATCAGCCGGACGATCAGCCGGGCGATCTTCGGGATCGTCTCGTCGCGGTTCTCGTACGTCATCGACCCCTGTGTCACGTCGTAGAGCCGTCGGTGTGCCAGCGGGAACGTGTGTTCGACGTCGACCAGGGCGACGTCTGACGGGTCGAGACCCACCCCGCGGCAGAACGCCGCCTTCGAGAGGATCGTCGCCGACAACAACGCGAACCGCTCGCCGCGGTCCCAGACGGTGTGCGCGAGGTACCGCGCCGGGTCGAGCGGCGTGATCGCGAGCGACGACCCCGCCCCGTCGGGCTGGTCGACGACCCACGTCGTCGGCGAGTCGGGGTCGCGGTACTCCTCGAGAAACCAGCCCAGCTCCGAGACCAGCTCTCCCAGCCGGTCGCGTCTCGCGACCTCCTCGCGGCTCAGCTCGGGCCGTCCCGTCAGGTCGTCTTTCGCGCGCTTCGCGACCCCGAGAAGCGTCTCCGCGAACCTCGCGGTGCGGTCGAGCGCGTCCTCGTCGTCGCCGGCGTCGCGCTCGACGTCCGGAACACCGACGTCCTCCCAGACGGGGACGCGCTCGGGCGAGAGCTCGATCGTCGCGTACATCTCGGCCCACTCGGCGAGGCCGTGTGCCTCGTCGATCACCACGACGTCGCGCGTCCCGAACGTCTCCGAGCCCGCCGTTCGCATGAAGTACGCCAGCGTCATCGCGGCGAACCGGCTCCCGGAGGCGACCGCTCGGTCCGCGAAGTACGGACACCGGTGTTTGATGCTGCAATCGAACCCCTGCTCGCGGGCACAGGGAGCGCGGTCGACCGGCGTGTCGTGTTCGCCCGGGAGGATACAGCCGTAGTTCGACTTTCCGCGGATCACGCTCAGGTCGTCGAGCAGGTCGTCGGCCGCGACGTCGTCGAGCTGTGACACCTGCGGGGTGGTGTAGTACGCGTCGATCGGCTCGCTCGGGGCCGCCTCGGACGCCGTCCGCGCCGCGCCCATCACCGCCCGGGCGAGCAACGACTTGCCGCTGCCCGTCGGGGCGCGCACCAACACCACGTCGTTGCCGGCGGCGAAGGCGTCGTGGACGTCCGCGAGCGCCTGCTCCTGTGTGCCGCGAAAGCTCGGGGCGGGAAACGCCGCCGGGATCCGGTCGGGGTCCACACACCCGTCTGGCGCGCTCCGCGAATTAAACCCTCGGAGTGGACCGGGACCCGACCACCGGATCGGTTATGCCGCTCGCGCCGGTGACGGAGTCATGGGCTGGCAGGACGCCGAACGCCGGTTCGCGGGCGACGCCGTCGCCGACGGGACACTCCCCCGAACGCTCGAACGCTCCGCGGAACGCGGCCCCGACAGAACCGCACAACGATACAAGGGCGGCGTGTACGACCGCTCGCTCGTCGCCGCGGGCGTCGTCGGCGCCGCGCCCGCGGGCGCCTACGCCGACCTCGACTACGCCGAGTTGCGCGACGTGGTGCGGCACCTCGCCGCCGGGTTCCGCGCGGTCGGTCTCGGCGACGGCGACCGGGTCGCCATCTACGCGAACACGCGAATGGAGTGGGCACAGGCCGACTTCGCGGCGCTCGCCGCCGGCGGCGTCGTCACCACGGTGTACGCCGCCGCGTCGCGCTCGCGGGTCCGGTTTCTGCTCGCCGACCCCGGCGCGACCGTCGTCGTCGTCGAGAACCGGGCGCACCTCGAGACGGTGCTCGCGGTCCGCGACGACCTCGACGCCGAACTGACGGCGGTCGTGACGATGGACGAGGTCGAGACGAGCGACCTCACGCCCGACGAGACGGCCCTCGTCTACACGCTGGGCGAGGTGGCCGCGCTCGGCGCCGACGCCTTCGACGCGGCCAGCTACGCCTCGTGGCTCGACGCGACCGACGCCGACGACCTCGCGAGCATCGTCTACACCTCGGGGACGACCGGGAGCCCGAAGGGCGTCCGGCTCACTCACGCCACGCTCCGGGCGAACGTCGTCCAGTGTCTCGACCGGCTCGGCGACCGCCCCGACCGGGACGCGCCCGGACTCTCCGCGGCGTCGACGACGCTCTCGTTTCTCCCGCTCGCGCACGTGTTCGAGCGCCTGATCGGCCACTACCTGCCGTTCGCCGCCGGCGGGACGGTCGCGTACGCCGAGCGCCCGGCGACGCTCGCCGAGGACTTCGCGCTCGTCGAGCCGACGACCGCGGCCGCCGTTCCCCGCGTCTACGAGACGCTCTTCGAACGGGTCGGCGGCCTGGAGACGGACGCGGCGATTCGCGAGGCGTTCGGCGGCGCCGTCGACTTCTTCATCTCCGGCGGCGGCTCGCTCTCGCCGGACCTCTGTGAGCGGTACCACGAGACGGGGCTGCCGATTCTCGAAGGGTACGGGCTCACGGAGACGGCGCCGGTCGTCTCCGTCAACCCTCCGGACGATCCGCAGATCGGCACGATCGGCCCCCCGGTCGTCGGCACGGAGGTCGCGATCGACGAGCGGGTCGACGGCCCGGGATCCGAGACGGCTCCCGGTCCCGTCGGCGAACTGCTCGTGCGCGGGCCGCAGGTGACGGACGGCTACTGGAACCGCCCGGACGCGACCGACGAGGCCTTCTCCGAGCCGGACGCGCTGCCCGAGGACATGCCCACCGCCGGCGAGTCCCCCGCTGACCGCGGCGGCGACCCCGCGGAGCCGTGGTTCCACACCGGCGACGTCGTCCGGCTTCGCCCGGACGGACACCTCGTGTTTCGGGCGCGCGCCAAGCGGCTGCTCGTCCTCTCGACGGGCGAGAACGTCGCGCCGGGACCGATCGCCGACCGCCTCACCGACGACGCGCTCGTCGACCAGTGCGTGGTGCTCGGCGACGACCGCCCGTTCGTCTCGGCGCTTCTCGTCCCCGACTTCGACCGGGTGTCGTCGTGGGCGGCCGACGCCGGAATCGACCTCCCGACAGACCGACGGGCGACGTGTCGCGACGACCGCCTGCGCGACCGGATCGCGACGGCCGTCGACGCGGCGAACGCCGACCTCGAGCCGATAGAACGGATCGAACGGTTCCGGCTGATAGCCGAGCCGCTCACCAGAGCGAACGGACTGCTCACGCCGACGTTAAAGAAGAAGCGACGGTCCATCCTCGACCGGTTCGCCGACGACGTCGAGCGGATCTACGGCGAGAACGACGGCGCCGACTGATCGCGGTCGCCCTCGACCGCGGACACGTCCCGGTCCGAGTCGGCGTCGCCGCCGTCGGAGACGGCAACGCCGTCGTCGCCGGTCGCTGCGCCGGCCGACGCCCGCTCCGCGGCCGACCGCACCGGCTCGCCGAACGCGTAGACGGTGTTGTGGCCCGTCACCTCGACCCGCAAGACGTCGCCGATCGCGACGTCGCGCTCGGTCGCGTTCTGCACGATGATCTGCCGGTACGCCGAGTCCCGGCACTTCACCGAGTCGCCGGTGCCCGCCTCGACGACGAGCACCTCGAACGTCTCGCCGACCATCGACTCGTACGCCTCGCCGACGACCTCCATCTTCAGCGTCGACATCGCCTTCGAGCGCTCCTTTTTTATCGTCCCGCCGAGCCCCTTCAGGTCGGCGGCCTCGGTGCCGGGCCGCTTCGAAAACCGGGTGACGTTGATCTTCTCGGGGCGGACCTCGGCGAGGAGGTCCATCGATCGCTCGTGGTCGGCGTCCGTCTCGGTGGGGAACCCGACGATGAAGTCGGTCGAGAGCGTCCAGTGGTCGAGCCGGTCGTCGAACGTCGCGACGACCTCGCGGAACTTGTCGACGCGGTGCTGGCGGCGCATTTCTTCGAGCACCGCGTCGCTGCCCGACTGAACCGGCGCGTGGATGAAGTTGTACAGCGTCTCGTTTCGCGCGAAGACGTCGGCCAGCTCCTCGTGGATCCCGTGGATCCCGCCGGGGTTCGCCATCCCGAGTCTGACCCGAAACTCGCCGTCGATGTCACAGATCCGGTCGAGCAGCTCCGGCAGCTTTCGTTCGCCGGTGTCCCAGCCGTACACCCCGGTGTCCTGGCCGGTCACCCTGATCTCCTTTGCGCCCGCGTGGACCAGCGCGCGGGCCTTCGCGACGTTCTCCTCGACCGGCGGGGAGTCGACCCGTCCCGTCGCGAACTTGGTGATGCAGTACGAGCAGTTGCTCATACAGCCGCGCGCGATGGGGAGAATGCCGATGACGCCGTCGAGGACGGGCTCGGCGTCCGGCGTCACCGTCGGACACTCGCCGTTGAGCACGTGGCTCGGCACGTCGTCCCAGTGGAGAATCTCGGCGTCGATGTCGGCCTCGCGGAAGGCGTCGCCCTGTGCGAGCGCCATACAGCCGGTGACGACGAGTTCGGCCGTCTCGTCGTCGAGCTCCGCGGCGCGCCGCAGCATGTTCCGTTCCGTCTTCTCGACGACCGTACAGGTGTTCAAGATAGCGACGTCGGCGTCTTCGGGACCGTCGGCTGGGCGGTGGCCGCCGTCGCGAAGCGCCCGTTCTATCTCCCGGCTCTCACCTCGGTTCGAGCTACAGCCGTACGTTTCGATGTGATACGTCGCCATCGAGTACCGATGTTAGTGCTCGCGCGGAGAAAAGCACGGCGGATCGGCCGGTCAGTCCTCGGCGGCGACCGCGGGCGGCGTGCCGCTTGCGGCCGACTCCGCGTCCCCGGCGTCGACGGGCTCGTACACCGACCGGCGCGCGTCGGTGGGACAGAATCCCTCCTCCACGAGGCCGGCCTCGACGAGCTTTTCGACCGCGAACCGGACGGTGCGCGTCGAGAGCCGCGTCTCCTCGGCGAGCCCCGTCTGGTCGAACCGTCCCTCGGCGTCGAGCACGTAGTACACGAGCTTGGCGCTCGGCGGGAGCGGTTCGAGTCGGTCGCGTGCGTCGTCGTCCATACGGATCGGTGGAGCGAAGCGGGCATAATCATGGTCCGGGTGTGCGTCGTCCGCGCACGTCAGCCGGCGACCGGAGAAGCGATCCTCGGCCCCGGCCTCGGCGACGCCGTGCGGATGATTGCCCGAGCACCCGCCCCTTGCCGGGATATCCGGTCCGCCGCCTACAGGAAACTCTCGACGTGGTCGGCGACCTCTTCGGGGGTGTCGCCGACGGGGACGCCCGCGTCGTTGAGCGCGTCGATCTTCGACTGTGCGGTGCCCGTTCCGGAGCCGGAGACGATGGCACCGGCGTGGCCCATGCGCTTGCCCGGCGGGGCCGTTCGCCCGGCGATGAAGCCGGCGACCGGCGTGTCCATGTACTCGCCGATGAACCGCGCCGCCTGTTCTTCGTCCTCGCCGCCGATCTCGCCGCACATCACGACGGCGTCGGTCTCGGCGTCGGCCTCGAACGCCTCCAGCGCGTCGACGAACGAGGTGCCGATGATCGGGTCGCCGCCGATGCCGATCGCGGTCGACTGGCCGAGCCCCCGCTCGGTGAGGTTGTCGACGACCTGGTAGGTCAGGGTGCCCGACCGGGAGACGAGTCCGACGGTCCCGTCCGCGAAGATGTTCCCGGGGAGGATCCCGAGTTTCGCCTCGCCGGGCGTGATGATGCCGGGGCAGTTCGGCCCCAGCAGCCGGGTGTCGGTCTCGCCCAGCCGTCTCTTCACCTTCGCCATGTCCTGTGTCGGGATCCCTTCGGTGATCGCGACCGCCAGGTCGAGGTCGGCGTCGAGCGCCTCGAAGATCGCGTCCGCGGCGAACGCCGGCGGCACGAACAACACGGAGGCGTCGGCGTCCTCGGCGGCGGCGGCCTCGCTCACGGTGTCGTAGACGGGGACGCCCGCCGCCTCTTGGCCGCCCTTGCCCGGCACCGCGCCGGCGACGACGTTCGTTCCGTACTCGAGCATCTGTCGGGCGTGGAAGCTCCCCTCGCCGCCGGTGATCCCCTGGACCACCACGCGGGTGTCGTCGTCGACGAAGACGCTCACTGTGCCACCTCCGCGGCGTCTCGCACCGCGCGCTGGACGGCCGCCTCAAGCGTCCGCTCGACCGCGATCAGGTCGGTGTTCAGTATCTCCATCCCCTCGGCGGCGTTCGTCCCCGCGAGCCGGACGACGACGGGCTTCGGCAGCTCCTCGAGGCCGTCGAGCGCCTCGTTGATCCCCATTGCGACCTCGTCGCCGCGGGTGATCCCCCCGAAGATGTTGAAGACGACGCTGTC
This sequence comes from uncultured Halobellus sp., assembly GCA_964556645.1. Lineage (GTDB taxonomy): Archaea > Halobacteriota > Halobacteria > Halobacteriales > Haloferacaceae > Halorubrum. The sequence goes on from CAZKXC010000032.1 coordinate 15,452, forward strand.
GACGTTGGGATCGGAAAAGACCACGTCGAGCGCCTGGGTGACGCGCTCGGCTTTCGCGCCGCCGCCGATGTCGAGAAAGTTGGCGGGCTCGCCGCCGTAGTGGTCGACCAGGTCGAGCGTCGTCATCACGAGACCCGCGCCGTTGCCGATGATGCCGACGTTGCCCGACAGCCGGACGTAATCGAAGCCGTACTCGCCGGCCTTTCGCTCGAGGTCGTTCTCGTAGGACGCCTCGCCCAGTTCGGCCAACTCGGGCTGGCGGAACAACGCGTCCGCGTCGATGTTCATCACCGCGTCCGCGGCGACCACGCTTCGGTCGCGCGTGATCATCACGGGATTGACCTCGATCTCCGAGGCGTCGTTCTCCTCGTACAGGTCGTACAACGTCGAGAGGATCGACGCGACGTCGAGCGCCACGTCGGCGTCGACGCCGGCCTCGTAGACGACCTTTCGGGCCTGGTACGGGTGGAGCCCGAACGCGGGGTCGATATGTTCGCGCGCGATGGCGTCCGGCGTCTCCGCCGCGACCGACTCGATGTCGACCCCACCTTCCGTCGACACCATCAACACCGGCTCGCCCGCGCCGCGGTCCATCGTGACCCCGACGTACAGCTCGTCGACGAAGTCGACGCCGGCCTCGACGAGGACCGTTTCGACCGTGTATCCCTTCAGGTCCATCCCGAGGATCGACTCGGCGTACCGTTCTGCCGACTCGCGGTCGGTCGCGATCTCGATCCCGCCGGCCTTCCCGCGGCCGCCCACGTGGACCTGCGCTTTGATCGCGGCCGGATACCCGATCTCGTCGACGGCGTCGAGCACCTCGTCGACGGTCGTCGCGAGCCGGGACTCCGGAACCGGGATTCCGGCGTCGGCGAAGCGCGCCTTTGCCTGGTGTTCGTGTAGTTTCATCACCTCGAAGGCGGACCGACTGTGGCTTAAATGGTGCCGATTCGGGCTCGCGAGCCGGATTCGAGCGGATCTGCGCGGTACGCGCCGGGCGAGTCCGGCGACGAGACCGCCCGACCCCGGACGCTCACTCGTCGTCGCCGAGGATGACGCGGCGGGTCATCGCCTCGGGGTCGAGCACCTCGTCCGCCTCCGCTTCGGTGAGGTGTCCCTCCGCGACCGCTACCTCTCGGACGCTTTTGTTCTCCTTCAGGGCTGTCTTGGCGACCGTACTCGCCTTGTCGTAGCCGATCGCCGGATTGAGCGCGGTCGCCAGCGCCATCGACCGCTCGACGCGCTCGCGGCAGTGGTCCTCGTTGGCCTCCAGCTTCGCGACGAACCGCTCGCCGAACGCCTCGGCGACGTTCGAGAGGAGCTGGGCCGATTCGAGGAAGTTGTGCGCGACGACCGGCTTGTACAGGTTCAACTCGAGCTCGCCGCGGGCGGCGCCCGCGGAGACGGCGGCGTCGTTGCCGACGACCTGCTTGTGGACCTGGTTGACCGATTCCGCGATCACCGGGTTGATCTTCCCGGGCATGATCGAGGAGCCGGGCTGGTTCTCGGGCTGTTCGAGCTCGCCGAGGCCGTTGCGCGGCCCCGACGCCAGCAGCCGCAGGTCGTTGGCGATCTTGTTCACGCTGCCGGCGACCGTCCGGAGCGCCCCGTGTGCCTCGGCCATCGCGTCGTGGGCCGCCTGCGCCTCGAAGTGGTTCTCCGCCTCGCGAAACGCCGTGCCCGTGGCCTCCGAGATGTACTCCGCGGCGAGCCCCGGAAACTCGGGATGGGTGTTCAGCCCGGTTCCGACGGCCGTCCCGCCGAGCGCGAGCTCGCGCAGGTTCGACTCGGCGGCGGTGACGCGTTCGATCCCCTTTTGCACCTGCGTCCGGTAGCCGCCGAACTCCTGGCCGAGCCGAACCGGCGTTGCGTCCTGGAGGTGGGTCCGACCGGTTTTGACCACGCCGTCGAACGCCGTCTCCTTCGCCTCCAACTCGGCGTGGAGCGCCTCCAGGGCGGGGACGAGGTCCTTCTCGACGGCCTCCAGGGCGGCCACGTGCATCGCCGTCGGAATCACGTCGTTCGAGGATTGTCCGTAGTTGACGTGGTCGTTCGGGTGAACGACCCGGTCGCCGACCGCCGCCCCGGCGATCTCGGCGGCGCGGTTGGCGATCACCTCGTTGGCGTTCATGTTCGAGGAGGTGCCAGAGCCGGTCTGGAACACGTCGACCGGGAACTGGTCGTCGTGGTCGCCCGCGATCACCTCCTCTGCGGCGGCGACGATCGCCGCCGCGGTGTCGTCGTCGACGAGCCCCAGGTCGCGGTTCGCCTGCGCCGCGGCCTTCTTTACGACGCCGAGCGCGCGAATGAACCGCCGGCTGAACCCGATTCCCGAGATGGGGAAGTTCTCGACGGCCCGTTGCGTCTGTGCGCCCCAGTAGGCGTCCGCGGGCACCTGAACCTCGCCGAGGCTGTCCTCCTCCGTGCGGTAGTCCTCGCTCATGCCCGAGAACGTCTCGGCCGGGGCGTAAACCTGTCTCTCCGCGCGTGGCCGGATCGCTTTTCACCTCGCCCGGAAATGAGCGAGCATGCGGGCCATACTCCTCCTCGTCGTCGGAATCGTCGGCCTGATCGAACTCGTCGCTCCCGAGTCGTTCGTCCGCGTGCTCACCCGCGTCGCGTACCGAAACGCCGGAGACGCGGAGCCGCGGCCGTGGGTCCACACCGCCGCCCGGATCGAGGCGACGATCCTTCTGGGCGTCGCGCTCGGCGGGCTGTTTCGGCTCGCCCGGTCCGCCGACGGCGACCAGCCCGCGGTCTGAGGCGGTCGCCCCGGCGTTCTCTTCGAAGCCGGCGACCGAAACGAGAACTACAGATCAGAGAGCCGGATCCCGTCGTCGACCAGCCGGAAGTTTCGCTCGCGGTCGAGCTCCGCGGTGAGCCACTCGTGGTCGTGCAGCTGGCCGATCAGCTCGAGATAGAGGTTTCGCCAGGCGATCGCGTAGATCGGCGACTGCCCCCACGCGCGCAGCTCCGGGACGAACTCGTGGTACGTGCTCGCCTGCGCTTCCATCTGCTCGACCGCGTCCGCGACGACCGACGCCGCCTCGCTTGGGTCGGTCCCGTCGACCTCCTCGTTCAGCCGGGACTGGATCCCGGCGATGGCACGCCGCATGTCTCGCTCGGCGGTGCCGTCCTCCTCCGGCAACGACTCGATAACGCCCTTCGGGACGCCCAGCTCGATCTCCGGCATGCGACCGACTCCGGCGCGCACGAACAAAAAGACACGCCACCGCGTCGCGGTCCGACGCGTTCGCCCGCGGTCAGGGGGTCGGTGCGGCCTTCTGGAGCGCGGTCTCGGCGACGTTGCCGCCGTAGTCGGCGGACCGAAGCACCGAGTCGACGACGAGCCCCAACAGCTGTGCGCGGGTCGGGTCGAGCCCGCGGAGCAGCTCGTCGATGGCCCGGACCCGCTCGTCGATGGCCCGGACGCCGGTCCGCGCCTCGTTGGCCAGCCGCGCCGCCTCGTCGTTGTCCTCGGCGAGCAGCGCGTCCATCGCCGTGTCGATCACCTCGACGGCGTCCTCGTGGAGGTCGTCGATGGCGTCGTTCACGTCGGCGGGCAACGGCTCGTCGATGTTGAGCGTGAGGTGGGCGATCTTGGTGGCGTGGTCGCCGACCCGCTCGAGCTGGCGGGCGCTCGAGTGGTAGTCGAAACACTCCTCGCGCGGGAGTCCGAGCTCCTCGGCCGCCTTCGGCGTCCGAAGCGTCGCCCGGAAGATGCGCGAAACGACGAGCCACAGCCGGTCGAGGTCGTCGTCGCGGCCGATCACGTCGCGCGCGAGGTCGTGATCCAGCTCGGAGAGCGCCGTGATCGCGTCGTCGAGCATCGACAACGAGATCAGCCGCATCCGGGTGACGGCGTTGTGGATCGACAGCTCCGAGGAGTCGAGCAGGTCCCTGATGACGACGCGATCGCGCGTCTCCTCGAGCACCTCGAGCCCGACGAGGCTCTGGACGGCCTCGCGGATCGTCGCGTGCTGGTCCGTGGTGATCGCCCCGCCCTCCAGTTCGATGACGTCGAACCCGCTGACGTACATCGTCGTCACCGCACGGGTGAGCGCCTGCCCGGTCAGATCGGTGACGTCGAGGGTGCCACGGGTTCGTTCCGTCTCCGTTCGTGGCGTGAGAAACAACGAGTCGCCGTCGGGGTAAAACTCCACCTCGCTGCCGGCCCCGACGTCGTTTTCGGTCGCCCAGGATTTGGGGATCGAGACGGTGTACGTCGAACCGCCGGTGACTTGCACCTTCCGCGTTTCCATGCCCGCGGGTTGTGGCCGGGCCGACTTAAACGTGGTCAAGATATATAGCCACGGTGGTGCCGTTTCACACGTTTGATCGGCTATCACCGGGCTCCAGGCGAGTTTCACGCCCTGGCTCCACGTGCCGGCTCCGTATACATAGTGTATCGTAAATATATGTATCCGGTCGTCTCTGCCTCCGGTCGATCCGTGAGGCGTCGTCTCACGGCCGACGGAGTTGAGAAGAGTTAAAACCGGCGCGTTCTATCATCATAGTACGCTCGGTTGGTGTAGTCCGGCCAATCATGTTGGCCTTTCGACGAACGCGGCGTCCGTGGCGCCGGTTCGGAAGACAGCCGACGACCAGGGTTCAAATCCCTGACCGAGCACTTTTCACGACCCGACGCCGGAGCGTCAGGCGATCGATCGCGCGAGCGAAATCACGCCGTCCGACACCGCCCGGTGACCCGTCGCGCCGTGGTCCCGGTAGCGGAGACCGCTGTGCCGACCCTTTTATGATCGCTCGTCGTGTGGCCGGTGTGACCGACCCCGACATCGTCGTCTTGCGACAGAAGATCCACGGAGCCGAGGGCAGCGACTACGCGGACGTGCTCCGCGACCGGCTTCCCGACCACGAGGTCGCCCTCGCGCGGACCCCGGCCGAGGAGCGCGAGTACCTGTCTCGGGCGCGGATCGCGACCGGCTCTGCGCTCGACGAGGCGGACCTCGCGGCCGCGGAGAACCTGGAACTGTTCGCCTGCGTCTACGCCGGCACGGGCCACCTGCCGACGACGGCGTTCGAGGACCACGGCGTCGCGGTGACGAACGCCTCGGGCGTTCACGGCCCGAACATCGCGGAGTACGTCGTCGGCGCGATGATCGGCCACGCCCGCGAGTTCCACCGCGCACACCGCCAACAGGCGCGCCGCGAGTGGCGCTCGTATCCGACGACCGAGGTGTACGGCTCCCGCGTCGCCGTCGTCGGACTGGGCGCGATCGGCGAGACGGTCGTCGACCGGCTCTCCGCGTTCGACGTCGACACGGTCGGCGTCCGGTACACGCCAGAGAAGGGCGGCCCGACCGACGAGGTGTACGGCTTCGACCGGATCCACGAGGCGGTCGCCGACGCCGAGTACGTCGTGCTCGCGTGTCCGCTCTCCGACGCGACGGAGACGCTGATCGACGCCGACGTCCTCCGGACGATGCGTTCCGACGCCGTGCTCGTCAACATCGCCCGCGGACGCGTCGTCGACACCGACGCCCTCGTCGCGGCGCTTCGCAAGAACCACATCCGCGGGGCGGCACTCGACGTGACCGACCCCGAACCCCTCCCGGAGGAGCATCCGCTCTGGGGGGTCTCCGACGTCACGATCACGCCCCACAACGCCGGACACACGCCGGAGTACTTCGAGCGCGTCGCCGACATCCTCGCCGAGAACGCCCGCCGGCTGGACGACGGAGACCTCCGAAACCGGGTCGTCTGACGCGGCCGTCGGCTCAGAACGTGACCCGGCGCGGGTCCTCGTCGGTGAGCCGACGCACCGTCAACACCGGCACCGGACACGTTCTGACGACGGTCTCCGCGACCGAGCCGATGAGAAACCGGTCCTCGCCGTGCCGCCCGCGCGTTCCGGTGACGACGAGGTCGGCGTCCACGGCGTCGGCGTGTGAGACCACCTCCTCGGCGGGCCGGCCGTCTCGCACGTCGGTCGTGACGTCGAGGTCGCCGTCGCGTTCCGCGGCGGCCTCGACGACCGTCGAGAGCGCCTGCTCGCCGCGGTCGCCGAGAGCGGCACGCAGGTCCTCGCGAACCTCGTCGGGCGACGACTCCACCTCGCCGGCGTCGACGACGTACAACGCGCGGACCGCGGCGTCGAAGCGAGCGGCGAGGTCGACCGCGACGTCGACCGCCCGACCGACGCTGTCGGAGCCGTCCGTCGCGACCACGATCGTGTCGAACATGATCGACCGTTGGCCGACGCGGAAGTTAAAACGGGGCGGTCGGGAACGGAGCCGTTCTCACGCCAGGAAGACGTGTCGCGGGCGGTCCGCCAACACCTCCCGGCCGAACGCGACGGTCTCGCGGAACTCCTCGGAGCCGAAAAACGCCATCGCGTCGTCCTTCGCGCGCCACTGGCTGGCGATGAACATGTCCGTCTCTTCTTCGACGTTCACCATCAGGTCGGTCTCGACGTGGCCTTCCAGCTCCGCCAACAGCTCTTGGACGCCGTCGAACGTCTCGACGAACTCCGCGCGGCGCTCGGGTTTCGTGGTGTAGAACATTCCCATCGTCCCGAAGCCGGACTCCTCGCCGGCGCGCCCCACGACCTCCGGCAGCTCCGAGAGGAAGCCGGCGGCGGTCTCGGCGGCCGACGCCGTCTCCCAGATAGAGACGACGGCGGCGCGGTCGACGGCCCGGCCCTCGTAGACGGCCGTCTTCACGTGTGTGCCGTAGTGGTCGAAGTTCGCGCGCAACCCCTCGACCTCGTCGAACAGCTCGTCGACGGTCGCCTCGCTGTATAACACCGTGGCGAACACGTCTTCGCCGTGGGGTTTGCCGGCGTAGATGTCGAGGTCGGCGAGCTCGCCGCGGATCTCCTCGTCGGACGGTTCGGGGGCCGCCGGCTCGCCGTCGTTGTGCGGGTGGTCGCCCTCGCCGCCGGCGTCGCCGTCGTTGTGTGGGTGGTCGCCGTGCGCCGAGCTTCCGGGGCTCGCGCCGCTGCCGGGGTCGCTTCCGCCGTCGCCGCCGCGTCCGTCGTCGCCGTGATGGCCGTGTGCGGGCTCGGCGTGGCGTTCGACGCCCGCGTCGACGC
>CAZKXC010000033.1:0-13355 GCA_964556645.1 uncultured Halobellus sp.
GGCAGTGCGGTCGATCCTGTCGGCGGCACGCGATCGGGCGGGGAAACGAGGCGAGGGGTCTGACGGCGGCTCGGTCGCCGTCGACCCCAGCGACCTGCGCGCCGCCATCGACCGGGCGGAAGCCGACGGGCGCGTGCCGGTGATCGCCGAGGTGAAACCGACCAGCCCGACGACGACGGGAACCCGCGAGGACGACCCGGTCGCGCTCGCAGAAGAGATGGTCGCCGGCGGGGCGGCCGCGCTGAGCGTGCTCACGGAGCCGGACCACTTCGGCGGGAGCGCGGCGACGCTCGAGCGCGTCCGCGACGCGGTCGACGTGCCGGTCCTCCGCAAGGACTTCGTCCTCGACGAGGCGGGGCTCGACGCCGTCGAGAGCGACCTTATCCTGTTGATCGCCCGGTTCGTCGGCGACGATCTCCCGGCGCTGCTCGCCGCCGCCCGCGACCGCGGCTTCCAGGTTCTCGTGGAGGTTCACGACCGCGCGGAGCTCGCCGCCGCCGTCGACGCGGGCGCGACGTTCATCGGCGTGAACAACCGCGACCTCGCCCGGCTGCGGGTGGAACTCGAGACGTTCGAGTCGGTCGCGCCGGCCGCTCCCGACGACGTCACGCTCGTCGCCGAGAGCGGCATCGGCTCCCCCGCGGACGTCCGCCGGATGCGCGAGGCCGGCGCCGACGCCCTGCTGATCGGCAGCGCGATCATGGACGGAGACGTCGAGGCGAACACGCGAGAACTGACACGCGCCGAGACCGGTGCGTCGACCGCCAGCGATAGGGTCACGCACGACGAAGAGACCAACGACGCCGACACCACGGAGACACACACATGAGCGAAACCGGATCCACGACGAGCGAGACGACGGACGCGACGGACACCACGACCCGACCGGGGCGACGCCGCGGACGCGACGACGGGAAGTTCGGCCGGTACGGCGGCCAGTACGTTCCCGAGGCGCTGATGCCCGCGATCGAGGAACTCACCGACGCCTACGAGCGGTACGTCCTCAACAACGAGGACGGCTTCATGGACGAGTTCCGCGAGCGGCTCGCCGACTTCGGCGGGCGGCCGACGCCGCTGCAACGCGCCGACCGGCTCTCCGAGCGCTACGGCCGAGAGATCTATCTCAAGCGCGAGGACTTACTCCACGGGGGCGCACACAAGCTGAACAACGCCCTCGGCCAGGTGCTGTTGGCGAAGTACATGGGGAAAGAACGGATCGTCGCCGAGACGGGCGCGGGCCAACACGGCACCGCGACCGCGATGGCGGCCGCCCACCTCGACATGCCGTGTGAGATCTACATGGGCGAACGCGACATCAACCGCCAGCGCCCCAACGTGTTCCGGATGAAGCTGAACGGCTCGGAGGTGACGCCGGTCACCGCGGGCCGCGGCACGCTCAAGGAGGCCATCTCGGAGACGATGCGCGACTGGGCGACCACCGTCGAGAACACCCACTACGTCATCGGGAGCATCGTCGGCCCGCACCCGTTCCCGGTGATGGTCCGTGACTTCCACGCGGTGATCTCAGAGGAGACGCGCCGACAGATCCGCGAGCAGACGGGCGGCCTCCCAACCGACGTGGTCGCCTGCGCGGGCGGCGGCTCGAACACGATGGGGGCGTTCACCGCGTTCGTCGACGACGAGTCGGTCGCGCTCCACGCCATCGAGGCGGGCGGCTCCACGCTCGAGGTGGACGAGGAGGCGGGCGTCGCGCCCAACTCAGCGTCGCTTTTCACCGGCGACGAGGGGGTGCTCCACGGCGCGCGCACCAAACTGCTTCAGGACTCCGACGGCCAGATCATGGAGAGCCACTCGGTCTCTTCCGGGCTCGACTACGCGGGCGTCGGGCCGGAACTCGCGTACCTCGTCGACGAGGGGCGCGTCACCCCGGTCGCCGTGGACGACGACGCCGCGCTGGAAGGGTTCCACCGACTCTCGAACACCGAGGGGATCATTCCGGCGCTAGAAACCGCTCACGCGTTCGGCTACCTCGAGGATCACACGGAGTCGCTCGGCGACCGCGTGGTGGTGAACGTCTCGGGCCGCGGCGACAAGGACCTCGACGCGGCGATCGAGGAAACGGACAAACGCGACCTCGACAACGCGCCCGACATGTCGATGTTCACGGAGGGGATCTGAGTGCCCGACGCCGGGAACAGCGCGGCCATCGCCGAGGCGTTCGAGGGCGGGCCGGCGTACGTGCCGTACCTCGCGGTCGGCGACCCCAGTTACGAGGCCTCGTTGGAGTACGTCGAGGCGCTCGACCGCGGCGGAGCCGACGTGATAGAGCTCGGGCTCCCCTTCTCGGAGCCGATCGCCGAGGGACCGACGATCCAGGGTGCGGTCGTCCGCGCGCTGGAAGGCGGGATGACGCCGACCCGGTTTCTCGAGTTCGTCGAAGATCTTGACGTCGACGCGCCGCTCGTCTGTATGACGTACTACAACCTGATCTATCAGTACGGCGACGAGGACGCGACCGGTCCGGAAGCGGGCGACGCCGCGAGCAGCGGTGGCCCCCGGGCGTTCGTCGAGGCGGCGGCGGCGGCCGGCATCGAAGGCTTCGTCGTTCCCGACCTGCCGGCCGAGGAGGCCGACCCGCTGCGAACGGCGTGTGACGAGTGCGGACTGGACCTGGTGTTCATCGTCGCGCCGACGACGAAGGGCGACCGGCTGGCGGACATCATGAGCCGGGTGTCCGGCTACGTCTACGTTCAGGCGCGGCTCGGAACGACGGGCGCGAAAAGCGACGTCTCCGACCGGACGGCAGAAAGCCTCGACCGTCTCAGCGGCTACGACGTGCCCAAGGCGGTCGGCTTCGGAATCTCGACGGGCGAACAGGCCGAGCGCATCGTCGCGAGCGGCGCGGACGGGATCATCGTCGGCTCCGCGCTGGTCGACATCGTGGCCGACGGCGACGAGACCGACCTCCCGGTCGCGACGGTCGCCGACCGGCTCGAGTCGCTCTCGCGGGAGCTGAAGACGGGCGCCGAGCGCGGCTACGCGGCTCGCGCGGGCGCGCCCGAGTCGCGATAACGCCACCCGGTCGGGTTGGAGCCAATACGTCCCGGAACGAAACCGACTTATCTCCCTTTGACACACGCTCACACAAGACCGATCCACAATGACAGCAGGACTCTCGGCACGACTCGACCGGATCTCCACGAACGATCACTACCTCATCGTCCCGATGGACCACGGCATAACCATGGGAGCGGTGAGGGGACTCGTCGACATCGAGTCGACGATCGACGGCGTCACGCGCGGCGGGGCGGACGCGGTGCTCACCCAGAAGGGGGTCGCGCCGCGCGTTCACCCGAACAAAAACGACGCGGGCTACATCGTCCACGTGAACGCCTCGACGACGATCGGGCCCGACGAGAACGACAAGCGGCTCACGGCCGACGCCGAGGCGGCCGTCCGGGCCGGCGCGGACGCCGTCTCCTTTCACATCAACGTCGGCTCCGACCACGAGCCGGACCAGATCGAGGAGCTGGCCGCGCTCTCCGACGACGCCGCGGGCCTCGGGCTCCCCGTGCTCGCGATGGCGTACGCCCGCGGTCCCGGCGTCGACGGCACGGACCCCGAGTCGCTCGGTCACGCCGTCCGGCTCGCCGAGGAGCTCGGAGCCGACGTGGTGAAGACCGGCTACTCGGGCGACGGCGACTCGTTCGGCCGGGTGACGGAGTCGACGCGGCTGCCGGTGGTCATCGCCGGGGGGTCGAAGGGGACCGACCGCGAGACCGTCGAGATGGTTCGCGGCGCGATGGACGGCGGCGCGGCCGGCGTCTCGATGGGGCGGTCGATCTTCCAACACGTCGACCCGGAAGGGATCGCGAACGCGGTGTCGGCGGTCGTCCACGACGACGCCGGCGTCGACGAGGCGCTGCGAGCGGGCGGCTTTCTCGAGGCGTAGCGGCGGTCGTCTCGCCGGTGCGGCGTCCCCGCTGCCTTCCGCAGTTTTCAAGCCCGGCCGCCGTGAGGTGTGGATAATGACACGCACGGTCTGGGTCAAAGCCGACGACAGCGTCGGCGACTGGGAGACGCGAAAGCGACGAATCACGACCGCCATCGAGGCCGGGGCCGACTGGGTGCTCGTCGACGAGGCCGACGTCGGGCGCGTCAGAGAGCTCGGCGAGATCAGGGTGGCGGCGTTTCTCGCGGACGCGGACGTCGTCGACGGCGACGACACCAGCGCCGACGCCGACGCCTACTTCGTCGGGAAGGGCGGCGAGGGGGACGGCACGATCGACCTGCCGGACGACTTCGCCGGCTCGGCGGACCTCACCACGCTCCGCCGGCGCGACGACCGCGCACAGGGCGCGTACGTCCGCGTGCTCGGCACGGAGTACGAGGCGTTCGCCGAGGAGGCGGCGGCCGCCGCGGACTTCACCGTCGTCGTCGGCGAGGACTGGTCGATCATCCCCCTCGAGAACCTCATCGCGCGCGTCGGCGAGGAGACCGACCTCGTCGCGGGGGCGACGACCGCGGCCGAGGCCCGGACCGCCTTCGAAACGCTCGAGATCGGCGCCGACGGCGTCCTGCTCGACGCCGACTCCGCCGACGAGATCCGCGGAGCGGTCGAGGCCCGCGACGCCGCCGACCGCGAATCGCTCGAGCTTCGGTACGCCGAGGTGACCGCCGTCGAACGGACGGGGATGGCCGACCGAGTGTGTATCGACACCGGCTCGCTGATGACCGACGACGAGGGGATGCTCGTCGGCTCGATGTCGCGCGGGCTGTTTTTCGTTCACGCGGAGACCGCGGAGTCGCCGTACGTCGAGTCGCGTCCGTTCCGGGTGAACGCGGGCGCGGTCCACGCGTACGTCCGCAACGCCGAGGGCGGCACCAACTATCTCGCGGAGCTGTCGAGCGGCGACGACGTACAGGTGGTCGACGTGGACGGCCACTCGCGCGAGGCGGTCGTCGGCCGCGTCAAAATCGAAAAGCGGCCGATGTTCCGCGTCCAGGCGGAGGTCGAGACCGACGAAGGGGTCGACCGGGTCGAGACGCTGATTCAGAACGCCGAGACGATCAAACTCGCCACCAGAGACGGCCGAACCGCGGTCACCGACCTCGAGGCGGGCGACGAGGCGCTGATCTACTACGAGGACGTCGCCCGCCACTTCGGCGAGGCCGTCCAAGAAAGCATCATCGAGAAGTGAGCCGACGGGGTCGGCGACGGACCGTCCGCGGGTAGCGGCCTTTCTCGGCCGCCGCCGACAACTGTTACCCGTCTGAGACCCAACACGGCGGTACGGATGACCACCATCGGAATCGTCGGCGCGGGCGCGGCCGCGGCGGCGGCGACACACGTTCTCGACGGCGCGGTCCCGGACGCCGACATCACGGTGTTAGAAAAGTCCGGCGGGCTCTGTGGGCGGGCGGCGACCCGCCGGAACGACGACCGCGGCCTCGTGTACGATTACGGCGCGAACTACCTCAAGGCCGACGACGAGCGCGTCGTCGACCTCGTCACCGAGACGCTCGACGACGAGGGGATGGTCGACGCGACCGAGCCGATCTACGTCTTCGACGAGTCGGGCGAGGTGTCGCCGGGCCGGGACGCCGACGAGCACAAGTGGAGCTACCGGCGCGGGCTCACGCAGATCGCGAAACGGTTGTTCGGCGGGACGGACGCGACGGTTCACCGACGCACCCGCGTCGAGACGGTCCGGCGCCACGGGGACTCGTGGAGCGTCGTCGACGCCGACGGCGACTCGTGGGGGCCCTTCGACGCGTTGTTGATGAACCCGCCGGCGCCGCAGACGGCCGACCTCCTGGCCGACGCGGCGTGGGAATCGCCCGTTCGCGAGGAGCTTCGGGCGGCCGCCGCGGCCGTCCCCTATCGGACCGTCTGGACGGCGGTGCTCCACTATCCGTTCGAGCTCGACCGGCCGTACTACGGGCTGGTCAACACGGACAAAGCACACGCTGTCGGCTGGATTTCTCGAGAGGAGTGCAAGGCCGGCCACGTCCCCGACGGCGAGTCGCTGCTGGTCGTTCAGGCGGGCGGCGAGTGGTCCGCGGAACACTACGACCGCGACCCCGCGGACAACGTCGCCGAGTTGGCCGGCCACGCGGCCGAGATCGTCGGCGACGACCGCCTCGCCGACCCCGACTGGACGGACCACCAGGGATGGCGGTACGCGATGCCCGAAGAGGGCGCAGAACGCGGTCCGATCGACGCCGCCACGGACCACGACCTGTACTGTCTGGGCGACTGGGTCGCGGGCGAGGCCCGGCTTCACGCCGCGCTCGCGAACGGGCTCGACGTCGGCGAACGGGTCGCCGACGGGCGCTGAGCCGGGGGCGTCAGCCCGTCGCCGGAGCGGACCGCCCGGCGAAAGTGATAAGTTTATTGTTAACTATTATCATACAACATCATGCCCTCTGTGGACTCACGCGGCCGGCACGGCGGACAGGCGTCGAGCCGGCGACAGAACGAACGCCGCCCGACCGTCGCCCGAAACGGTTGAGCCACCGCGCCACCGATGAGCGAGAACGGAAACACGGACGCCGACGACGAACCCATCCGGATCGATCTGTCGGTCGGATTCTCCGCCGGGACGACCACCGACTGGACCGCCGATCCGGACGTCGTGGGGAACCGCGAGCGGCTTGAGGCGTTCGTTCGGAAGGCCGAGCGAGGGGAGTTCGGCGCGGACTCGGACCTCACGTCCGCCGTCCGAACGGTCAAGCTCCTGCTCGAGAAGACGAAGACGGACGCCGAGGAGTGACGGTCGGGGCCGGCGCAGTTCCCGCCGTCGAGACGCCCTGTCGGATCCGGCGATTACGGCGGGTCGGACAGAAACGAACACTCGCGAATCGTCCGTTCGAGCACCGACTCCACGTGCTCGAGACAGGACGCGTCCAGCCGCCGCTCCCAGCTGCTGTACGGGCCGAGCCGCTCGATCCGAGGAATCATCTGACACAGCTGGAGGAGCTTGTGCGCCCGGATTCGTCTGACGGCCGTCGGCGACGCTCCGTACGCCTCCCTGAACGCGGCCACGACCGAGGACTCCGAAAGCGAAAACAGCGGGCTGAACAGCTGAAACAGCCACAGCTCGGCTTTCGCCGCGTCGAAGTAGCCGTCGAACCGCGCCGCCATCTCCCAGTCGACGAGCGTGCACGACTCGGCGTCCGCGTCGAACAACACGTTGCCGACGGTCACGTCGCCGTGGGTCGCGCCGACCGCGGGCGACGTCTCGCGCACGACGGCCGCGGCGTCCCTGAGCACTCCCGTCAGCTCGCGGCGGTCGCCGGCGCGCAGCTCGTGTGACGCGTCGGCGACCGCCGCGTTCACCCGGTCCGCCGGCGAGGACCCGACGCTTCCGGGCGGTCGCCACGACTCCCCCGGGTCGACCTCGGCGTGGAGCCGCCGGAGCGTCTCGCCGAGCGTCCGAGCGGCGGCCGACTCCCACCGGGCGTCTCCCCAGCGCTCGTGGCCGTCGACGCGGTCGAACAACACGTACGCGTGTGACTCCGTGGCGCCGGAGCGAACCACGGCTGGCACGAACGGGTAGGTCCGAAGCGAGTCCGCGACGGCCGCCTCGTGGGCGATTCGCCGCCGGTTCCGGTCGGTGTCGGCGGCGATCTTCAACACGTACTCCGCGCCGGAGGCGTCGACCACGCCGAACACGGCGTGGAGGTCACCCTCGTCGAGGCGCTCGCGGACCTCGTAGGCGTCGAGGTCGGTTTCCACGAGCGACCGCACGACCGCTGGAAGCTTCACACGGCGGCTCAGGTCGGTGTCGGTGATAACGCTTCGGTCGCCGGCCGCCCGCGTCGGCGCGAGCGCCCTGCCGATGGCCGTTCTCCGGCGGCGACGCGAGCGCCGTGGCTCACCCGTCTCGATCGGTCAGGCCGCCGCCGTCGCCCGGCGTCTCGGTCGGGTGCCGGAGCGCGGTCCCGGTGTCGGCGTCGAACAGGTGGACGCGCCGCGGCGGGATACCGATCGTGAGGCGGTCGGTCTCGGCGACGGCGACGTCTCCCGGCACCGAGGCCGTCACCGTCGGGCCGTCCCGAAGCGAGACGTAGAGCAGCGACCGCTCGCCGACGGGCTCGATGAGGTCCACGCGCCCCTCGAACGTGGCGGTGTCCCCGCCGAGCGTGACCGACTCCGGCCGGATCCCGAGAACGACGCGGCCGCCGGCGGCGTCGCGGGCCGCCCGTACGAGCGAGTCGGTCGCGGGATACGCGATCGGACCGTCGAGCCGCGACGAGGCGGCGTCGACGCGACACTCGAAGAAGTTCATCGAGGGCTCGCCGATGAACGACGCGACGAACCGGTTCGCGGGGCGGCGGTAACACGCCATCGGCTCGGCCACCTGCTGGAGGCGGCCGTCGCGCAGCACCGCGATTCTGTCGCCGATCGTCATCGCCTCGGTCTGGTCGTGTGTGACGTACACCGTCGTGACGTCGAGCGACCGTTGGAGCTCCTGTATCTCGGTCCGCATTCTGGACCGGAGCGTCGCATCGAGGTTCGAGAGCGGCTCGTCGAGCAGGAACACCTCGGGATCGCGGACGATCGCCCGGCCGAGCGCGACCCGTTGTTGTTGGCCCCCCGACAACGACTTCGGCTTCTTTTCGAGCAGGTCGTCGATGCCGAGCGTGTCCGCGACCCGGCCGACCTCGCGTTCGATCGCCTCCGACGACCGGTCCGTCGTCATCTTGAGCCCGAAGCCGATGTTCTCTCTGGCCGTCTTGTGCGGGTACAACGCGTAGTTTTGAAACACCATCGCGATCGCCCGCTCCTCGGGCGTCGCGCCGACCACCGATTCGCCGGCGATCCGAACGTCTCCCTCGGAGGGATCTTCGAGCCCGGCGATACACCGAAGGGTCGTCGACTTCCCGCAGCCGGAGGGGCCGACGAGCACGAGCAGTTCGCCCTTCGACAACGACAGCGAGAGGTTCTCGACGGCCGTGGCCGCCGTCCCGTAGCGTTTCGTGAGCCCGCGGAGTTCGACGTGTCCGCGCGAGGGCTCGTCGCGTGAGTCGCTCATTGGCCCTTGAACGACCCCTCGACAAGTCCCTTCACGAAGTAGCGTTGCAACACGACGAAGACCGCGATCAACGGAAGCATACCGACGACGCTGGCGGCCGCGATGGCGCGCCAGTCGCTGCCGAACTGGTTCTGGAAGTTGTAGATGCCGATCGAGATGGTGTAGAGCTCGCTTTCGGTGCCGATCACGGTGTACGCCAGCACGAACTCCGACCACGTGAGCACGGTGTTGAAGATGCAGACGACGGCGATCCCCGGCGCCACCGGGCGCAACAACACGTGTCTGAGCGTCTGGAGCCGATTGCAGCCGTCGATCCGGGCGGCGTAGTCGAGCTCTACCGGCACGGTGTCGAAGTAGCCTTTCAACAGCCAGATCGAAAACGGCGTCTGGATGCCGACGTACAACAGGACGAGCCCGATCCGCGACCGAACCAGCCCGAGCGTCGACATCACCGAGTACAACGGAACGATGATGATCACCGGCGAGATCATCTGAAACAACAACACGAGCCCGAGCAGCTTGCGGCGCCCACGGAACTCGAACCGGGAGAACGCGTACGCCGCCGGCGTGGCGACGGCGACGATCCCGCCGACGCTCAACACCGTCACGAGCGTCGAGTTCGCCAGCCACAACACCATCCCCTCTCGAAACACGCGGCGGTACGCGACCGTCGAGACCTCAGCGGGAAGCAGCCGAAACGGGTAGCTGAACAGCTCGCCGGGCGGCCGGAGGCTCACGGAGACCACCCACAACACCGGGAACACGAAGAAGCCGACCGCGACCGCGTACACCAGCCAGACCGAGGCGTCGACGAGCGTCAACTCGGAGAGAGAGGGAATCCCGCCGAGTCGATCGCGCACCCGGTCGGGAGTCGTGAGCCGGTCGGCGACCACGGGGTCGCCGTCCGCGGTGCCGCCGTCGGCTCGTTCGGCCGAGTCGCCGCTCATAGCTCCTCCCACACGTCGAACGTCCGAAGGTACACCGCGGTGACGGTGAGGTTGATCCCGAGCATGACGACGGCGATCGCCGCTCCCCTGCCGAGCGCGTACGTGCCGAACGCCTCCTGATACATGAACAACGCGAGCACCTCGGTCGCGCGGCCGGGACCGCCGCCGGTGAGCGCGAATATCAGGTCGAAGGTGTTCAACGCGTATATCGTCACGAGCACGGTCGTTACGAACAAGACGGACTGCAGCTGTGGCAGGGTGACGTGTCGGAACCGCGCGACCCGTCCCGCGCCGTCGACGCGCGCCGCCTCGTACAGCCGTTGTGGGATGCGTTGGAGCCCGCCGTAGATCATGATCATCGAGAACGCGGTGCCGCGCCACGTTCCGGCGACCACGGTCGAGACGAGCGCGAGGGTCGGGTTCGAGCGGAAGGGGATCGGTCCGACGTCGAGCATGCCGAGAAAGTGGTTGACGGCGCCGAACTGGCTCTCGATGAGCAACACCTTCCAGACGAGTCCGATGATGATGCCGGGGATGATCCACGCGAGCAACACCGACACCCGGGTGGTGAGGTGGCCGGCGAGCCCGCGCCGGACCCCGTAGTCGATAGCCAACGCGAGCAGCAGTCCGAGGAGCACGTGTAACACGACACTCGAGAACGCGAAGATGCCGGTGACCCGTAGCATCGCGTAAAACTCCGGGTCGGCGACGAGACGCGCGTACTGAGCGAGGCCGACGTAGCGCGACTGGTCGCTGACGAGACTCGCGTTCGTGAAGCTCAGCCGGATCGCCTCCACCATCGGATACAGCTGGAACACGGCGAGCGCGAGCAGGGTCGGGAACAGCCACGGCAGCGGGTGGTCGACCATCGCGCGCCAGGCCCGACGGGCGGACGCGCTCACCCCGGCGCCGACGGCGTCACTCGACATGACGATGGCTCGTCGCCGGTTCCCGCCGAGACGCGTCGGGCCGGCCGAGACGCGGAGCGGCGCTCATGGAGCCGAATACGTCTCGTTGACGTTCTGGATCATCGACTCGGCCGCCTCCGTCGGCGTCGCCTGGTCGGTTATCACGCGCTCGATGGCGGTCTCGTACTCGTCCGCGATGGTCGGATAGATGGGGAACGCCGGCCGCGCGACGCCGTCCTGGAGAAACTCTCTGAACCGGTCCTGATACACGAACGTGTCCGACGCGAAGAGGTCGTCGTCCTCGTACAACGACTCGCGCGTCGGGAGCAGGGCGGCCGACTCGCAGTACCGCCCCATCGACGCCGGCTCGACGAACTTTCCGATGAACGACTTCATCGCGTCGACGTCCGCGTCCGGCGCGTCAGAACCGATGAACGTCGCGTCGGTCCATCCGCCGACGCCGGTCGCGTGCGAGCCGTCCGCGGGGCGCGGGATCTTCGCCACCTGCCACCGCTCCCACTGGTCGTCCGGGATCGAGTCGTCCTCCTCGACCACGTTCTTCAGGTTGCGCTCGATCTGGTCGTTGTTCCCGATGAACATCGCGAGCTGGTCGTTCCGGCCCTCACGCGGGAGGTCTTCGACCGCGGAGACGTTCGCGGTTCGTTGCGGGGTGACGCCCGATTCCACCAGCTCCCGGATGAACGCCAGCGCGCCGACCAGCGCCGACCGGTTCGGGTCGTCGTCCAACACCGGCGCTCCCTCCTCGTCGACGAGCTCGCCGCCCTGCGCCCAGAAGTGCGGGAGGTTCGCCAGCGCCGACGGGGTGAACATGAACGCCGTGAGCTCCTCGTTGTCCGCGATGTCGCCGCCGACGGCGATCAGTTCCTCCCAGGTCTCCGGGGGGTCGCCGTCGTTGTACCGGTCGAGGAGGTCCTGCCGGTAGTAGAGACACCGGCAGCCGGTGTACTTCCACGCGGCGAGGAGGTCGCCGTCACGCATCGCGGTTTCTCTCACGAACGGAAAGAAGTCGTCGATGTCGTCGACGTGGTCGTTCAACGGCTCGAGGTGCTCGTAGAACTCCGGCACCCAAAACGAGTCCAGCGTCGACCCGTCCGGGAGACCGCCCTCCGACGCGCGGGTCAGCAGGTCGTCTTTCCACTGTCCGAACGCCGGATACGACACCTCGATCCGGTACTCCGGGTGGTTTTCGGCCCATTCTTCGTGTTGTGCCCGCAACGCCGGCGCGGCCGCGGGCTGGTCGCTCTCGTCTTCGACGGGGGTGTAGAACGTGCTGGTCTGATACGTCAGCGCGGTCGCCCCTCGGCCGAACCGCTCGTGGGTGATGAGCGGCTCCGAGTCGTCGATCGCCTCGCCGCTCGACCCGCCCTGACACCCCGCGACCCCTGCTACCAGTCCGGCGGCACCAGCGCGAAGCATCGACCGCCGGGAGAACGCGTCTCCGACTCTCGATCGCATACCCACACCTGTACGCGTATGAACAAAAAGGTGGCTCGACCGGAGCGCCGAACCCGGAATCGATCACGTCCAACGGTCGGGACCGCCGCGGCGACGCCGGCTCGACCCGCTGGGATCCGACTGAGTCCGGGTCACTGCGGTCAACCCGGGGTTCAGGCACCGCTTGACACGAGTTCAGGCACTGCTTGACCCATTATCAGAATCTGACACCGGTAATCGACCGAATAATACTGAAGTGTATTACGCGGTTGTTACGTGTGAGCCGTCATCGGCTCGCGGGATCATCGTGAAACGACGAACCTATCTCGCTGCGTTCGGATCGGCTGCGGCCGGTATGGCCGGCGCGATCGGCAGTGGGGCTTCGGTAGCGGTATGGGCGGACAGGGAAGCAAATGTCAGTGTGGTTAGCGACTCCGACGGTGTGTTGGGCATAACTCCCGGCGAGGAGAACGGGCAGTTCGTCGACGAGAACGGCGGCGCGATCAGCATCGACTTCGACGAGATGAGTGCCGAGGGGTTCAACGCCGAGGCGCGGTCGACCGTCGACGACCTGTTCAGAATTCGGAATCAGTCGGGCGACACCCAGGTCGTGTGGATCAAAGACGCCGAGCAGGGCGGTGACTTCGGCGATCTTAATGGCCCGATCAACTTCTTCCGTGGACCGGTTAAAGTGACGAGCAAGCCGGGATTTCAGGTCATCAGCGCCATCGCTCTCGTCCCAGGAACGGACGGAACGAAACAACGGCTCTCGATAACCGGACTGGTTCCGCCCGCAGGGGTTAGTGTTCCAGGTCTCGACGAGGAGACCGTATCCAAACTCTGGATCGAATCCGGCGGGCTGACCGGGAAGACAGGCGCAGCGATTCCAGAGGGGTTCAGTTACGACCCGGACGCGGACGTTCCGTACTCCGGCGGGTCCGGCAAGAACGGCGGCCGACTACAACTCGCCCCGGGCGAGGAGATGAATGTCGGGCTGGACGTCGACGCGAGAAAAAACGCCTCAGGCGCCGACGATACCGAAA